>NZ_JBLYPL010000014.1:0-157741 GCF_051851855.1 Rahnella sp. ATs2 | reverse complement strand
AATTGCCGGGGCTTTTTTTATTCCAGGATTTGATATCAGATCTCTGAATCAGATCTCTGAATCAGATCTCTGAATCAGGCCGGACAGCACCCAGCGCATTCAGCGCTTCGGAATCCAGCTCCGGATCGGCCTTGTCGATAAATCGCGTCATTTCAATCAGTGCCTGAAACTGTTCAAACAAAATTTTGGCGTCGGATTTAAGGACTTCGTCATCGGAGTCGAGCACGGAGTTAATGGCTTTATTGACGCTTTCGATGATTTCCTGCGGCCCGCCATTTTTCCCAACAGTGATGAAAATAGCCCCGAGAAGGAGTGACTGCGCCTCAACCTGAGCGGTAAGCTGTTTAGTGTCTGCTTCCATACGGGAGATTTTTGCGATCATACCTAAAATGATATTTTTCATTTATTACCCCTGCAGATCGATAGTGTAAGTTGCCATTTATTTCTACGCCAGGTTCTGAAAACTGCATAATCATATTTGGTAAAACTGGGCGGTTTGTAGCAACCGCCCGTTAAACTCAGACCGACGATAACGATGCGCGGATCGGGCACTTAGAGAAAATGCCCTGCGTATCATGTCTCCGGGTGATTTTTACCTTCCTCAATGAAATCTTCGTCAATCTCATCGGTATTGTTACGATGGTCACGCCCGGAAAGGATGTTCCAGCAGGCGATAAACAATGCCGCAATCAACGGACCAATCACAAAGCCATTAATGCCATAAACTTCCATGCCACCCAGCGTGGTGATAAGGATCAGGTAATCCGGCATTTTGGTATCTTTGCCAACCAGCAGCGGGCGTAAAACGTTATCCACGATACCGATAACCACCACGAAGAAGACCACGATAAAGATCCCCTGCCACAACATTCCTGAAGCGAAGAAATAGATGGCAGCCGGTACCCAAATAATGGCTGATCCAACCGCAGGGATGATTGACAGGAAGGCCATCAGCGCACCCCAAAGAAGGCTGCCATCCACACCCGCGATGTAAAATGCCAGCCCGCCCAGTGCACCCTGAACGATTGCCACCACCACCGTACCTTTAACTGTCGCACGGGATACCGCCGCAAACTTCATAAACAAATGATGTTTAACGTGGCGGGAAAGCGGCAGGGCTTCCAGCGTCAGATTGACCAGATAAGCGCCATCTTTCAGCAGGAAGAACAGGATGTACAGCATGATGCCGAAACCGACAACAAAGCCGAACGTGCTCTTACCAATGACAAAAACACTACCTGCCAGATACTGGCTGCCTTGCAGCGCGACATCAGAAAGCTTTTTCTGAATTTCAGTTGTGCTGTCCAGATTATGCTCTGCAAGAAAATGTCTGGCCCATCGTGGTAAATGGTGGATGGTATCGGTCAGCATTGCCGGCAACTGGGAATCATTAGCCTGAAGCTTGGTGTATACCGCATTGAATTCGATCGCCAGCGAAGAAGTAATAATTGCCAGCGGTGTGAATACAATCAGACAAATAATCAAGACGGTTAATAAAGAAACGACACCGTTGCGATCACCGACAAATTGTTTAAGCCGGTTTTTCAGCGGATTGAAAATCACCGCAAGAATAATTGCCCATAGTACGGAAGAATAATAAGGCCTCAATACATCAAAAAAAGCCAAAGTAACGATTAAAAGAATCGCGATGAAAAACCCTTTTGAAAACCCTTTTACAACCATATCTGTTCCTCTGATGAACCTTTTTGCCCTCGTAGCATAGAACTCATTGAGGTTTTTACAAATCCAGGTCTTTTTTTGCACAGTGTATTGAGCGAACCTGCCAGCTGATACTCGCCAGGACAGGCCGTCAGCGTAGCTTTATCTGAACAAGCCATAAAAAATAAAACCGACTACGACCCAGAAAAGGAGACAGGCTCCGACGGAGATTATCCAGACCAGCCCGACAGGGAGATTTTTCATTGCAGATTCCAAATTAGTCATGTAAATCATTCTGATTAAAAAGTCTGCATTCCCTGCATGATGATACTGAAGGTCATAGAAAAGGCGCCGGGAGGCGCCTTTATGAATTCAGTTTACTGAAATTAACGACCGAACAAGTCACGTCGTTTAGGTTTTACGAACTGTGCCAGCAGCACCAGAATCGCAATGACCATAAACACGCTGAAAATGACCACCAGCCACTGCGGCATACCGAGTGACAGGAATTCCCACTGTTTTTCCGCGCAATCACCGCTGGCAATAAACATCCACGGGAACCATTTGTCCAGTGGCAGCCAGGTCGGGAAGCGGGCAGCAAAATCACAGGTCGCGAACGGAGAAGGATGCAGCTGGATCATGGTGTGTTCCCATGACAAACGGATCCCTTCGTAAGCACTGTAAATCCAGATAAGTATACCGGCATAACGTAACCAGGTGGAAGGTGCAATCGCCCCGACCAGCCCGGCAGCCAAAATACCCATCAACGCACAGCGTTCATAAATACACATGACGCAAGGTTTAAGAAGCATCACGTGCTGAAAATACAACGCAACCAGCTCAAGAATCAGAGCTGTCAGAGCCATCAGAAGCCATGCACCGCGGCCTTGTGAACAGCGGTTAAGATATTGCAACATAGAAAATTTTCCCTGCAGTTAGCTACTGATACGCAGTGTAAACCAATTGCTCCCTGCTGCCAGCCTGTCAGAATAAATAATAGGTAAATAATTAATATAAACCGGACAATTCGACTTTAATTTCGATAATTTTCTGGACTATGGAGCAGCCAGAGAATGACCTACACGAAGTCGGTGTCTCAGTGAGGCATGAGAACTTCACTGACGGGTGGCATGCTCAGCCATCCCATATCCGTAAACCACTGCGTCATATCCGGCAGCAGATATTGCACGCACAGCAAACCCACCAGCGTCATGACCACCGTGTAAGGTAGCGCCATCCACACCATTCTGCCGTATGAAAGACGGATAAGCGGGGCGAGGGCGGAAGTCAGCAGGAACAGGAACGCCGCCTGACCATTTGGCGTGGCAACCGATGGCAGGTTTGTGCCGGTATTAATCGCGACCGCCAGCAGTTCGAATTGCTTCAGGTCAATCACACCATTAACCAGTGCCGATTTTGCTTCATTGATATAAACAGTGCCTACAAAAACATTATCAGACACAGAAGACAGCAATCCATTGAAAAGATAAAATAATGACAGCTGGTTTGACGGCGCTGACTGAAGCACAAAGTGAATGATTGGAGTGAACAGATGCTGTTCGACAATCACGGCAACGATAGCAAAAAAGACGGTCAGCAGGGCGGTGAAGGGCAGAGAATCCTGGAATGCTTTACCAATCGCATGTTCATCAGTGACGCCACAAAATGCGGTGGCAAAGATAATCACTGAAAGACCGATCAGTCCGACTTCTGCCAGATGGAAAGCCAGGGCAATAATCAGCCATACACCAATGACGACCTGTACCGCCAGCTTAATGCGGTCTTGTTTCGTAATGTTTTCACTGTTTTTCTGATCGTACTTTTTAAGAACTTCATAAACCGGATGCGGCAGTTTTGCGCCATAACCAAACAAACGGAAACGTTCCACGAGCGCGCAGACAATGAAACCGCAGATGAACACCGGGACGGTGACCGGAGACATGCGGATCAGAAAGTCGACAAACTGCCAGTCTGCACTTTTAGCGATGATCAGGTTCTGCGGCTCGCCCACCATGGTCATCACGCCGCCGAGCGCGGTACCCACGCCGGCATGCATCATCAGGCTGCGTAAGAAGGACCGAAACTGCTCCAGAACGGCCTGATGTTGCTGATTGCCTGTAAACGAGCTGTCGTCGGTTACATCCGTGTTTTCACTCTGATTAGAGGCGACGTTGTGGTAAATCGAATAGAAACCGACTGAAACGCTGATCACCACAGCAATAACGGTCAGGGCATCGAGGAAGGCAGAAAGGAAAGCGGCAGCAAAACAAAAGGCCAGTGACAGCGCAATTTTATTTCTGAGATTCAGCAGCAACTTGGTAAATACGGTCAGCAGCAGTTGCTTCATAAAATAGATGCCCGCCACCATAAAAATCAGCAGCAGGAGCACTTCCAGATTGGCCGAAATCTCTTCACGGATACGGTCTGCGCTGGTCATGCCAATCATGACCGCTTCAATAGCCAGCAAACCGCCAGGCTGAAGTGGATAACATTTGAGCGCCATGCCCAGGGTAAAAATGAACTCGATGACCAGCAACCATCCGGCTAAAAACGGACTGACCAAAAAGAAAATCAACGGGTTAATAATCAGAAAGGCCAGAATGGTAATTTTGTACCAGTTAGGGGACTGCCCTAAAAAGTTTTTTATAAATGCGCGACTGTAGCTTGTTTCCATATTCCCCAGTTCTCCTTTATCTGTAATTTATAGTGGTATCAAAAGCATAGGTCAGTGTAATTGTCTGACAGAAATTTTTCACCGGAACGAACAATCCTATAAGCCATTAAGAAATGTGAAATTCTGCAAACCCCTGCACAGTTTCAACATTTGTTCTGACTGACGGCTATAACAGGCGTTTTTCATCTGGTATGATGAGCTGAACTATATCCCTGATAAAAGCCTCACACGGAACGACAAACACATGGTTATTAAGGCACAAAGTCCTGCCGGTTTTGCCGAAGAGTATATCATCGAAAGTATCTGGAACAGCCGCTTCCCTCCGGGCTCAATTTTGCCTGCAGAGAGAGAACTTTCCGAACTCATTGGCGTGACCCGAACCACATTGCGTGAGGTGTTACAGCGGCTTGCCCGGGATGGCTGGTTGACAATTCAGCATGGAAAACCGACCAAGGTGAACAATTTTTGGGAAACGTCGGGTCTGAATATTCTGGAAACTCTGGCGCGTCTCGATCACGACAGTGTTCCACAGCTCATTGATAATTTGCTGTCCGTGCGTACCAACATCGCAACAATCTTTATCCGTAAAGCGATGCGAACCAATCCTGAAGAAACCCAGCAGGTACTGGCTAAAGCGGCGGAAGTAGAAGATCATGCCGAAGCCTTTACGGCGCTCGATTACGGCATTTTCCGTGGTCTGGCATTTGCCTCCGGCAACCCGATTTACGGACTGATTATCAACGGACTGCGAGGTCTTTATACCCGCGTCGGACGTTATTACTTCTCCAATCCTGAAGCGCGTAAACTGGCGATCACTTTCTATAAAAAGCTGTCTGATATCTGCCACGAGAAAAGCTACGAGCAGATTGTCGATTGCGTGCGTAATTATGGCCGTCAGAGTGGTGAAATCTGGCACAGCATGCAGAGCGCGATGCCGGGTGATCTGACCGAACAAAAACACCGTTAATTCCCTTCATCCTTCAAACTGTCTCATAGTTGACTGCCTTCATGAACCCCGGTCACATACTAATGTATGCTCCCGGGGACGCACTCAGTTGCCGCCATGATACAATTCGAATGATTTCGGGAAGCAACAATAAATACAGGGCGCTTAGCGCCCTTTTTTAATGTCTGAATATGGGAGGTTTATAGCGGAGTCGGACGCGGCGGGCAGCGTTCGAGTAATTCAACGCTGCCGTCTTCGTTGAGCTGCTCGATAAAGACATCGAAGCCCCACAGACGATGAACATGTTTCATCACTTCACGGCGGCTCTTATCGAGCGGTGCGCGATCTTGCGGGATATAACGAAGCGTGAGCGAGCGGTCACCGCGCAAATCGACATTCCAGACCTGAATGTTGGGCTCGTGATTACTCAGGTTATACTGCGCCGATAACTCCTGACGAATGGCACGATAACCTTCCTCATTATGAATCGCCGCGATTTCCAGATAGTTATTATGGTCGTCATCCAGCACGGTAAATAACCGGAAATCACGCATCACTTTCGGCGACAGGAACTGGCTGATAAAGCTTTCATCTTTGAAATCCCGCATCGCAAAATGCAGTGTTTCCAGCCAGTCTGAACCCGCGATATCCGGGAACCAGTAACGATCTTCCTCCGTCGGTTCCTGACAGATACGTTTGATATCTTGCATCATCGCAAAGCCCAGCGCATACGGGTTGATGCCGCTGTAGTACGGGCTGTTATAAGGCGGCTGATACACCACATTGGTGTGGCTGTGCAGAAACTCCAGAATGAAACGGTCGGTGACTTTTCCTTCATCATAAAGATGATTAAGAATGGTGTAATGCCAGAACGTCGCCCAGCCTTCATTCATCACCTGAGTCTGTTTCTGCGGATAAAAGTACTGGCTGATTTTACGCACGATACGCAAAATCTCCCGCTGCCAGGACTCAAGCAAAGGCGCATTTTTTTCCATGAAATACAGCAGGTTTTCCTGCGGCTCAGAAGGGAAGCGTCGCGCCTGTTCAGGTGCATCAACGCTGTCCTTGCGCGGCAACGTTTTCCACAGCGTGTTTACCTGGCTTTGCAGATATTCCTCACGGCTTTTCTGCCGCGCCAGTTCCTCCTGCAAGGAGATTTTTTGCGGACGTTTGTAGCGATCGACGCCGTAATTCATCAACGCATGACAGGAATCGAGCAACCGTTCAACCTCATCGACCCCGTAGCGTTCTTCACATTCGCTGATATAACGTTTGGCGAATAACAGGTAATCGACGATCGAACTGGCGTCAGTCCAGCTTTTAAACAGGTAGTTATTTTTAAAGAAAGAGTTGTGGCCGTAACAGGCATGAGCCATGACCAGCGCCTGCATCGTGATGGTGTTTTCTTCCATCAGATAGGCGATACACGGATTAGAGTTGATGACGATTTCGTACGCCAGACCCTGTTGTCCGTGTTTATAAAGTTGCTCGGTTTCAATGAATTTCTTACCGAACGACCAGTGAGTGTAATTAATCGGCATGCCGATGCTGGAGTAGGCATCCATCATTTGTTCGGAGGTGATGATTTCGATCTGATGGGGATAGGTTTCAAGCCGGTAAGACTTGGCCACCCGGTCGATCTCCGCAAGATAGGTCTGCAATAACTCAAACGTCCAGTCCGGTCCGTCGCTGAGACGTTTGTCCTCAGTTTTTTGCTTCTGGGTCACTGTTGTCATAAGCCGCACCCTCATTCAGTTATGGACGCTACAGAGTGTTTGATTCACAACCTTTTCTTAAGATTTCGCACGTCCATTGATAATCGTAGCTCAATCTGAGTGTGCTGTTAGATAAACACCATGGATCCCTTCCTGATTAACTCTATATCCTCATGGCTGATGGCTGTCAATTTCCCTTATCAGCCAGGTTTGTGTCATAAAATGCCGCTGATGAGAGTGGCATCCGTGTTATCAGTCCCATGTCTCGTTTTTCACCCCTTTATAAAAACCCACTCGCCCTGAATCGCAAAAATTCTCAATCCGTGAGGTAATATCACTACTGTGAATGTTTGTGGTTTTTTATTCTGGTTTAATGGCTTTATTGAAGAATAAAAACCTTTCCATAAACCGGCTTTGATGCGCCCCCTGATTCGTGACATCAGTGCAGTCATTGCTATCATAAGACCATAATTTTCTTTCCCGATGGATGAAATGTTGCGAGATATCGTTATTTATTTCACCCTATTGAAATAAATGCCGTCATGAACGATAAATAATTGTGAAAGACCTCACGGTTATGAGTGACTGTGTTGGTGATTTTTCTCAGTCAGGTTAATTTCCTGTCATCAGAATATTATGCTTTGTTTGGGTGTGGAGTGGAGTTGATATGCGTGTGGTCATTTTAGGCAGTGGTGTGGTCGGTGTCGCCAGTGCATGGTATCTGGCAAAGGCGGGTCATCAGGTTACGGTCATTGATCGTCAGTCCGGTCCGGCTGAGGAAACCAGCGCGGGAAATGCAGGCCAGATCTCTCCGGGTTATGCCGCACCGTGGGCGGCTCCGGGTGTTCCGGTGAAAGCGGTAAAATGGATGTTCCAGAAACATGCACCGCTGGCAATCCGTCTGGACGGCACGCAGTTCCAGCTCAAATGGATGTGGCAGATGTTGCGCAACTGCGACATGAACCATTATCAGACCAACAAAAGTCGTATGGTGCGTCTGGCGGAATACAGTCGTGACTGCATGAAGGCACTGCGTGACGATACCGGCATTCAGTATGAAGGTCGTCAGGGCGGAACGTTACAACTTTTCCGTACCGCGCAGCAGTTTGAAAGTGCATCGAAAGATATAGCTGTTCTGGATGATGCGGGTGTGCCGTATCAGTTGCTGGAGTCCAGTCAGCTGGCCACCGCAGAACCTGCGCTGGCGCAGGTCGCACACAAGCTGACCGGCGGTCTGCGTTTGCCGAATGATGAAACCGGCGACTGCCAGATGTTTACCCGCAAGCTGGCGGACATGGCGCGTCAGGCGGGCGTTGTCTTCGAATTTAACCGCACGGTGGATAAGCTGCATGTAGAAAACGGCGAAATCACTGGCGTGCAATGCGGCGATCAGGTGGTGAAAGCCGATGCTTATGTGGTGGCATTTGGATCCTATTCCACAGCGTTGTTGCGCGACCTTGTGTCCATCCCGGTCTATCCGCTGAAGGGATATTCCCTGACCATCCCGATTACCGATCCTGCTTCCGCGCCGGTTTCAACTGTACTCGATGAAACCTACAAAATTGCCATCACCCGTTTTGATAACCGTATTCGTGTCGGTGGCATGGCGGAAATAGTCGGCTTCAATCTGAAACTGGCACAGGCGCGACGTGAAACGCTGGAAATGGTTGTAAGAGATCTCTATCCGAATGGCGGAAATGTCGGACAGGCGACGTTCTGGACCGGTCTTCGCCCGATGACGCCGGACGGTACGCCGATTGTCGGACGCACGCGCATCAAAAATCTGTATCTGAACACCGGCCACGGCACACTGGGCTGGACGATGGCCTGTGGCTCAGGGCAATTGCTTTCAGATATTATGTCGGGCGTGACGCCGGCCATTCCGTCTGATGATTTATCGGTTGAGCGTTACAGCCCGGATTTTATCGCGCGTCCTGCGGGGCCGCATAAAATGCATCCGGTAGGCTGAGTCCGCTGACATTATTTCCCATGCAGTGCCTGACGCTGCATGGGCATTACTTTGCTTATTACCGGAGCCGGTATGCCTCGCCCGATTTCTGCCACATTATCTCTTTCTGCATTAACCCAAAATCTGAACATCATTCGTGCCTTTGCTCCTGACAGCAAGGTCTGGACTGTTGTCAAAGCCAATGGTTACGGCCACGGAATTTCGCGCATCTGGCGCAGTTTGTCCTCCACCGATGGCTTTGCATTACTTGATTTCAACGAAGCTATTTTGCTGCGTGAAGCCGGCTGGCAGGGGCCGATTTTGCTGCTTGAAGGGTTTTTCACTCCTCAGGATTTAATGATCGTTGATAAATATCGCCTGACGACGGCCGTACACAGCGACTGGCAAATTAAAGCACTGGCTGAAGCACAACTGACTCAGCCGGTTGATATCTACCTGAAAGTGAACAGCGGCATGAACCGTCTGGGATTTTCCCCTGAGCGGGCGGGTGCTGTGTGGCAACAACTGCGTGAACTGAAACACGCAGGCGAACTCACCCTGATGAGCCATTTTGCCACCGCCGACAGCGTTGAAGGTGTTGATGCCCAGATGGCGGCGATTAATCTGGCCGGGCAAAATATCTACGGGGCACGGTGTCTGGCGAACTCGGCGGCGACCTTGTGGCATCCTCAAACCCATTATGACTGGGTGCGCCCTGGCATTATTATTTATGGTGCGTCGCCAAGCGGTGAGTGGAAAGATATCGCTGATACCGGTCTGCAACCGGTGATGACGTTAAAAAGCGAGTTGATTGCCGTGCAGGAACTTAAAGCGGGTGACCGCGTGGGCTATGGCGGCCGTTATCACGTGAGCGGCCCGCAGCGCGTAGGGGTGGTCGCCTGTGGCTATGCTGATGGTTATCCGCGCCATGCGCCGTCCGGAACGCCTGTGTGGGTGGATGGCGTGCGCACAACGACTGTGGGGACGGTATCCATGGATATGCTGGCTGTTGATCTTACGCCGTGTCCGCAGGCGAAAATCGGTTCACCGGTCGAGTTATGGGGCAATCATTTGCCGGTAGATGATGTGGCGACGGCATGCGGTACGCTGGGCTATGAGCTGCTGAGTGCGCTGGCACCCCGCGTACCGGTGACGACAATCGATTAAAGAGACCGTTTATTGTTCCAGACGGGTCAGACGGCCCGTCGATTTCTTACTGGCGCGACGTGCCAGCATCGCCAGACATCCTCCCGCCAGCATCACCAGCGCCAGACTCAGCTTTGGCTGCAACGGCAACGCCATCGCAATAAAGCCCAGCAACGCGCCACCGGCCATCTGCACCGAACCGACCAGTGCGGAAGCCACACCTGCTTCGGCAGAGAACGGTTCCAGCGCATAGCTGGTTGCAGGCCCCATCAGGAACGCCAGACCGGCGCAGGCGCTGGCCACCGGCAACATATACAACCAGGTTGCGGTCTGTTCAGCAGGCGGAACCAGCGTTATCCCGGCAATCAGTCCGAGACAGCCGATAAACATCAGAATCCCACCCGTTTTCAGGCATACCGGACGTCCCACTTTGCGGATAATCCGGTTAGCGATAAAACTCATCCCCATGATCCAGAATCCGTTTGCGCCGAACACCAGGGAGAATTCCAGTGGGGTCAGGCCGGCAATATTCATCAGTACCGTCGGTGCCAGCGAAACGTACGTCAGTGCCATACCCATTGCGCCGGCATTAACCAGTGCGAAAGTGATAAAGCGGGCATTAAACAAGATACGAGCGTACTGACGGAACGGCAGTCCGGTATTGTTTTGCGTTCCTTCGGGACGGGTTTCTGGCAATTTGAAAATGACCAGCAGCATAACTGCCAGCGTATACCCCGCCAGCGCCCAGAACGGCGCACGCCAGCCATAATATTGGGCAATCAGTCCGCCAATCAGCGGCGCCAGAGCAGGGATGATGTTGAGCGTGCCGTTGAGAAAACCGTACGCGCGGGCGGCATCGTTGCCGCTCATCCGGTCACGAACCCCGCTGAAAATCACCACCGATGTACAACAGACTGCCAGCCCCTGAATGACGCGCGAGAGCAGAAACATCCACGGTGCGATGGCTGTAGCGGCAACGATCGCGCCTGCCAGATAAATCACCACGCCGATGATGGCGATGGGACGGCGTCCGAATTTATCAACCAGCGGCCCGGCAACCAGCTGGCCGAGGCCCATCACCAGAATGAAAAGTGAAATTGAGGACTGAATGACCGCCTCGGTGCTGTTCAGACCCAGAGAAATCGCCGGGATCGCCGGAAGGTAAAGGTCGATACCCAGAGGGCCAAGCAGTACCAGGCTCAGCAGCAGGAAAAGGAATTTTTGCATTGAAAACATCACTGTCAGTCATCCGAAGGGAGGCTAAGGGTAATGATTTAGTTAAAGAATGGAAAGTAGCTTGTGATAATCGTGCGGCAAGGACTTGTGAAAAAAAACGGACACCTGTCAGTGTCCGTTAACGCAGAGATACCGGAAAGATTATTTTTTCTTCCAGAAATCATCAAACACCGTGACCGGTGGCTGGCGTTTGTGTTCTGTACGCAGATACCAGCCTTCGATAATCGTGGCATATTTATCGTCGACTTTTTTGCCTTCGAGATAATCGTCGATCAGCTCGTAGGTCACGCCAAGAGCAACTTCATCCGGCAAAGCAGGGCGGTTCTCTTCCAGATCCGCCGTCGGGGCTTTGGTATACAAATGTTCCGGGCAACCGAGCTCTTTAAGCAACGCTTTACCCTGACGTTTGTTCAGACGGAAAATCGGGTTAATGTCAGTACCGCCATCGCCGTATTTGGTGAAGAATCCGGTCACGGCTTCTGCCGCATGGTCAGTTCCAACCACCACACCTTTTTTCATTCCGGCAATGCTGTACTGCGCTTTCATGCGTTCGCGGGCTTTTTCATTACCTTTAATGAAATCACTTAGCTCAATACCAATTTCGCGCAATGTCGCTTCGCTTGCCAGTACGGCATTCTTAATATTGACGGTCAGAACCTGATCAGGCTGGATGAACGCGATGGCATCCTGACAGTCGGATTCATCAGCCTGCACGCCATACGGCAAACGGACAGCGATGAACTGATAATCGGCTTCGTGAGTTTCTGCGCGTAATTCGCTAATTGCCATTTGGCAAAGTTTGCCGGTGAGAGTAGAATCCTGCCCGCCGCTGATACCCAACACCAGTGTCCTGATGAACGGATGGGCCAGCAGATAACTTTTGAGAAAATCGACGCTGACACGGATTTCCTGTGCGGCATCGATATGCGGTTTAACGTGCAGAGCCTGAATAATCTCTTTTTGTAAAGCCATGACCACTCCTCCTGAAGGCTGCCTTCGAGGAACCCGAGGCAAAAATAAGACGTTATCAGGATAAAACTACCCCGCATCGCTCAAAAGGACAAGATTCAGCGAAGAGTTCGGCGGAAATCTGTACGCTGCCGGCTCGCAACATTTCGAACCAAAGCGGCAGGAAAGAAGTAAAGTGTGGCACACGATGAGTAATTACTGACCGGCGTTGAAAATAAGAGATCAATGAAGGGAAATGTAATGATTCCGTATATTTCTATTGCAGGAAATATATGTCATTCGGAACTATCTAAAAAAGCCGCTTTATTAAGATATCCTGGGCTGAGTGCGTTATATTTGTTGCGGTAGAAATATGTGTATGCATGTGCCATCGAAATGGAGTTGCCAGGCTTGATTAACGGATCCTAATTAATGGCATACATCGTGTGGTTTTAATGTCGTTATTTGCCTTAAGTCTTATTGGGGAAACAAAATGTTTTTTCGGGTTGTACGTCGTCTACCAGCTTGTGCCATCGTCTGTGGTGCAGCGCTGTTCAGTATCTCAAGCCTTGCAGACACCACCATCTTCACTGCGTTAGATGACCCTGCTCAGGCGAAAAAGCCTTTCGAGGGTAACGTTCAGGCGGGTTACAGTGCGCAAACTGGTAACACCAGCAACTCCACGCTGAATGCTGATACCACCATGACCTGGTTTGATACCAACACGGCTTACAGCCTGTGGGGTTCTGCGCGTAATACTTCTTCTTCCGGTGTGCGTTCATCCGAGAAGTACCAGGCCGGTGGCCGTACCCGTTATAACCTTGATAACGCGAACTATGTTTTCGGTCAGGGTAGCTGGCTGAGCGACCGTTATAACGGTTATCGTTCACGTACTGTCGGTACATTGGGTTATGGTCGTCAGATCTGGAGCGGTCCGGTTCACACGCTGAACCTGGAAGCGGGTCCGGGTGTTCGTCATGATGAATTTCAGCAGGGCGGTAACACCACCCGTGCCCTGGCTTATGCTTCAGGCACTTACGGTTATCAGATCAGCGACACTGCGCGCTTCACGCAGGGCGTTTCAGTTTTAGCGAACGATGAAACCACGCTGAACTCTGAAACTGCGCTGACCGTTGCGATCAACTCCCACTTCTCCCTGAAAGTGGCGTATGACGTAACCTATAACACCAAACCACCAGCCAGCGCGCCGGATAAAACCGATACCGTGACGTCTGTAAACCTGGTGTACGGCATGTAATTTCCCCTTTGGGAAATAATGCAAGAAAGCCAGAGGGATTATTCCTCTGGCTTTTTTTATGGAATATTTTCTGTGTGACGTGCAGGATTTTGCCCAAAAAAAAACCACGCACTCTGGCGTGGTTTCGTTATTTCTGAGCAGTTATTATTTCTCTGCGTCTTTATATACTGTGGCTATCGCTTCAAAGTTCGGGCCTTTCTGGCCGGCAGCGATGATATGGTAATATTTACCGCCTTTCTCATCCGCTAACTTTGATAACTCTTCGTGCAACTCGCTTGGAGAACCGACTTTCCCGCCTGATTCAGCTACCTGGATGTTGCCGATTTTTACCAGTTTATAGTGGGCGACTTCTTCTTTGGATACCTGATCGGCAGCCAATGCACTGAAAGTACTGAAAGAAAACGCAGAGATCAGCAGGGTAGTAGCTAAAGTAATTTTTTTCATATACAGCGTCCTTTTGTAGAGGTAAGTAATTGCTTTGCTCTTCTGAAGTTTAGACGGTATTTCAAAAAATACCCCAAGTCTGATGAGATTTTATAAGAGATAAAAAACAGCGGGTCATTAATAAACAATCCGCTGTTTTAAAAAGCTAAAGATTAGTGATCCTGAACCTGCTTATGGAACAGCTCCCTGAACACCGGATAAATATCTTCCTGTTCGCGGATATGCTGCATGGCAAAATTATCGAATTTCTCCTGCAACACTTCGTATTCACGCCACAGCGTCTGGTGGGCGCGGCGGGTGATTTCGATATAACTGTAATAACGCACCAGCGGTAAAATCTTCTGTGCCAGAAGCTGGTGGCACAGAGGGGAGTCGTCAGCCCAGTTATCACCATCGGAAGCCTGCGCCGCATAAATGTTCCACTGCGCCGGATCGTAACGTTCCTTTATGACGTCATCCATCAGTTTCAGTGCGCTTGAAACGATAGTCCCGCCGGTTTCCTGTGAGTAGAAGAACTCCTGTTCATCCACTTCTTTGGCTTGTGTATGGTGACGGATATAGACCACATCGACGTTTTTATAGGTTCTGCTCAGGAACAAATAGAGCAGGATATAGAAGCGTTTGGCCATGTCTTTGGTCGCCTGATCCATCGAACCGGAGACATCCATCAGACAAAACATCACCGCCTGGCTTGATGGCTCGGGGCGACGCTCATAGTTGCGATAGCGTAAATCGAAGGTATCAATGAACGGTGTTTTGGCGATTTTCGCCCGCAACTCGGCGATTTCTTTACGCAACCGTTCTTCTTCGAGTAACTGTGCCGGTTCGCTGTGCTCGACCTCGGTCAGCGTCGATTCCAGCTCACGCAGCTCCCGTTTTTTACCCGCGGTCATCGCCGTGCGGCGGGCCAGCGAGTTTTGCAAAGAGCGCACCACACTGATATTCGCCGGTACGCCATTAGACGTATAACCGGAGCGGTGGGTTTTGAATTCGTTCAGCTGTTTATGCTGGTTTTTACGCAGGTTTGGCAGCGCCAGATCCTCAAACAGCAGATCGAGATACTCGTCTTTGGAGATCTGGAATGAAAACTCATCTTCGCCTTCACCGTCCTGACTGGCTTCTCCCTGACCACTGCCGCCGCCACCGCCCCCTTGCGGTCGTTCGATGCGGTCATTCTGCACAAAGTGGTCATTGCCGGGGTGAACACGGTGGCGTAAGCCACCGCGACCCTGATGGAACATGGGTTCGTTGATATCAGCATTGGGGATCGAAACCGACTCCCCGCTGTCCACGTCGGTAACCGAACGCTTGTTGATGGCCTCGGCAATCGACTGTTTGATTTGCGACTTATAGCGGCGCAAAAAGCGCTGGCGGTTCACCGCGCTTTTGTTTTTGCCATTCAGCCGACGGTCAATGAAATACGTCATATTTCCCCCAGACGACGTTGCCAACGATCCTCTGTTACGAGGATTTTCTTACGCGCAGGTACCATTCACACAGCAAGCGAACTTGTTTGCGTGTATATCCTTTCTCCATCATTCTGTCGACAAAATCATCATGTTTCTTCTGTTCATCGGTCGACGTCTTGGCGTTAAACGAGATAACTGGCAGTAATTCCTCGGTATTTGAGAACATTTTTTTCTCAATGACCGTGCGCAGTTTTTCGTAACTGGTCCAGTTTGGATTGCGGCCGCTATTGTTAGCGCGGGCACGCAGCACGAAGTTGACAATTTCGTTGCGGAAATCTTTTGGATTGCTGATTCCGGCCGGTTTTTCAATTTTCTCCAGCTCAGCATTCAGCGATTCACGGTCGAACAGTTGTCCGGTATCCGGGTCGCGATATTCCTGATCCTGTATCCAGAAATCAGCGTACGTCACATAACGGTCGAAAATGTTTTGTCCGTATTCTGAATAGGATTCCAGATAAGCCGTCTGGATCTCTTTGCCGATGAACTCAGCGTATTTCGGGATCAGATAGCCTTTCAGGTGCTCCAGGTATTTTTCGGCGATGTCCTGCGGGAACTGTTCGCGCTCGATTTGCTGTTCCAGAACATAGAACAGATGAACCGGGTTGGCGGCCACTTCTGCATGGTCAAAGTTGAAAACGCGGGACAGAATTTTAAACGCGAAACGCGTCGACAGCCCGTTCATACCTTCGTCCACACCCGCATAGTCGCGGTATTCCTGATAGGACTTGGCTTTCGGATCGGTATCTTTCAGGCTTTCACCGTCGTAAACACGCATTTTGGAATAGCTGCTGGAGTTTTCGGGTGTTTTCAGCCGCGACAAAATCGAGAAGCGCGCGAGCGTTTCCAGAGTTCCCGGCGCGCACGGAGCATGGGAAAGTTCACTGTTGCTGAGCAGTTTGTCGTAGATTTTCATCTCTTCAGACACGCGCAGGCAGTAAGGCACTTTCACGATGTACACACGGTCAAGGAACGCTTCATTATTCTTATTGTTACGGAACGTCACCCACTCAGATTCATTGGAGTGCGCCAGAATAATGCCGTTGAACGGCAGGGCGGAGATCCCTTCGGTACCGTTATAGTTACCTTCCTGCGTCGCAGTCAGTAACGGGTGCAGCACTTTTATCGGGGCTTTGAACATCTCCACGAATTCCATCACACCCTGGTTTGCACGGCACAGCGCACCGGAATAACCATAAGCGTCAGGATCGTTTTGGGCGTGGTTTTCCAGTTTACGAATATCCACTTTCCCGACCAGCGCAGAGATATCCTGATTGTTTTCATCGCCCGGTTCCGTTTTGGCGATGGCAATTTGTTCAAGAATAGACGGCCAGACTTTCACCACTTTAAACTTGGTGATGTCACCGCCAAATTCATGCAGACGTTTTGCCGCCCATGGCGACATGATGGTGCCGAGATAGCGCGGAGGAATGTTGTATTCTTTTTCGAGAATATGCGCATCTTCCTGCGGGTTAAACAAGCACAAAGGATGATCGTTTACCGGGCTGCGTTCGCCATTAGCGCTCAGCACATAAATCGGTACACGTTGCATCAGGGATTTCAGCCGTTCGGCCAGTGATGATTTACCGCCACCCACCGGGCCCAGTAAATAGAGGATTTGTTTCTTTTCTTCCAGGCCCTGCGCGGCGTGTTTCAGGTAGGAGACAATCTGTTCGATAGCCTCTTCCATGCCGTAAAACTCTTCAAATGCAGGGTAACGTGCAACAACACGGTTCGAGAATAAACGCGACAGGCGTGGTTCAAGCGCGGTATCTACCATCACTGGTTCACCGATTGCCATCAACAGACGTTCCGCCGCATTGACATAAGCACTGCGATCTTGCCGTGCAATGGTAAGAAATTCCTGCAGTGTGAACTCTTCGTCCTTGGCAGCCTCATAGCGCTGGCGATAGTGGTCAAATATGTTCATACGATGCCCGTCCTTCGTTATTTTACCCTTCGTCCTTGGAACCGCTGTTTGACCGCAATTCCAATGAGTTGGATATAGCACAGGTTAATGAGAGCTTTTTTCAGCGCTCCCGGAAGAAAGATCTCCCACCTGAAATACAGCAACCCTTATGCCAACTTGCAGAACCCTTCAAAGCCGACAGTCACGATGATTTGTTTACTGTCAGACCCGGTGGGACGGGCAACCGTTCAGGCTAAGTCTTTCATCTATTTATAAGCGTAGTTTGGCATTAAGAAAATTTCCTCTATGGGTTGGGCGTTTTTTAAGCCATATCAATGACTCAGTTGTCGGCAGTGCTTTGGAAAGCCTTACAGGGCGTGCTTTGCAGCGCGGATGTTGTTTCTTTAGTCATTTTTATTTCATATTTTGCAGATAAATTATGCGATCGCCTCTGTTTTACGTAATGAAACCGGTTCAGGACATTCTGAAAAACTGTAAATGCTAAGCGCAATGTTTAACGTTCATTTACACTAGCGACGATTTTTTACTTAATGGAATTAAGACAATGAAAATTTCAAACCTTAAAACACTGTCCATCGTGGGCGCGGCAGTGCTTTGCAGCCATGCAGCCGTGGCTGGCACCTGGTCACTTGGCGCATCAGCATTGGGTGACGTCAACCCGTATCGTGGATATGACAACAAAGTTTATCCGGTACCGCTGGTGTCTTATGAGGGTGATGATTTCTATTTCAAATCACTGACTGCGGGTTACTACCTGTGGAAAGACGACAGGAATAAGTTCAGTGTTACGACGACATACGTTCCATTTGGGTTTGACCCGGATGACAGCGATGATCATCAGATGAAACATCTGAACAAACGTCGCGGCACGTTATACGCTGGTCTTGCGTATTCACATATTGAAGACTGGGGTACGCTGCGCGCGACCTTCAATGGTGATGTACTGAACAACAGTAATGGTCTGGTCGCGGACGCTGCTTATCTGTATCCAATCCATCAGGATAACTGGGCGCTGGTGCCTGGGTTCGGTGTGATGTTCAACAGCAGCAATCAGAATGACTATTACTATGGTGTGACTAAAGGTGAATCACGTCGCAGCGGTCTGAGCAGCTATTCTGCTGATGATAGTTTTAGCCCATACGCTGAGCTTTCTGCTCGTTATAATTTCACCCGTGACTGGCAGGCATTCTTCACTGGTCGCTATATTCGTTTAGCGGATGAAGTTAAAGACAGCCCGATGGTCGATAAGTCATATTCGGCGATTGTCTGGACAGGTGTCACTTACACCTTCTGATGCAATGCACCGCTACGGTGCTGACATTGCACATCAATGGGGCGTTTCGCCCCATTTGCACATTTATGGCTCATTAACTTTATCGACAAAAAGACTCACGACCCGACCGGAGGAAACAGATGAAAGCGAAAACCGTGCAATTCCCAGACGGGAAAACTGTACCCGCAATCGGACAAGGCACCTGGTATATGGGGGAGCGAAACAGTGATATTCGCGCTGAAGTGAATGCGTTAAGACAAGGGCTGGATGCCGGTATGACGCTGATCGACACCGCAGAAATGTATGCAGACGGTGGCGCGGAAAGAGTGGTCGGCGAAGCCATAGCAGGGCGGCGGGATGATGTGTTTCTGGTATCCAAAGTCTATCCGCACAACGCCGGTGGCGCGAAAGCTATAACAGCTTGTGAGCAAAGCCTCAAAAGATTGCAAACCGATTGTATAGACCTTTACCTGTTGCACTGGCGTGGTTCGATCCCGCTACATGACACGGTTGCCGCGATGGAGAAATTACAACAATCAGGCAAAATCCGTCGCTGGGGCGTCTCCAATCTTGATACTGACGACATGCAGGCGCTGTGGAAAATTCCCGGTAGCGAACAATGTATGACGAATCAGGTGCTGTATCACGCGGCTGCGCGCGGTATTGAATTCGATTTGCTGCCGTGGTGCGAAGAACACGGCGTGCCGGTGATGGCCTATTGTCCGCTGGCGCAGGCCGGAAAACTGCGTCACGATATCCTGACCGCAACTGTGATGCAGAACATCGCGCAAGAGCGTGGCGTCAGCAGTTCACAGATTGCGCTGGCCTGGGTGATCCGCTCGGGTAACGTGATTGCGATCCCAAAGGCCGTGCAACCGCAGCATGTAAAACAGAATGCCGCAGCGATGACGCTCGATTTGTCTCAGGAGGAAATAGCGCAAATTGACGCCGCTTTCCCCGCCCCTGATCATAAAACGCCGCTGGATATGGTCTGAAATCTCCCATTCCTATCATCCTGCATCGGACAGCAAAAAGGGGCCTTTTGGCCCCTTTGTCATCTATGCTGCAATCTCAAAGCGATTATTTGCGGATGGAGAACGTCACCGCCAGGTGCGCTGGTGTAGCATGTGTAGAAATGTGTTTGTCTGAAACCTGCGCGGTTTCGACGCAGACCATGGTTTTGTAGCCGTCGTCTGGCATATCCGCCATGCTGACAGACAATTCAGAACCTGGGTTCCAGGCAACAACGTCAGAGTTGTTTTCGTGTGCAACAACCAGCGTGCGTTTCAGCACCGGATCGACGATTTCACTGGTAGCCTGCGGCTGGGTATAGATACGGTCAGTCTGGCCAGTGAAGGTCAAATCACCTTCGGTCTGCTTAGCTTTTGCGCCATCGACTTTATCGATAAAGCTGTTGCCAAGACCTTTGACAGACACACTGGCAATATCACCGATATTGAAATAAGTGTGAAGGGCGCTGTTAGCGTCGAAATCACCGGTAGATTCCAGTTCGATATGGCAGGTTGCGCCGAGCGTGAAGCGTGCGGTCAGCGTAAATTCGTGCGGCCACAGAGCCAGTGTCTCAGGAGAACTTTTCAGCGTTAAGGTCAGAACAACGCCTTCGTCAGTTTCCTGATGATCCGTCAGTTCCCATGCCATGTTACGGGCGAAACCGTGTGAGGGTTTACCTGCCGGACCGAACCATGGCCAGCAAATTGGAATACCGCCACGAATAGCGACGCCTTCTTTAAACGCACTGGCGCTGCTCATCCAAAGCACAGGTTCTTCACCTTCAGGCTGCCATGACAGCAGATGCGCGCCTTGCAGGGCAATTGCAGCACGAACTTTTGGATGGGTAACAACGAGCACCGGCAGTTCGTCGATAAGATGCTGGCTGACGGAGGTAGTGATCTGGTTTACGACTGGAAGAGAAAAGAGTTGTTCTGTCATTATCTAAAGTCCTGTCAGGGTTAAAACTTCTAAGATTTTGAACCAAGACTACACATGAACCCAATCCCTCTGTTTGATCGCACTCATGTGCTGATAAAAAAGTGCATCCGACAGAAAGCAAAAGGGCGACTTGCGTCGCCCTTCAATCAGTTCATTCACATTGCCAATTATTTGGAAACGTGAGCGATCAGATCCAATACTTTGTTGGAGTAGCCAGTTTCGTTGTCGTACCAGGAAACCAGTTTCACAAAGTTGTCGTTCAGAGCGATACCTGCTTTCGCATCGAATACGGAAGTCAGTTTTTCGCCATTGAAGTCGGTAGATACTACGTCGTCTTCGGTGTAACCCAGAACGCCTTTCAGGTCGCCTGATTCAGAAGCTGCTTTGATTACTGCGCAGATTTCTTTGTAAGACGCTGGTTTTTCCAGACGTGCAGTCAGGTCAACAACAGAAACGTTAGGGGTAGGAACGCGGAACGCCATACCAGTCAGTTTACCGTTCAGAGCTGGGATTACTTTACCTACTGCTTTAGCAGCACCGGTAGAAGAAGGGATGATGTTCTGGGATGCGCCGCGGCCGCCGCGCCAGTCTTTGTGAGACGGGCCATCAACAGTTTTCTGAGTTGCGGTAGTTGCATGCACAGTGGTCATCAGCGCTTCAACGATACCGAAGTTGTCGTTGATAACTTTAGCCAGTGGTGCCAGGCAGTTAGTGGTGCAAGATGCGTTAGAAACGATTTCCTGACCTGCGTATTCTTTATGGTTAACGCCCATAACGAACATTGGGGTGTTGTCTTTAGAAGGACCAGTCAGAACAACTTTCTTAGCGCCTGCAGTGATGTGCTTACGAGCAGTCGCATCATCCAGGAACAGACCAGTAGCTTCAGCTACAACGTCAACGTTAACTTCGTTCCATTTCAGGTTAGCTGGGTCACGCTCAGCGGTAACACGGATGGTTTTGCCGTTAACAACCAGGTGACCGTCTTTAACTTCAACAGTACCGTTGAAACGACCATGAGTTGAGTCGTACTTCAGCATGTATGCCATGTAGTCCGCGTCTAACAGATCGTTGATTGCTACGATCTCGATGTCAGAACGTTCTTGAGCAGCACGGAAAACAATGCGACCGATACGGCCAAAACCGTTGATACCTACTTTGATAGTCATATATTCCACCAGCTATTTTTTTAGTGAATAAAAGGTTGGTTGTAAAATTACAAAAACCTTGCTGAGCGTCAAGCGGAATCGTGTCAATTATTGCTGTAAGTCAAAGCGACGACCTACTATTGCTCGCTTATTGCACGTTCCGTTTTCTTAATCGGCTTACAACCACATGGGGGCGAAAAACTGAATATAAAGTACCGGAAGATCAGGAGTGTGATCGCCATCACAAGTTGCGAGTCAGGTAACGCTGATGCCATACAGTTTAGGCCAAAAGGGGCAGACCTGTTGTTAATTTTTTGTTATTATAAACTGTTATTTTAGTTGATTTTTATATTCGTCAGAGAACGATAAACATGAGCATCATAACCAAATCTTCCCCTGCACCCGAGCAACTCACTGAAATTCAACGTTATGTCACGCAAGATCACGGAACAGAACCTCCTTTCTCCGGAAAGTTACTGCACAACCGTCGTGAAGGCATTTATCATTGCGTAGTCTGTGGAACTGCGTTGTTCTATTCCGATACTAAATATGATTCCGGCTGCGGCTGGCCAAGTTTTTATCAGCCAGTACAACCCGATGCCATTAAATATCTCACTGATAAAGCTCATAATATGCAGCGCGTTGAGATACGCTGCTCAGGGTGTGAAGCGCATCTGGGGCACGTTTTCCCGGATGGTCCAAAGCCAACAGGCGAACGCTACTGTGTGAATTCGGCCTCAATGCGTTTCACTGATGGTCAGAGTGGTGACATAACCGCCGGGTAGAATGCCTTATAAGTACGATGTAATTTACCCGACAAAATCGATTCAGCTATTATTCAAAACCGTTTGAATAATAGCGTGGAGCTGAGGGCTCAGTCAGATGGAAATTAATCAACTCATTGATGTAGTGACACCGGAAATCTATGCACGCCTGGTGCAGGCCGTTGAACTCGGAAAGTGGCCAGATGGCGTGGCGCTGACGCCGGAACAGAAAGACCACAGCCTGCAGGCCGTGATGTTGTATCAGTCACGTCACAACGTCGATGCCCAGCACATGAGCATCGGCACTGACGGGCAGATCGTCACCAAAAGTAAGCAGGAACTGAAACAGCAGTTCGCGCAGGAAACGCTGATAAAGCTGAAACCTGAGTAATGACTGCTTCAGCAGAATAAAAAGGGCGCAACAAAGCGCCTTTTGAAATTGATGTTACCTTCAGATAATAAAGGAATAAACGCTCAATTTTATCCCAATATGGACATCAATTTAGCTGGTTTTATCCCCGCACTACTTCCCGTTGCACTGTCTCCCGGCGCAAGTTTTACGCTTGCCATGAACAGTGCGTTGTCAGGCGGACGGAAAGGGCTTTTTAAGACGCTCACCGGAACCGCTCTCGGCATTTATACCCATGCAATTCTTATCGGGCTGGGCATTACCTCTTTGCTGGTGGCATCCCCGATGCTATTCACAATGCTGAAAATTGCAGGCACGGCCTATCTGCTCTGGCTGGGGATCCAGCTTATCCGCAGTGGCCTCAATGCGCGTGAAATGGTGTTCGACAGTAGCGGGT
This sequence comes from Rahnella sp. ATs2, assembly GCF_051851855.1. Lineage (NCBI taxonomy): Bacteria > Pseudomonadati > Pseudomonadota > Gammaproteobacteria > Enterobacterales > Yersiniaceae > Rahnella > Rahnella sp. ATs2. The sequence goes on along the minus strand of NZ_JBLYPL010000014.1, from coordinate 134,433 downwards.
CAGCGGTAACATTAAAAGATGCCTGGCTCGCGAATGTACTCAACCCAAAAGCCATCATGTTTTATCTCACCGTGGTGTCGCAATTTGCCGGCAGCCAGGGTGAAATCAGTCATTATATGATTCTGGCGACCGTGCATATTGCGGTGATGTCCGTCTGGCTTATCGCTGTCAGCAGGGCTCTTATTTTCTCTGCGAATAAGATAAACACCGTTACCCTGAAAAAGGTCGTGAATATAGCAGGTGGGGGATTACTGGTTATTTTTGCGCTGAGTAGTTTTCTGCTTTGAAGTGGCGGGCGGGTTAAAGATTTCGCTGTTCTTTATCGTCCTGCTAATCCTTTAGCAGGACGACAAAATTCACGCCGTTACCGCTACGGACGTACTGACCTTCACCCCTGCAGCCCGCATCGCTTCAACCGCTTGTGCGCTGTCTTCCGGCTGTAAGTTCACGCCACGACAACCATCGGTCAGCAACGTCACCTGATAGCCCAGTTCCAGTGCGTCGAGCACAGTGAATTTTACGCAGTAATCGGTGGCCAGTCCCATCACGTACAGATGCGTTACATGCGCCGCTTTCAGCCAGTCGTTTAGCACAGTTGCTGCGCGGTGCCCGTTATCGTAAAAGGCGCTGTAACTGTCGATGTCCGGATTTGTGCCTTTTTGTACGACGAAGTCTACCAGCGGCAGGTTCAGGGCAGGATGAAACTCAGCCCCGGGTTCCTGCTGAACACAGTGAACCGGCCACCAGACTTGCGGCAGCCCGTTCAGTTCGCCCGATGTCCAGGCCTCTGCGTGCGAGTTAGTGGCAAAACTGCGATGGCCGGCAGGATGCCAGTCCTGTGATGCCAGCACCGGGATGCCATGGCTTTTACACCACGCCATCATCTGATTAGCCACCGCCACCGTATCATCGCCGTCCGTGACCGCCAGCGCGCCGCCGCGACAAAAGTCATTTTGCAGATCGACCAGCAATAAAGCAGATTTCATATCGTCCCTTATTTATTCGGTCAGTTCGCCACGCAGGTTCTGCTGCATCAGTTCGCGGATTTCTTCCGGAGTGTGTGTCTGGCTGAGCAGATAATGCAATTTGGTCAGCGCCGCTTCGACGGTCATATCAAACCCGCTGATCACGCCGGAATGCGCCAGCGCATTACCGGTCGCATAGCCGCCCATATTGACGCGCCCTGAGATGCATTGCGTCAGATTAACCACCACGATGCCGCGTTCAGACGCGTCTTTCAGCACTTTCAGCAAATCGCCTTTTTGAGGCGCGTTACCGACACCGTAAGAGCGCAGGATCAGGGCTTTCACCGGTTGCATCAGGAAGTTCTGCACAACTTCTGCGGAAATGCCCGGATAAATCGTTACCACGCCGATAGGCTGCGGGGTGATGTGATGAACTTTCAGCTTTGCGGCGGGAGCAACAGGCAGCGACGGCGTAGAAAGGCGGCGGATGTGGATCCCGGCTTCCAGCAGCGGCGAAAGGTTCGGTGAGGCAAAGGCATCAAAACCATCTGCGTGTGCTTTGGTGCTGCGGTTCCCGCGATACAGACGGTTGTTGAAGAACAGGGTGACTTCGTTGACCGGATGGTTCGCCGCGATGTAAAGCGAGTTCAGCAGGTTGATCTGCCCGTCGGAACGCAACGCTTCTAGCGGGATTTGTGACCCTGTCACAATCACCGGCTTGCTGAGATTTTCCAGCATGAAAGACAGCGCAGAAGCGGTGAACGCCATGGTATCCGTGCCATGCAGGATGACGAAACCGTCGTACTCGTCGTAATGCGCCTGAATATCATCGGCGATATGCTGCCAGTCTTCCGGCGTCATGTCGGAAGAATCCATCAGTGGCGCATATTCCTGAATGGTGAATTCAGGCATTTCAGGACGATGGAATTCAGGCATTAGTGCCAGCTGACGCTGTAAATGTCCGGAAACCGGAATGTAACCTTGTTCAGAACGCTGCATACCGATTGTGCCGCCGGTGTAGGCAACGTAAATAGATTTTTTAGTCATCGACGATGTTCTTTTTTAGAAAGGTGAAAGCAACTGCGCTAAGTATAAAGGCTTCGCGACGGGTGTCCCACCATAAAAAAGCCCGGAGTTCTCAGTGAGCACTCCGGGCAGTGAATTAGGGTGGATCTTTATCCGACTTTATTCCGCTTAATCCCAAAACGGAACGTTACTTCACATCACCACAGGTCAGGCAAAGTGCGTAACGGTTTTGCGGGTCATTCATGTTGCTAAACAGGTCAGCCTGGGATTTCAGCTCCATCGCCATTTTGCCCACCGGCGCAGGCAGATAAGCCTGAATCGCTGCTGGCAGCATGGCATGAACGGATGCACTCACTTGTGAGAACACCAGGTCGCTCAGGCTTGGCTCGCTGACATACCAGTTCAGTTGCCATTTCGGCAGCTTCGCCAGATCAGCGGCTTTTTTCACGGCGTCATCGAAATCACCCAGCTCATCCACCAGGCCGTTGGCCTTGGCGTCAGAACCAATCCAAACGTGGCCTTGCGCAATCTGGTCGATTTCTTCAGGCGTTTTGTGGCGTGAGTCGGCAACCAGACCTAGGAAGGTTTTATAACCATTCTCGATGTTCAGCTGCATCATCTGCGAGAACTCAGGTGGCAGCGCTTTGGTGGAGGCAATATCCGCCAGCGGCGATGTTGCCACGCCGTCAGTGTGAACGCCGGCGTAGTCCAGCGTGTTCTGATAGGTGTTGATCACGCCAAAGATACCGATGGAACCGGTGAGGGTGCTCGGGCTGGCGATGATGTAGTTCGCTGGCGTTGAAATCCAGTAACCGCCGGATGCCGCCATACCGCCCATGGAAACCACCACTGGTTTGCCTGCGGCTTTCGCAGCAGCCAGTTCAGAGCGGATCACTTCAGAGGTACTGACGCTGCCGCCCGGGCTGTTAACGCGTAAGACAATCGCTTTCACTTTCGGATCCAGACGGGCATCACGAATTTGCTGCGCGGTCGTGTCGCCACCGACTGCACCCGGTTGTTCTTCACCGTCATTGATCGCACCGGTCGCGAAGATTACCGCGATTTGTGGCTCGTTATTGTCCGGTTTTGGTTTCGGCGAATAATCGTAGATGCTGGTGTAGTTAAAGTCTTTGGTGTCTTTATTCCAGCCAAAGGCTTTCACCATCTCGTTATCCGCTTCGGTACGGGAAGCCAGCGCATCCACCAGTTTTGCTTTCAGCGCGTATTGCGCCATATCGCCGCCGGTTGCCTGCATACCCGCTAATACACCTGCTGCGCCAGGGAACAATTGCTCAGGTGTGATCTGACGGTTTGCCGACACGGTATTGAGATAGTTGGTCCACAATCCACCCACCCAGCGACTGTCTGCTTCGCGTGCTGCAGGGGACATATCGTCACGGATCAGCGGTTCAACGGCGGATTTATAGGTTCCGACGCGGAAAATGTTGGTCGTGACTTTCAGCTTCTCAAGCAGGGATTTGTAATACAGATTGTTGGTCGCAAAACCGTGCAAGTCCACCGCGCCTTGTGGCGACATGTAGATTTTGTTGGCGTAGCTCGCCAGATAATATTGCGACTGGTTATAGCTGTCGCCGATGGCGTAAACCGGTTTGCCCGCGTCACGGAACTCACGCAGCGCCTTGCCAATATATTGCATAGAAGCCTGGTCAGTGCCGGTGAAATCGGTCAGCTGCAAAACAATGCCGGTGACGTTTTTGTCATCTTTTGCGGCGCGAAGGGTATCGACCAGATCAAACAGGGAATTCTCCTGCAAACGGCTGCTCGACGTGCCCAGTAATTCGCGGCCCCACTGACGGACTTTATTATTCACCGAAGGCTTATCCACCACGGAACCACTCAGGTCAACCAGCAGCGCGCCTTTGGTGGTGTCGACGGGTTTGTCCTGCACGGCGTACCAGATGCCCACGCCAGCCAGAATGATCAGAATAAGGAAAACGTTGAGAATGAATTCTCTGACGAAATTAAGAAGACGCCAGGTCCACTTAAAAAAACCGGCGATAATTCGCCACAATGTGCGCATGGTCTCTCCAACAAGACAGTTAAGTATCGCTATCCTAATGACACGCCGGAAAAAAGTCAGCTTTAAATCATGTCAGGATTTGGCAACGACGCATTATTTGAAAGCGCCTGATGCGTTGGAAAAAGGCGTAGCGGCTATGTTAACGTAAGGTAAATAGCAATTATTCTCAGGAGATTAAAATGGACGCTTTGGACTTGTTACTTAACCGCCGTTCCGCTTCCCGTCTGGCTGCTCCTGCGCCGGCTGGCGAGGCGCTGCAAAACATCATCAACGCCGGTATGCGCGCGCCAGACCACGGTGCCTTGCAACCTTGGCGTTTCGTGATTGCAGAGAACGACGGGCTGACCCGTTTTAGTGAAGTGTTGCGTGCTGCCGCCATTAAAGATGGTGCGGATGAAAAAGCCATCGAGAAAGCCACGCAGGCGCCATTGCGTGCGCCGCAAATCATTACCGTTATCGCGGCCTGTAAAGAAAGCCCGAAAGTGCCGCAGTGGGAACAGTTGCTTTCCGCCGGTTGCGCTGTTCACGCCATGCAGATGGCGGCGCTGGCGCAGGGTTTCAACGGCATCTGGCGTACCGGCGCATGGACTGAACATGCGGATGTGCGCAAGGCTTTCAAGTGCGTTGAAAACGATAAAATTGTCGGTTTCCTGTATCTCGGCACACCGCAACTGAAAGCGAATTTGCAGGTCATCCCGGCTGACAGCACACCTTTTGTGAGCCATTTTTAAAAATTCATCCGTTCGTAAATTAACCGGTTTACATCGGCCTTTTCCGATAAAACCGGTTTTTGCTGCCTATTTGAGCGACCATCGCTGCGGATCCTTCTATCCGTCTTACTAATTGCGCCGCCAGCGGCTAACATAGCCACCTCTGCATGATGAGGACGTAGTGAAATGAAGGATGGGATAATGGAAATCTTTACAGCGATCACCCCGCAGGCAGGTACGGCCTGATGCGTTTGTTCATTGCGGAAAAACCCAGCCTTGCCCGCGCCATTGCGGATGTCCTGCCAAAACCTCATCGCCGCGGCGACGGGTATATTGCCTGCGGCAACGATCAGGTCGTTACCTGGTGCGTCGGCCACTTACTCGAACAGGCTCAGCCCGACGCTTACGACAGCCGCTTTGCGCGCTGGTCGCTGGCAGATTTACCTATTATTCCTGAAAAGTGGCAGCTTCAGCCGCGTTCTTCCGTCGCCAAACAACTCAATGTCATTAAACGCCTGTTGCTGGAGGCGACGCAGGTCGTCCATGCCGGTGACCCGGATCGTGAAGGGCAGTTACTGGTGGATGAAGTGCTGGATTATCTGGAACTGACGCCGGAAAAACGTCACGCGACCCAGCGCTGTCTGATAAACGATCTCAACCCGCAAGCCGTCGAACGTGCCATTGACCGCCTGCGTGACAACCGCGATTTTATTCCGCTGTGCGTTTCTGCGCTGGCCCGTGCCCGTGCGGACTGGCTTTACGGCATCAACATGACCCGCGCATATACCATTCTTGGCCGCAACGCGGGCTATAACGGCGTGCTGTCCGTCGGGCGTGTGCAAACCCCGGTTCTCGGGCTGGTGGTGCGCCGCGACGAAGACATCGAAAACTTCGTGCCGAAAGATTTCTTTGAAGTGAAAGCGCATATCGTCACGCCTGCCGACGAGCGTTTTATAGCGCTGTGGCAGCCGAGCGATTCCTGCGAGCCGTATCAGGATGAAGAAGGGCGTTTGTTGCATCGTCCGCTGGCCGACCACGTGGTGGCGCGTATTGCCGGACAACCGGCGATGGTCACCGGCTATAATGATAAACGTGAGAATGATATTGCTCCGCTGCCGTTTTCGCTTTCGACATTGCAGATTGAAGGTTCGAAAGCCTTTGGTCTGAGTGCTCAGCAAATTCTTGATATCTGTCAGAAATTGTATGAAACGCACAAATTGATTACGTATCCTCGTTCGGATAGCCGATATCTACCAGAGGAGCATTTTGCCGGTCGTCATTCTGTCATCAACGCCATCGGCGTTCACCGGCCGGATCTGATGCCGCAACCGGTGGTGGATACCGATATACGCAACCGGTGCTGGGACGACAAAAAGGTTGATGCTCACCATGCGATTATCCCGACTGCGCGCAGCAGTAACGTGAATCTGACCGAAGACGAACGCAAAATTTACGGTCTGGTGGCACGTCAGTATCTGATGCAGTTTTGCCCGGATGCGGTGTATCGCAAATGCGTTATCGATCTGGATATCGCGGGCGGAAAATTTATCGCCAAGGCGCGTTTCCTGGCGGAGGCGGGCTGGCGTACTTTGCTGGGCAGTAAAGAACGCGACGAAGAAAACGAAGGCACGCCGCTGCCGGTGGTCGCCAAAGGTGACGAACTGTTATGCGAGCGCGGGGAAGTGGTTGAGCGACAAACTCAGCCACCACGACCGTTTACCGATGCCACACTGCTTTCTGCCATGACCGGGATCGCGCGTTTTGTGCAGGATAAAGAACTGAAAAAAATCCTGCGTGCGACGGACGGTTTGGGCACAGAAGCCACGCGTGCCGGGATTATCGAGCTGCTGTTCCGTCGTGAATTTTTATACAAGAAAGGGCGCTATATTCATTCCAGTGATACCGGGCGCGCACTGATCCACTCGCTGCCGGATATTGCAGGGCGGCCAGATATGACCGCCGACTGGGAATCAACGCTGACGCGTATCAGTGAAAAGAGCTGCCGTTATCAGGATTTCATGCAACCGCTGGTCGCGACGTTGCAGAATCTTATCATGCAGGCCAAAACGAACCGGGTGTCTTCTGCATTCCGCAGTCTGCCTTCCAAACCGGCGGTCGCTGCGGCGAAAGGCAAAAGCGCCCCCAAACGCCGTAAAGCGAGCACTAAAGGGAAGGAAGCAAACAGTGATGAATAATGTACTGGTGAGAAATGTGCTGATGGTGTTACTGGCCGGTTCCGCGCTGCTGTCTGCACCGGCGATGGCAAACCGCAGTAATATCGGTAACGGCGCAGATATCGTGGTGCCGTTGCCGCCGCAAATCTGGGAAAACAGCGGCAGCAGCAACAATAACAGTGCGCCGACCTGCCATAACTGCTGCATCTACAATAACCAGAGTTACAGCGAAGGCGCGGTAGTGACGGCGGACAGCGTAGTGTTGCAATGTTCACGCGACCCGAATGTGGTTGGTACCAATGCACTCAAATGGGAAGTGTTGAAGAAATAAGACTTTCTTAAAGCTTTTGATTTTCTCAAGACCTCTGATTTTCTCAAGGCTTCTGATTTCTCGATACTTCTGACAAAGAAAAGGCGCGGACTGTTTCCAGTTTCGCGCCTTTTTGTTTGAAGGGTTGATACAGCTACACGGCGAATTTCGCCAGATACGCCTCGATCAACGGAATATCCGCAGGTGCCAGATCAAACGACAGCACGTCGTCGGGCGCGACCCAATGAATTTTAGAGTGACACTGTAACGTAATCGTCCCAGTAAATCCGCTGACCCGCCAGCCGTGCAAACGAATCAGCCTGGCGGGTTGCTGTGATTCGCTGGTGGCGATGAATTCTTCCACCGTGGCCTTGATACCCAATTCTTCCTGCAACTCGCGCACTAGAGCAGAGGGCTGACTTTCTCCGGTTTCCACTTTCCCGCCGGGGAATTCCCATAAACCAGCCTGATCGCTGGACGCATCCCGACGGGCGAGCAGCAATTTGCCCTCGCACTCAATCAGGGCGGCGACCACGTCAATCATCTTCATGGTCATTATTTCAGGTCAAACGTCGCCCAGATTGGCGCATGGTCAGACGGCTTTTCCATGCCGCGAATGTCGTAATCGATGCCAGTCTCAGTGCAACGTGCCGCCAGCGGCGTACTCGCCATGATAAGATCTATACGCAGACCACGGTTCTCATCGAAGCCGCGTGAACGGTAATCAAACCATGAGAATTTATCGGCAGTTTCAGGGTTCGCGGCGCGGAAAGTGTCAATCAGACCCCAGCCTTTCAGGCGTTCCATCCATTCACGCTCTTCCGGCAGGAAAGAACATTTGCCGGTGCGCAACCAGCGTTTACGGCTGTCTTCACCGATACCGATATCCAGATCGGTCGGGCTGATATTCACGTCACCCATCACCACTACCGGATTATTCACGGACAAACTGGTGGTCAGGTAATCCTGCAAATCGCGATAAAACTTCTCTTTGGCCGGGAACTTGGTCGGATGGTCGCGACTTTCGCCCTGCGGGAAGTAACCGTTGATCACGGTCAGAATGCCCTGTGGCGTTTGGATGTCGGTCATGATGATACGGCGCTGAGACTCTTCGTCATCACCCGGGAAACCACGGCGTACAGCCACCGGTTCCTGCTTCGTGAGCATGGCAACGCCGTAATGGCCTTTCTGGCCGTGATAAAACACGTGATAACCGTACTGACTGACATCCTCCAGCGGGAACATGTCGTCATGGACTTTGGTTTCCTGCAAACCGATCACGTCAGGCTGGTGTTGTTCGATAATTGCCGCAAGCTGATGCGGGCGGGCGCGTAATCCATTGATATTAAAGGAGACGAACTTCATAGTCGGGAACCATTTGGCGATGAAATCAGAAGCGCGATAGTAGCAGAAAAAGGGCGTAATGGCGAAATCGCGATGAATCACAATCAGGTTTCAACAGCCAGAATAAACGTCTGTAAAAGCACAACGTCTGCCTGAAATTTATGGCAAATGGATTTCATTCGGAGAATTATTTTGTCAACTTTTCGTGACAGTCTCTTCTTCCCGTGTACATGAAAGAGTATTATGCCTGTAGCGATTTCCGCACCGGCAGAAAAAGGTCAACACTGATGCGTCTGGAAGTTTTTTGCGAAGACCGCCTGGGTCTCACCCGTGAACTCCTCGATTTACTGGTTTTACGCAGTATTGATTTACGTGGTATCGAGATTGCCTCGATTGGCCGCATTTACCTGAATTTTTCCCAACTGGATTTTGACACTTTTCGCGCCCTGATGGCTGAAATTCGCCGTATCGAAGGCGTGACGGATGTCCGCACCGTCACGTTCATGCCTTCCGAACGCGAACATCGGGCATTACGCGCTTTACTGGTTTCCATGCCTGAACCGGTTTTTTCTATTGATATGAAGGGCAAAGTCGAGCAGGCCAACCCGGCTGCGATGGCTTTATTTGAACTCGATGAAGATAAAATCCGCAACGTGACGGCGGCGAACCTGATCACCGGTTACAACGTCACGCGCTGGCTGGAAAGCGAAAATGCACAGCCGCACTCAGAACGTATTGTGATCCGCAGCCAGGATTTCCTGATGGATCTCACGCCTATCCATATAGACGATGAGGATGGTAAAGGCGGAATTGCCGGAGCAGTGGTGATGCTCAAATCAGCTGCCCGCATGGGCCGTCAGTTGCAGGACTTAACGGTTAACGACGACAGTGAATTCGACCACATCGTCGCGGTCAGCACCAAAATGCGTCATGTACTGGATCAGGCGCGCAAACTCGCGATGCTGGACGCGCCGCTGCTGATTGTCGGCGATACCGGCACCGGTAAAGATTTGCTGGCTCACGCCTGTCATGTGCGCAGCGCACGCGGTAAAAAGCCATTCCTTGGCCTTAACTGTGCGTCGCTGCCAGATGACGTGGTGGAAAGCGAATTGTTTGGCTATGCCGCCGGTGCCTATCCGAATGCACTGGAAGGTAAAAAAGGCTTCTTCGAACAGGCTAATGGCGGTTCGGTGCTGCTGGATGAAATTGGTGAAATGTCACCGAGAATGCAGATTAAACTGCTGCGCTTCCTCAATGACGGCACGTTCCGCCGTGTGGGCGAAGAGCATGAAGTGAAAGTAGATGTTCGCGTAATGTGCGCCACCCAGAAAAACCTGGTGGAACTGGTGCAGCGTGGCGAGTTCAGGGAAGATTTGTATTACCGCCTGAACGTGCTGAGCCTGACGCTGCCGCCGCTGCGCGAGCGTCCTGCTGATGTGATGCCGCTGACCGAACTGTTTGTGGCGCGTTTCTCCGATGAGCAGGGAATGCCGCGGCCAAAACTGTCGTCCCAGCTGGGGAATTACCTGACGCATTACGGCTGGCCGGGCAACGTCCGTCAGCTCAAAAATGCGATTTACCGCGCACTGACGCAGCTGGAAGGCGGCGAACTGCGACCGCAGGATATCGTTCTGCCGGACTTTGACGCAGAAGTGACGATTGGTGAAGAAGCGCTGAACGGTTCACTCGACGATATCAGCAAACGTTTCGAACGTTCCGTGCTGACCCGTCTTTACCGCACTTATCCGAGTACGCGTAAACTGGCGAAGCGTCTGGGCGTATCGCATACGGCCATCGCTAATAAACTGCGGGAATACGGGCTCAGCAGCCGTCGCGGTGAAACGGGCGAAAGCGAAGAGTAATTTTCTTCTCAGAAACTGCGCCCAATAAAAAAGCAACGGATAGCGCCGTTGCTTTTTTTTCATCGGTTGCCTGTGAAAGCAGAAATTACTTCAGCACAGCCAGCGCAGATTCATAATCAGGTTCAGTGGTGATTTCGTTCACCAGTTCGCTGTACAGCACGTTGTCCTGACCATCCAGAACCACAACCGCACGGGCAGTCAGACCAGACAATGCGCCATCGGTGATACCCACGCCGTAGTCAGATTTGAAATCACCGCCACGCAGTGTAGACAGCGTAACAACGTTAGACAGGCCTTCCGCACCGCAGAAACGCGACTGCGCGAATGGCAGATCAGAAGAGATGCACAGCACGACTGTGTTCTCGATTTCACCCGCCAGCTGGTTGAATTTACGCACGGAGGTGGCGCAGACGCCGGTATCAATGCTCGGGAAAATGTTCAGGACTTTACGTTTGCCTGCGAAGCTGCTCAGGCTGACATCAGAAAGGTCTTTTGCGACCAGGCTGAAAGGCTTGGCGACGTCGCCTTTTTGTGGGGTTTTGCCCGCAACGGTTACCGGGTTGCTCTGAAAGTGTACTGTCTGGGTCATGATTATTTCCTATGTCCATTGGAGTCAAACGGCTTTCAGTTTAGGGTAACAATGCTATGTTGGATATAGAATATTTGTTAATTACTTGTATCTATTGATTGTATCCCGCAAGGCGCATTTCACTATTGGAGACGCTATGAGAAGTGTTCGCTTTTATCCGGAAGCCTGGCCGTTACATACGCCGTTTGTGATCTCCCGCGGAACCCGCACCGAAGCCCGCGTTGTGGCAGTTGAAATCGAAGAAAATGGTATTCGCGGCATTGGCGAATGCACGCCGTATCCGCGTTATGACGAAAGCGAAAGCTCCGTGATGGCACAAATCGCCAGCGTGATAACAGCCATTGAGCGGGGCGCCAGTCGCGAACAGCTGCAACATTTGCTGCCAGCAGGCGCTGCGAGAAACGCGCTCGACTGCGCGCTGTGGAATCTGGAATCTCAGACCCGCGGCCTGAATTTATGGCAACTGACTGCTACAGAACCCCTGGCTTCAATCAGCATGGCGCAGACTGTGAGCATTGGCACGCCGGAAGCAATGGCACAAGCCGCGCTGGCGCTGCAAAAGCAGGGCGCAACTTTGCTGAAAATAAAACTCGACGATCGTCTGATCGCCGAACGTCTGGTGGCTGTTCGCGCCGCCGTTCCGAATGCTTCGTTAATTGTCGATGCTAACGAAGCCTGGCAAAGCGACGGACTCGCGGCACGTTGTCAGTTGCTGGCCGATCTGGGCATTCTGATGCTCGAACAGCCACTTCCGGCAGGTGAAGATTCCGCGCTGGAAAACTTCATCCATCCTCTGCCGATTTGTGCTGATGAAAGCTGTCATACCGTGGAGGGTTTGCCTGCCCTGAAAAATCGTTATGACATGATCAACATTAAGCTGGACAAAACGGGCGGTCTGACTGGCGCACTTCAGCTGGCGCAGGCGGCGCGTGAAACGGGATTCGATATCATGCTTGGCTGCATGTTGTGCACTTCGCGCGCGATTCGCGCGGCACTTCCGCTGACCGCTGGTGCAAAATTTGTCGATCTCGATGGCCCGACCTGGCTGGCGCAGGATGTCGAACCCGCACTGAAATTTCATTGCGGCGGCATTGATATTGCTGGTTCTGCCTGAATTTTATCCCCAGATGATGCGGTTTTGTGCGCGAAGGCAAATCTGTAATGATTTCTTATAGGGGATTACGGCAGGTAATGATAAAACTCCTGAATGTTTCAGGGCGCAGCCCTTTGTCCGTTCAGGAGAATTTATGCCGCAGGGAAAATCATTTCCGCTTTTATCTTATTCCGTATGCGCTGCGCTGGTGGCGCTGACTTTCGGTCAAGCTAACGCCGCTCAGGTTCCCGCCGGTACCCAACTCGCCGCAAAACAGGAAATTGTCCGTCACATTAAAGACGAACCCGCGTCGCTTGATCCTGCCAAAGTGGTGGGTTTACCTGAGGCGCAGGTCGCCCGCGATTTGTTCGAAGGGCTGGTAAATCAGGACGCAACCGGTAAAAGTATTCCGGGCGTCGCCGAAAGCTGGCAAAACCAGAACAACCAGGTCTTCCTTTTCACCCTGCGCAAAGATGCCAAATGGTCGAACGGTGATCCGGTCACGGCGCAGGATTTCGTCTACAGCTGGCAGCGTCTGGTCGATCCTAAAGGTTCAGCGACCGGTGCCTGGTTCGCTGCGCTGGCCGGAATTTCTAACGCCGATGCCATCATCGCCGGAAAAATGCCGGTGGATAAACTGGGCGTGACCGCCGTCAGCCCGACGCTTTTACGTGTCACGCTGGATAAACCCGTACCGTATTTTGTCAGCCTGCTGGCGAACTTCAGCCTGTTCCCTGTGCATAAAGCTACGGTAGAAAAGTTTGGCGATGACTGGACCAAACCGGGCAATCTGGTCGGTAACGGCGCGTATGTGCTGAAAGACCGCGTGGTGAACGAAAAACTGGTGCTGGAGCCCAATCCGCATTACTGGGATCACGCGCACACCGTGCTGACCAAAGTCACTTTCGTGCCGATCAACAAAGAATCCAACGCGACCAAGCGTTATCTGGCCAACGATATTGATATCACCGAATCCTTCCCAAAAGACCAGTACAAAAAGCTGATGCATGATTTACCGGGCCAGGTTTACACGCCATATCAGCTTGGCACTTACTATTACGCTTTCAACACGAAGCGCGCACCGACAGACGACGCGCGTGTTCGCAAGGCGCTTTCCCTGAGTATTGACCGTAAAATCATCGCGGAAAAAGTACTGGGCACCGGCGAAAAACCGGCGTGGCGTTTTACCCCCGACGTCACCAGTGGTTTCAAACCGGCCGAAAGTGAGCTGCAACAGTATTCGCAGGATGAGCTGAATGCACAGGCAAAAAGCCTGCTGGCGGCGGCAGGTTATGGCCCGTCAAAACCGTTGCATCTGACGCTGCTGTACAACACGTCTGAAAGCCATCAGAAGATTGCCATCGCCGTCGCATCAATGTGGAAAAAGACGCTGGGTGCGGACGTGAAGCTGGTGAATCAGGAATGGAAAACGTATATCGACAGCCGTAATACCGGCAATTTTGATGTCATTCGCGCTTCATGGGTCGGAGATTACAACGAAGCCTCGACGTTTCTGTCACTGCTGACCTCCACGCACAACGGCAATATCAGCAAATTCAGCAGTGCGGATTACGACAAAGTCATTGCCGATGCCAGTCGTGAAACCAGCGAAGCACGCCGAAATGACGATTACAATAAAGCCGAGCAGATCATCGCCACAGAAGCGCCGATTGCGCCGATTTATCAGTACACCAACGGGCGCCTGATTAAACCGTGGGTGAAAGGATACCCGATCACCAATCCGGAAGACGTCGCTTACAGTCAGGAAATGTACATCCTGAAGCACTGACAGATTTCCGGGGTAAAAGTCAGGGTTAAAGTCAGGGTAAATTTCCGTCATAAAAAGCGCCCGCTGCACATAACAGCGGGCGCTTTTATTTTATCTCACTGCTCAGCTTTTGCGGCTGATCAGACGAACCAGTAACGCGGCACCCGCGGCGACGGTCGCCAGCAGCACCACGCCTGACCAGCCGCCGGCTTCCAGCGCTTTACTGCCGAGCGCCGCGCCCGCTGACATACCGATAAACACTACGGTGAACAGCAGGGCGTTCAGTCTGCCACGTGCCGCCGGTTCAAGGCCGTAGACCAGTGTCTGATGCGCAACCAGCGTGGCCTGAATACCTAAGTCAAAACCGACAGCGCTCAGCACAATCAGCGCCAGCTGAGCGTGTGGCGACAACAGTGGCAGCAGGAACATCGCTGCGAAAGACATCATCACCAGCGCGGAACCCATCTGAGTCACACGTGCAGGGCCTTTCTTATCAGCTAACGCACCGGCCAGTGGCGCCGCTAATGCACCGGCAGCGCCCGCCAGTCCGAACGCACCGGCTACTGCGCTGCCCAGATGGAACTGTTCATTCAGCATAATCGCCAGCGTGGACCAGAAGGCACTGAATGCCACCGATAGCAAACCCTGAGCCAGTGCCGCATGGCGCAGCGTTTTGTAGTTCTTCCACAGGCCAAACATCGAATGCAACAGACCGGCATAACTGATGCGCGTATCCGGTGTGAAACGCGGCAGAACCCGCCACAGTGCCACGCCAATCAGTGCCACGCTGAGTGCCGCCAGCTGATACATCACCCGCCAGCCAAAATACTCGGCGACAAAACCGCTCAATACCCGCGAGAGCAGGATCCCGACCAGCAGACCGGTCATCACCGTACCGACGGTTTTACCGCGCTGCGCGGGTGGCGCAAGGTGCGCTGAGGCGGGGACGATATCCTGCGCCATGGTTGCGCCAATGCCGGTGACCAGACTCGCCACCAGCAGCCCGTGAATACCCGGCACAAACCCGCAAAGCAGCAGGGCGACAGCCAGTAAAATACTTTTCAGCAGGATAATCGTGCGGCGGTCATGACGGTCGCCCAGGGGAATGAGAAACAAAATGCCCAGCGCATAACCGGCCTGTGTCAGCGTCGGGATCAAACCGACTGATGTGGTGCTGGCGTTCAGATTGCCACCCATGATCCCCAGCATCGGCTGACTGTAATAAATCGAAGCGACGCTCAGTCCGGCACCGGCAGCCAGAGTAAATATGATCTTGCCGGAAAGTGCTGAGCCGCTAACGTCTGATGTACTGGTGAGTTCTGACATAACGTAATTTCCTGATGAATGAGTTTGTGAGGTGGTGCGCGCTGAAAGCATTCTTCACGGAACTGGTTATAAGTGGTAGCCTGCATAAAGGTAAAACAGTTATACGTGAGGCGTATGAACACATCTATTCCGGCGACCGTCACCAGCGGCATTGATCGTATCGACCTGATGCAAACTTTTGTGCGCATTGTCGAAAGCGGCAGCCTTTCCGCCGCCGCCGTACAACTGAGCACCAGCCAGCCGACGGTCAGCCGCCGTTTGCAATCACTCGAACGCCTGCTTGGCGCGAAGCTTATTCTGCGCACCACGCACGCCATGAAACTTACCGACGACGGTGAGCGCTGCTATGAACAGGCAAAACTCGTGCTGGAGCGCTGGGCAGCGCTGGAAGATCAACTGAGCGGTGCAGGGGATGAACCGGTCGGCATTTTGCGGGTACGTGCGCCGCACGCGTTCGGACAGGATCAGCTTATCGCACCGTTAACCCGTTATTTGCAGCGTTATCCGAATCTTTCGGTGGACTGGATGCTCAACGACCGCACGCCGGATTTTATCGCTGAAGATATTGATTGTGCGATCCAGGTCGGGAATGTGCCGGATCCTTCTATGGTGGCCATCCTGCTGGCGGAAGTTCCGCGCATTGTGGTCGCGACTCCGGAATTATTGCAGCAACATCCGGTCAGACAGTTCAGTGAGCTAAAAGACTTACCCTGGATTTCCCTGAGTACTTTTTATCGTAACGACGTTACGCTGCGTCGTGATAATGACGGACATATGGAAAGTTGTCCCATCGTGCCGCGTCTGGCGACGGACAGTTTATACGCGGTGCGTAAGGCCGCGCTATCCGGACTGGGGGCGGGTATTGTCTCCGCATGGGTGGTGAAAGAAGACCTTGAAGCAGGGCGTTTGCAGCGCGTATTGCCCGGCTGGAACGCATTGCCATTGCCTGTGTATCTGGTGTATCCGTATTCCAGCTATTATCCGGCCCGGTTACGTAAATTTCTTGAAATGATGCGCAGTGTGATGCCGGAACTGGCAGAAATGCAGGCGCCGGGCGGATAGAAATATTCTGCTATATCACGAAACACTAAACCTATTAGCCTTAACACTTTTTTCCAAATCCGGTGGCATGATCTTGCAATGTTTCAGGAGAGTGAATTTCACCTGAACTGACTTTTTGAATTTCAGTCACTTAACGCTAGACTTAAAAAGATAACGCAGAAAAAGCGAGGAATGTCGTGGAAGTTATTAAGGGAAAAGAATTACAGGTTTCAGATGCGGTCTACGCTTTGCAGATGGACGGTCAGGGCGGGGTGAATAATATCAGCCCGCAGTGCGTCGCCAGCGAAGAAAAACCCTGCTGGCTGCATCTGGATTACACGCTGCCCGCCAGTGAACAGTGGATTAATAACACGCCGGTGCTGCCCGATACCGTCCGTCAGGCGCTGGCCGGTGACAGCGTGCGTCCAAAAGTAGTGCGCGTGGGCGAAGGGACGCTAATCACCTTGCGCAGCATCAATCTCAATGCGGATTCGCGCCCCGATCAGCTGGTCACTATTCGCGTTTATCTCACCGATAAAATGATCGTCTCCACCCGTCACCGTAAGGTGTTTTCGATGGAGGAAATGATTGGTGATATGAAATCCGGCAGCGGGCCTAAGAATACCGGACGCTGGCTGGTTGAGATTTGCGATGCGCTGACCGATCAGACCAGTAATTTTATCGAAGATTTGCACGATAAAATCATCGATATCGAAGATGACCTGATGGAACAGCAGGTGCCGGAGCGCGGTCAGATGGCGCTGCTGCGTAAACAACTGATCGTTTTGCGACGCTATATGGCGCCGCAACGCGATGTGTTTTCCCGTCTTGCCAGTGAACGTCTGCCGTGGATGAATGACGATGACCGCCGTCTGATGCAGGAAATCTCCGACCGTCTGGGGCGCGGGCTGGATGATCTTGATGCCAGCATTGCGCGCACGGCGGTGTTGTCGGATGAAATCAGCTCACTGATGGCTGACTCCCTGAACCGCCGCACCTACACCATGTCTTTGCTGGCGATGGTTTTCCTGCCCGCGACATTCCTGACCGGCCTGTTTGGCGTTAACTTAGGCGGCATTCCGGGAAACACGTCACCCTTTGGTTTCGGGATTTTCTGCGCCTGTCTGGTGGCATTGGGCGGTGGCGTAGCGTTGTGGATGAAGAAAAGTCGCTGGTTATAAAGCGCTAACTGGCTGAAAAAAAGCAAAAAAAAGCCGGTCATAAGACCGGCGTCGTTCGAATTAAATTGTGCTATGCATTAATTCTAAAAATTTGGAAATAAGACAATATGGAGCACAACGCCCATCGCTTGACGTTGCATTCACCTGCGAAATAGATATTGCACCGATTCCGCGATTCTAATGTTGATTTCGCTCAATCTTTTTGAGGTTTCTCCTCTGTGAAGGGCATCATCAGGCACTTTCGCCGTATTGCGCTCACTTTGGGACAAAACAGGAATTTGCTTTGCATACCCGGGAAATGATCCATCAGGCATATCAAAATACCAACAGTAAAACGCTGACTATATGGAGCGAGCATCCGGAAACGGGCGCGGTGAGAACGAAACCTTTTTATCATCCGCACCGTCTGGCTATCACCAGCGGCAACCGCTCAGGCCCGTCGATGAGCGGATTACTGGCGGATATCACAGCGGCGGCGCAGGGCGATGTGTTGGCGGATGTTGCACCGCCGGACGGTATGCATTTTACTTTCTTTGCTGTGACGCAGGCGCTGTACGACCGCCCTGAAGATGCGGAAAATGCTGGCGAACTGACTGAGATTTTCAATCAGTATTGTCGTGGACATATTATGCGTATCAGCGATTTGCGACTGATTGCATTGCCGGATCAGTTGCTGCTGGCGGGATTTCCGGATGAGGAAAGTTTGCGAGTCCGTCTGGCACTGGTGGAACACCTTCTCAGCACGCAATGGGCGGGTAAAATACGTGAGCGGTTCCCAAATACCGAGATCCCCCAAATCTTCTGGCACAGCACGCTGATGCGATACGGTGCGCAATATTTACCGTCGTCTTTGCGGGAATTCTTCCTGCAGAACCAGAACAAAAACTTTGGTTCACTCAGTCTGCCGGTGAAACTGGTCATGACCAACTACAACTGGACTGATACTTTTACGCTGGCCTGAAAACCTGAAGCTCTGGTCTTAGAACCTGAAAATAGAAAAGCCCGCTTTTAAGCGGGCTTACGAGATGCAAAGCGCAGACGAGGAAATTATTTAATTTCTAACACATTCAGACGTTCAACCGGCGCAACGGTTTCATCGTCCTCCGGCTGCCAGCCGACAGGCTGCATCGGAATATCTTCGCGATCAAAGGCCAGATCCCCGCCGTAAATCACTTCACCACCGTGTTTAATTCCTTTGAAATCAAAAAGATTCATGTCATTAAGATGGGAAGGCACCACGTTTTGCATCGCGCTGAACATGGTTTCGATGCGTCCCGGATATTTTTTATCCCAGTCTTTGAGCATGTCGCCGATAACCTGACGTTGCAGGTTTGGCTGCGAACCGCACAAGTTACATGGGATGATCGGGTACTCGCGCGCAATCGCGAAACGCTCGATATCTTTCTCGCGGCAGTACGACAGCGGGCGGATCACGATGTGTTTGCCGTCATCACTCATCAGTTTTGGTGGCATGCCTTTCAGCTTGCCGCCATAGAACATATTGAGGAACAGGGTTTGCAGAATGTCATCGCGGTGATGGCCGAGTGCAATTTTGGTACAGCCCAGTTCGGTGGCGGTGCGGTACAAAATCCCGCGACGCAGACGTGAGCACAGAGAACAGGTCGTTTTGCCTTCCGGAATTTTATCCTTAACGATGGAATAGGTGTCTTCAGTGACAATCTTGTATTCCACGCCCAGCGTTTCCAGATATTCCGGCAGGATGTGCGCCGGGAAGCCTGGTTGCTTCTGATCCAGATTAACCGCGATAAGTGAGAAATTCACCGGCGCGCTTTGTTGCAGATTGCGCAAAATTTCCAGCATGGTGTAGCTGTCCTTCCCGCCGGAAAGACACACCATAATGCGATCGCCTTCTTCGATCATGCCGAAATCGGCGATCGCTTTCCCTACGTCACGACGCAGGCGCTTTTGCAGCTTATTGAGGTTGTACTGCTCTTTCTTGTTAACTGACTGAGTATCTGACATTTTTTGATGTTCAATTCGTCTGGTGGCGAAGCAGGGAAACCTGCCACGCGAGTTTCTTGTTCAGCATGCCGGTCGGGTCGCGTTCATGCTCCCGCTGGCCGATGATAAAAGGCGGTTTCGCTCCCGCAGTCAGCATCCGGCACGCGTACGTGTGGCGCGTATGATACGGATTAAGACGCAAAAAGTCAGCGCGTTTTATTGCAGCATTCCAGCGTGCTCCGACGGGGAAAGTGAGTACCAAGGTTTTTGCTCTTCTTTCGCCGGGCGCGGCATGAAAAGAAAGTGCAGATTTTGTGTTTCAGTCAGCCCATATTCACGATGGAAAAATATTATGTTGTAGCGCTCAATGGGCATGTCATTAATACCGCTGGAAAATTCATTATCTGGCGCCAGAACTTCGATGTAATGCGAGCGTGGCTCGTACTGTGTGAAGCGTCCACACATAAAATTCCCTCCGTTGCGAGATTTTAAGTATAGACATAGTGATTAACGTGACGGGACATATTGCCTGCTTATTAATGCAGCAGTATTCTAAAACCCTTCCAATCAAAAGGATATTGAGAATGGATACTACCGAAGAGCTTAATGGCACGTACTTTTATCACGGACACGCTAATGTCACCAGAGAAGAGCTATTTTGGCTAATATTCGCAGAAAGTTTGGCGGACCATCTTGGAGTTTCAGTAGAAACAGCGGCGACGATTCTTGCTGGGCAACCGATACTTAAAAAGCGTGTAGTGCTGGGTTCAAAGGTTTCTCGAAGGAGCATTGCGTCGAAATTGGCTCGCAGAATTTTTAAAAACGCACATTTTCCCTTTGGAATTAAATTTTCAACTAATGTGAGGGGACGTACTCGCGTTACAAGCAAAATAGGTGCGGTAGTGGGTAGGGCGGTGCCTTTTATTGGCTACGCGCAGGCGATAGTTATCGTAAGCCTGGTCGCAAAAGATACCAGGGATAAATACAACCTGATATCAAGGCCGGAGCATCGTATAGCGTGGACATATTTCTAATGCTAAAGCCTGACGAGCAAGAACTCTTAGATTACGTCACCAATACATATGGCGAACGTGATAAACCGGCACAGAAGGATTGGACATTTGAAGAACACTTTAATTTCTTCCAGGAAGAATTGGAGGAAATGTTGTTTGATTTGTTCACGCGATACGGCATTGAGCATAGCAATTTCAACATAGATGACTACTTCATGCCGGAGTTTTACTGGTGGCAGTTTAAGCTCAAAAAGGAATGGCAAGAACGTCAATTCAAGACGCTGACGCTAGGTATGATTATCGAATCAGCAAAGGCGGGTCGTTGGCTATATGACTAAGAGGCCTTAGCCCCTTTTCTTATGCAGTCTGGCGGTCATCCCATGAATCAGCATAGATGATATTGCCATCGTTATGCTTCCACGTTATTTTTTCGTAGCGTACTTCTACGGTTTCCATATGGTTATCTTGCGTGTTGTCACCCGTTGCCATAGCTGGAGAGATGGACACTATCATTTCTTATTTTCAGAAATTTAGTATTGGTGAGTTGCCATGCTTCCAAAGCACGCTTTCAGGGGCAAAATAGGGGCATCAGGTAGCAGCAAAAGAAAGGCCAAATATTTGCCGGTCAAATAAAGTGAGATTTACAAATCTTCCCCATCCTTAAAATTGCTAGCTTTGAAGGGCTTTGCCGCCAATTTTACCCTGAAACATAAGGTAAAATGATCTGTTCGGATATTTCCATACACAAAATTTCTGCTACCCTGATGGTCTTAACCAGATCCTTTTGGAACAGCCCGATGCTTTTAACCCTCGTTTACCGCAGCCACATTAGTGAACATGTACAGTCTGGTTCACTGGTCGAAATGGTGTCGCAAGCCAAAGTAAACAACGAACTTTTAGGCATTACCGGGATCCTGCTTTTTGACGGGATGCACTTCTTCCAGCTGCTGGAAGGGGCGGAAGAGGCAGTGGATGCCCTTTACAGTGAGATTTGTAAAGATCAGCGGCATCACAACGTGGTGGTTCTGATGCGCGACTATGCGCAGTCACGCCGTTTCGGCAATGTCGGTATGGAGCTTTTTGACCTCAGACATCATCACGAAGATGAGGTGCTTCAGGCAGTGCTTGATAAAGGAACGTCTAAATATCAGCTCACTTACGAAGACAGGGCGCTGCAATTTTTATGTACCTTTGTGCAGGCTCGTGAGAAGGAAAATTATCTCGAAATCCTTCCGGCGGATTCCTGGTCTTTCATCGCTGATGAGTCCCTGAAACCAGAAGTAGAATTTATCTTTCCTGAAATGCAGGACTACAATTTTGCATTCCAGCCGATAGTCGATCCGCTCAGTCGCGAGATAATCTCTTATGAAGCGACAATACGCGGGCCGGAAGGCGGTTCAGCGATGGAGTATTACTCCCGGCTGTCCGGAACAACAATCTACGAGGCAGATCTCAAATCCAAAAAGCTGGCTTTTGCCATGGCGCAGAAAATGGGGATCAGCGACAAAACGCTTTCTATCAAGCTTTTGCCTATGACACTGGTGATGGTGCCAGATGCTGTGGAGTCTCTGGTTAATGACATCACCGCGAGTGGCCTGGTTCCTGAACAGATTGTGGTGGCCATCACCGAGAACGGCGTCATAACCCGTGAAGACAAGTTTTCTAACGCGATGAAACAGCTGAAAGCTTCAGGAATGCGTCTGGCAATTGACGATTTCGGGGCAGGTTCCGCCGGATTGCTGCTGCTGACTCAATGCCAGCCAGATAAAATTATGATTGATCGCAATATGATTTGTGACATCCATACCAGCGGACCTAAACAGGCCGTCGTTCAGGCAATTATCAGATTCTGCTCTTCGTTAGAAGTCTCAGTCATCGCAACAGGTGTTGAAAAACCAGAAGAGTGGATGTGGCTGGATGCGGCAGGAGTGTGTAATTTCCAGGGCGAATTGTTTGCTGAGCCAAGACTGAAGGGGACGCCGGTAATTACCTGGCCGGAAGTCACCTATGAATACCAGTCGGGCAATCAGGCTCTCTGAGAACTTGTCAGCAGCGCATAAGTTATAAATGAATGAGCCCGGCAAATGATATTTGCCGGGCTCATTTCATAATACGTTGCTGTTAATTTATAAAATATCATCATCAGGTGTGCGGTAGACGACATATTCAAGTGCTTCCAGGTAGACATCCTGCTTACCTGAATCACTTTCCTGCTCAATCTTCTGAATCAGACAAAGAATAATATCTTTATGAGTAACTACTTCTTTTTGTTTTTTTAAGTTTTGATAAAGACGGATGACCGTTTCGTTTTCAACCAAAAGTTCAGGGTCTTCTGCCAGAATATAATCAGCCAATGTTACATGAGTATAAGACACATCTTGCATTTTAATACCCTCCGCGTTTGTTCTTCAGAACCGGTTATTTGAAAGATTCCGCGCCCGTCTGTGACTACTAAGACTGAGCGCGAAGCGAATAATAGAGCAGACCCTTGTTTAGGGATCAGAACCCGGCATCATCGGGCGTCATGCCCACGACCATTTCCAGTGCGCCGCGCAGAATATCCAGTTGCACGACATCTGATGTGGTTTCAAGCTGATTGATCAGATGCATGATGATGGCTTTATGGGTCACCGTACCTTTCTTCGCCAGAATCAGACGAATTGCGGCACCCAGAACTTCGGCTTCACTGGAGTAGAGTTCGCTCACTTTAGAAAATTGTTGAAAAATCCCTGTTTGATTGACTGCGTCTGTCATCGACTGAGATGAGTTTGATACCATCGAGTCATTGTGGCTCACGGCACACTCGTTTGATGTATCAATGTTTTTTCTGGTCATCGGACGGCCCTTCAGTATTGAAAAAGTGTCGTACATTGTCGACGTCCCGTACTTCATAACTGACACGCGCACGCTTATCAGCCTGATCGTGGCGCATCTCATTTATGATCTGCTCCAGGGCGCTTTTTCGAGTTAAGTTCTCAGCATTTACAGCCATAAACTGTAACTGCTTAATGAGTCTGTCGATTGAAATTGGACTTTTAGATTTAAGTAAGGATATTACTGCCTCACCAATCAGCTTGTCCGTTAACTTTTCTTCATTACTTCTATACATATTATCAGCCTCTGAATATACGCTGACCAAAGGTCTTGGGCAGATTAGCTTCAGGTTCAGAGTTATTACTTCAAACCACCAGGAACAACAACATCGGGAATAAAGTATTGGTAGGCTATGAATTAATCAAGCCCGCATAATATGTCAAACCGAAATTCTATGAAGCCAATCTTTACTTAAATCTCAACAAATCATGAGTCACGCTCAAGAACCAGACGGATTAGCTTCATATAGTGCTTTTCCTCTTCTTCGCTGCCAGCGGATTCAACACGATTCAACAGTTTTGAACACAACGCCTTGCGATTAAGGTTCTTGCCTGCTTCCAGAATTTCAACCACAACGCGTCCCATTGTTTCCTCTTTAGAAAAACCCTGACCATATAAAGAAGGGGAGGTCTCCGGAGACAATCCATCGTGCTTGTTCTGACGCATGACATATCCTCTTGTTAATGTGTGCGTAGTTAATGATTACTTGTGTGACTATAAAGTTATACAAGATGCACAAAGTTGTACAGGTATTTTTAGGAATAATGGATACTAATGCAGAATATTCTTAAGCGGTTTTTAGCTGAATCGGGACAGTTGTCAGTCATCAGAGGGGGGAATGGGTACTCATCCGTAAACAACAACTCAGAAAGCATTATGGTAAAGGTTGGGTAAAAAAGGGCAACTTTTTCCTGACTCTGCCGTTAAACAATGTGTGTCTTTTTTTGGGTGTTGAAGGGAGTGGCGGTGGAAAATTCAAAAATGGCCTTTGAGGAAGCCTGCCGTATGGTGGGTGAGTGCTGTCTGATGTTTGCGCAAAACGGCCAGGAAATTAGCCGTGAGCGACTGGCATTATGGCTGGGTCGCGCTCAGGAAGAGGCGGTTGATGCCATTGGCGAGCCTAATGATGCGCTGCAACTGGCCATCGAGCGCCTTAAAGGTCGCTGATAAAACAGTCAAAAAACTTCCGTTTGTCCTATTTTTCAAGGCCTCCCGAAAGAGTGACTATACTTACTAAGCTAATTGTTAAGTCAGAACCCTTTCAGGAGGAAATGTATGAAGAGGAATAACCTAATCGCCGCATCGCTGGCCGCCGTTTCAATTTTGTTTGTGGCGGGCTGTGCATCGAACCAGGCTATTAAAACGACGGACGGAAAAACCATCGTGACGGACGGAAAACCTCAGGTAGATGACGATACAGGTCTGGTGTCCTATACCAATGCGGAAACCGGTAAGACCGAGCAGATTAATCGCGATCAGGTTAAAAACATGAGCGAACTGGATAACTGATTTATCCGGAAACGTATAACGAAAGGAGAAGATCATGAAGATCATGAATAGGACATTACTTTTACCCTTAGCAGCTGTGTTATGTGTCGCTGCGCTGTCGGGCTGTACACGCACAAGTTATGCCATCCAGACGAATGATGCGCGAACCATCATCAGTGACGGCAAACCAAAAGAAGCCGATTCCGGCTTGCTGGAATACACCGATGCAAACGGTGTGAAACAGCAGATCAGCAAAACTGAAGTGAAACAGGTAACAGAACTTCCGAAGTAAATCCGGTGCTCTCTTTTTTGTCTGACATTAAAACCCGCTGATAAAGCGGGTTTTTTATGATCGGTATCGCGGGTAACTTGCGCTATCTCTGTGACGTCGTCACATTCCTCTTCAACGCTTTTTCAGCCTGTGCCGCTTTCATTCCTTTCTCCGCGCTGCGGTGTAAAATCCAGCCGAAAAGCAGAATGGACAGGGCGCACAACAGGAATAAAATACGTCCCCACAGCGGATTCGGCACCAGCACCATCAGCAGTAAACCCGCACCCATGTACATCGAAATGCGGCCGATTTTATCGCGCTGTAACCGGTCAAACTCATCCTGTTCATGGTCGGCATAGACCGGCGTTTCCATATCGGTGAAGAATTGCTGACGCTGGGTATTTCTCGCCGAGGCGTTCTCGCGATAAAACAGCGTCGTCAGGCAGAAGAAGCCGCCGGTAAACACCAGATGGGCAAAAATGTTCCACATGATGGCGACGTCCAGCAGTTCGCGTTTGGTCAGTGTGATGCCCAGCAGACGGGCGACGTCCGGCGCGGTGAACAGGTTCGCGACCACGTAAGACACGCATAAACCAAACAACACGGTGACCCACGCCGCCCAGTCAGGGGTTTTACGGATAAAAACGCCGAGGAACAGGGGCACGACAATGGGTGCCTGCATCAGCGTGCCGACTTTCATCATCAGGTCGAACAGGCTGACGGTCTGCATGGTGTGCATGTATTGCGCCACCAAAATGACCAGCACGCCATTCACCACGCAGGCAATCTGGCCCACGCGCAGCTGGTATTTATCGCTGCGCTCGCTGTTACGATTAATGATCGGCGTCCAGAAGCTGCGCACGAAAATCCCCGAGTTGCGGTTCAGCGCGCAGTCCATCGAAGACATTGTTGCGGCGAACAAGCCAGCCATCAGCAGACCGACGGTGCCCACTGGCATCGCGCGTTCAGCGAAAATCAGATACACCGCATCGGTGGCGTTTTTGCCCAGTTCCGGATGTGCCGTAGCCGCGTCAGGATAAAGGATCGCCACCGCCCACGGCGGGATGAACCAGATAATCGTGCCCACCAGCATCAGTACCAGCGCAAACAACGCCGCTTTTTTGGCATTAAAACTGTCTTTGGCATTCAGGAAACGGTAGGAATCTTGCAGGTTATTGATGCTCTGTACGTTCTTGATAAAGAAGAACAGGAAGCAGGCTACCAGCAGCGAAATATAATGCGGGCCGACATCCGGGCCGGTAAAGAAGCCGGAAGGGAATTCTGTCACCAGCTTCACCGGGCCACCGACTTTAAACAACGCCACCACCGCGCAGGCAATGGAGATAATCGCCACTACCAGCGTCTGCACAAAGTCACTCGCCACCACGCCCCACGCGCCGCTCAGCAGCGAAATCACCAGCACCACGATGCCCGTCACCCATAATGTCAGCGTAATGTCATGCTGGAATACTGCACTGGCAAACACGGCCAGACTGTTCAGCCACACGCCCGCACTGAGGATACTCAGCGGGATAATCATCCAGGTGAAAAATTGTTCGTTACCTTTGCCAAAGCGATGGTTAATCGCCTCTGTGGCAGTATCAACCCGTAACTGACGGAAGCGGGCGGCAAACCACCACCAGGCGACCAGATAGCCGAACACGTTACCGGCGAACACGCTGACGACATTGAACCCGTAGCGGTAAGCCTGTCCGGCCGCACCGGTAAACGTCCAGGCGCTGAACTGGATCATAAAGGCGGTCGCGCCGACCATCCACCAGAGCATTCGCCCGCCGCCGCGAAAATAGTGGCTGGACGAGCCGGATGCCATCTTTTTGAACGCATAACTGATGGCAATCATTAAGACGAAGTAACCGATCATGACCAGAACGTTGATATCCATTGTCGTGACTCTCTCGTTTGTAGGGTGAGATGTTTTTGGTTATGTATTGAGCAAGCGTAGAAGAGGTAAATGAAATTAAAAGTCGGACAAATAAGAAATGCTTAGTTTGTTATCAAATTGTGATTCCGGTCACTTGTTAGGCGTAATGTGGATATTTAAGTCAATTCTGACTGGCGAAACTGAACGTTCATTGCTTTATTAGTATGACTAAAGCGTGAGATCTCATCGGGACAATGGCGCGGAGCCGGGAGAAAACATGAAGTTAATGCAGGGCAAAAAGGTGAAAAGAACCGTGAACAGAATCACGACCGGCGCAACGCTGCTGCTGGGGCTGATGACGGGTTCTGCGGGCGTACTGGCCGCTGAACCGGCGTTTCTGAATCCGGCACAGATGGCCGTTGTCCGCCAGCAACTGCGTGACCACAATGCCGCGCCACAAACCACCGACGCGTATCAGCATCTGCTGGCGGCGGCGGATTCCGCGCTGAAAAAGCCTGAACTGAGCGTGACCGACAAAGGTATGACGCCGCCGGGCGGTTCGAAACATGATTATCTCAGCCTGAGCGCGTACTGGTGGCCGGATGACAGCAAACCCGATGGCCTGCCGTGGATCCGTAAAGACGGTCATGTGAATCCCGCCAGCAAAAATGATCAGAGTGATGGCGTGCGGCTGGCTGATTTTACCGCCCGGGTGCAGAACCTGACGCTGGCCTGGTATTTTTCCGGCGAACAGAAATACGCGGATAAAGCCGCCAGCCTGCTGCGCACCTGGTTTATCACCCCACAAACGCGAATGAACCCGAATCTGAATTACGCGCAGGGCGTGCCGGGTATCTCGCCCGGGCGCAACGCCGGAGTGCTGGATGGCCGCTATTTCTCCACCCGGATTGTGGATTCTCTGGTTCTGTTACGGGGTAATCCGGCGTGGACCGACAACGACGAACAGCAAATGCGCGCGTGGATGCAGGATTATCTGACGTGGTTGCAGGGCAGCAAAATCGCTAAAAAGGAAGGACGCACGGAGAACAATCACGGCAACTGGTATGTGACGCAGGTTTCCGGTATTGCGTGGTATCTGGGCGATAAAGCGGTGATTGGCGAGATGGCGAAGCTGATGAAAAGTAAGCTGGATGTGCAGCTGAAACCCGATGGCACGCAGCCCGCTGAACTGGCGCGGACGCGATCGTTTCATTACAGCTATTTCAATTTGCAGGCGATCAGCATGATGGCGGTGCTGGCGCAGAAAAATGGTATCGACCTGTGGCATTACCGCACGTCGCAGGGGGGCAGTGTGCTCAAATCGCTGGATTTCATGGCGCGCTTTACCGATCCGGCGCTGCCTTGGCCGTACAAATCACTTGATCAGATCCGCGTGCGTCCGGTGCCGTTACTTTCCTGGGCGGATAATGCCACCGGTGAAAAACGCTACGAGCAGCAAATTCGCAGCGCAACATTCACTCTGCCGCGAGCGGTGAAACCGGCTTCCGGCGGCTATCACGAAGACGTTACCCGCGGCGCAGTCATTGAAGCTGAAAGAGAAACCTGGCTGCTTTCACTGCCTTCCTTTGCGCCGGGGTACGTCGCGCCACAGGCGCCGGAGGATAAAAAATGAATGACTGGCAGCCGTTGCTGATAAGCGTCAGTGAAGCGGAGAAACTGCGTGAACAGATTAACGCGGATTCCCGTTTGGGCGCGGCGTTGCGTGCGCAAATCGACACGCTGGAACAAATGCTCGCGCAACCGATGATTATTCCCGGTCATGGCGAAGCGGGCGGGCCGGAGCATACGCAGCACAAACAAAACTACCAGGCGATCAATCTGGCCGGGCGTTTATTCCTGATCACCGGTGAGCCGCGTTACCTGGATTATGCGCTGGCGCTGCTGAACGGTTATGGCGCGATTTATCCGTCGCTGGGCAGTGCCATCAGCAAAGACAGTAATTCACCAGGCCGTTTATTCCATCAGACGCTGAATGAAAACATGTTCTGGCTGTACGCCGTTGAAGGCTATCACTGCCTGATCCCGGCGCTCAGCGAGGTTCAGCGGGAAAATATTGAAACAAACTTGTTTCAGGTGATGGCGGATGATGCGCTGAACCGGCATACCAAAGATTTCGATATCGTGCATAACCACGGCATCTGGTCGGTGGCGGCAGCGGCAATCAGCGGTTACGTGCTTGGCGATTCAGCGCTGGTGGAAAAGGCGTTATACGGACTGCAAGGCGACAGTGAAAGTGGCGGTTTTTTTGCCCAGCTGAACCAGCTTTTCTCGCCGGACGGATATTACATCGAAGGCCCGTATTATCACCGTTTTGCGCTGCGCCCGCTGCTGTTGCTGAGTGAGACCATCGAACGTCGCCAGCCGGAACTGGAGATTTATACGTTCCGCGAGCAGATCATCAGGAAAACTTGTGAAGCCCTGATGCAGACCGCTTTCCCCGACGGAACCTGGCCTGCGCTGAATGATTCCTCGAAAACCATCAATATCCGTGATGATGGCGCGGTGATCGCCGCCAGTGTCTGTTATTCCCGTTACGGCCACAATCTGCAGTGGATTGCCGTCGCCCAACAACAGCACACCGTTTGGGTCAGCGCCGCCGCGCTGGAATTATCCGCCGCGTTGCAGCAATCGCCCGCGCGGCCTGTGACGTGGGGCAGCGTCCAGCTACGTGATGGCCCCGAGGGGACGCAGGGCGGCATCGGTATTTTGCGGAGCAACACAGAAAATCAGGATATGGCGCTGATGTGGTACGGCCAGCACGGCAGTATTCCGCGCCTGCATTCGGCACTCAATCACGGACACTTTGACGGCCTGCATCTTAGCCTGTTCAGCCGCGGACGTGAGTTCCTGCGTGATTACGGTTTTGGCCGCTGGGTAAACGTCGAGCCGAAATTCGGCGGACGATACATCCCTGAAAACAACAGCTACTGCAAACAAACCGTCGCGCACAATACCGTGGTGGTGGACGGGCAAAGCCAGAATCATGGAGACAGCCTTGAGGCTGAAAAACGCTGGGGCGAACTGCATTTCTTCGTGACGGATAATCCGGAACAACAGGGTATGAGCGCCCGGCTGAAAAACTACACGCCGGGCGTCGACCAGCAACGGACGGTGCTGATGCTCAGCCTGCCGGAACTTGCATCACCGCTGATGGTGGACGTATTTCGCCTGACCAGCGCACAGCCACATCGTTACGATTATTCGCTGCATCATCTCGGTCAGTTTGTCCGCACAGACGCCGCCCTGGAGGTGCCCGGCGAGCTGAAACCCCTGGGCAAAGATCACGGTTATCAGCACTTATGGGATGGCGGGCGCGCTGAAATCGCCGCGGGGGATTCGGCACTGTTCAGCTGGCTTGACGGTGACAGTTACCGCACGCTGGTCAGCGCTTTCCCTGAAGGCGGCGAACTGATTGTCGCCCGTACCGGTGCGAACGACCCACATTTCAACCTGCGCTGCGAACCGGCATTACTGCTGCGTACTCACGGCACGAATGCCATTTTTGCCAGCGTATTTGAAACCCACGGTTTTTTCGACGAAGCCACCGAAACGTCTGTTGATGCGCGCGGTAAGGCCGAACGCATCATGGTGGTGAGCCATGACGATGAGCAAACCGAACTGAATATTTTCTTTGCCAATAATCGCACATTGAACGTTTGCATCAGTAACCGTGCCGCACCGGCAGCGGAAGACGCGTTCAGCGTGGCGTGGCAATCCGTCTCACCTCTGAACATCCCTGAATCATAAAGGAGTCATTATGTTTAACGATTTGAAAGGTCAGCGTGTTTTGATTACCGGTTCAACTAAAGGCATCGGTCTGGCGGCGGCGCAGGCATTTGCGGCGGCGGGCGCAAAGGTTGGGATTAACGGCCATCGTCATGATGCCAGCCTCGATGAACTGGCGGCTGACATCGCTAAAAATGGCGGCGAAGTGGCGTACTTTGGCGCGGATGTCACGAAATCTGCCGAATGCGAAGCGCTGGTGGCGAACTTTGTCGAACGTTTTGGCGGAATAGATGTACTGATTAATAACGCCGGCGGTCTTGGCGGGCGTCAGGGGCTGGAAAACATCGACGACGATTTTTATGACCATGTGATGGATTTGAATGCCCGTTCGGCGCTGATGGTCACAAAATTCGCCATTCCGCATTTACGTCATGCGGCGAAACAAAGCGGCAAAACTACGTCGGTGATCAGCACCGGTTCCATTGCAGGACGTGAAGGCGGCGGGCCGGGAGCGAGTCTGTACGCGGCCTCAAAAGCCTGGCTGCACAACGTTCACCGTAACTGGGTGAAGGAATTCACTAAAGACAATATCCGTTTCAATGTTATCGCGCCGGGCACTATCGACACCGTGTTCCACGCGGATAAAAGTGCAGAAGTGCGTGAGAAAATCGCCGGCTCTATTGCGATGGGACGTTTCGGTACGTCGGAAGAACTGGCACCGTCTTACCTGTTTTTCGCCTCGCACGCCTGTAGCGGTTACATCACCGGCCAGATATTAGACATTAATGGCGGTCAGATGGCGCCGTAGCGCACAGTTTGGGTGTCTCAGTGCGACGGCCGCATGCAGCGTGCCGTCGCCTGAACTATGATGTCGGCAATCTGCACAGTAAAAAGGGAAGAGCATGACGTTGCAGTTTGAAACCGCCGCAGGCATGACCCGTGGCCTGAATACCCATATCGCACGTGATATTGCACGTAAAATCCTGTCGGGCGAACTGGCGTCGGGAGCCATTTTGCCAAGTGAAATCGAGCTGGGCGAACAGTTTGGCGTCAGCCGTACCGCACTGCGCGAGGCGTTGAAACTGCTGACCTCCAAAGGGCTGCTGGAGTCGCGGCCTAAAATCGGCACCCGCGTCAAAGAACGCGCGCAGTGGAACATGCTGGATCCGCAGTTGCTGGAATGGATGCAGGGCATGGAAGCGACAGAAGAAATCTATCACCAGTTTCTGGAATTTCGCAAAGCCATTGAACCGCACGCTACCGCGCTGGCCGCCGTGAATGCCAGCAAAGAACAGCGCATCGAACTTTCGCGGATCTACCGACAGATGTGTCATGTCGCTGAAAATTTTGATGCTGAGCAGTGGGTGGATATCGATACCAAATTTCACCGGATGATCTTTATTGCCTCCGGTAACTGTTTTTATGTGCCGTTTGGCAACGTGCTGACCACTATATTCAAATGGTTTTTTGAATATTCCTCAAAAGAAGGGGGCATGTGTCTGAATGAACATAAGAGGATTTACGAAGCCATTATGGCCGGGGATGAAGGTGCCGCTTTTTCTGCGTCGCTGAGCCTGATGAAAGGGCATAAGCACCGGTTGCATCAGACATAACAGACAGAGAACCGTTGCACCACGTTTATCCAGCGCAGATATTTCTGCGCTTTTTTATGCGTGCTGATCCTGAAATGAGATTTCTGATACAAAAATGAAACAAATGTCACGGGCGCTTACGCCACAGTGCCAGTGCATCGTATAGACTTGTCATAATTATTACGGTCTAATCTTTTTATCGACACGAAATATTTAAATGACCCGGCAAAGTTACAGTGAATTATATTAATCATTAACTCGGTGAATGCATGAAAATACTCAAGGTCAGTGATTTCTTTCTTTCAGAACATCATGCTTTCAGTTTATTCGATATGAACCGACAGTCGATGGAAGATGTACACGTGCATGAATTTGATGAACTGGTTATTGTCCGCAATGGCAGCGGCTTTCATATCATCAACGATCAGGTGGAGTTTATTCATAAAGGCGACTTTTTTATCGTCAGCGCGCACGATGTTCACTGTTATGAATCTACTAATAAGTTGTCAATAATCAATATTCTGCTACATAAAGAACGACCTTTTCATTTTATCAATAACATCGCTGAACTGACGGCAGGGATCAAAGAATATACCGGGTCGATGAAGAGACGTCGTACAGGATTAACGGATGAAGAATTGGCCAGAGTGATTGAACTGACGGATAAAATCACCCGGCAATGTGATGCCCGATATGATAACGCCTACTTTGCGACCGCAGAGTCTTATTTATTATCGATGATAGTGATGCTTTACCAGTGTGCCATGCGTAAAGAATGTCGTGCCAGTGAGACAGAATCAGGGAAGCGCCATCTGCTGAATCATCTGCGCGAAAATTATACCTGCACGATTAACTGGGATTATTTATGCGAAGAAAGCGGTGTCGCTAAAAGAACCATGTTCAGGTTTATAAAGGAGATCACCGGCTTTACACCGGAAAGATTCCAGCAGCGCTATCGTTTATTAAAAACGCAGGAGTTATTGCGAACCTCGGATTTAAGCATAGGGAAAATAGCCACGCTGTGTGGATTTTCCACCACATCACGCCTGACGGAAGCGTACAAAAAACAGTTTCAAAGAACACCCTCTCAGGAAAGGATGAGAGTCAGTAACAGTGTTATTTCAACCACGCGTTAATAACCTGTTCTGTTAATTTAAAGAAATAGTTCAAAGTAATAATATCAAACCATAATAACAGTAAACAGAAAGGACCTCTCAAGGATCATTTAATTCACGTACACCTCTGAAGGACATTATTATGTCAACCACTAAACAACCTAATCCCTGGTACGTCGGGGTGGTTTCCGGCATGGCGTCATATATTGATTCTGCTGCTATTGTTTCAAACGGAACGGCTCTGGTTATTTATCAGAAAACGATCGGCACCACGGTAGTTCAGATAGGAATACTTTCAGGAATACTCACGCTGAGCATTGCGCTGGGGGCACTGACGGGCGGAAGGCTGGGCGATTGTTACGGCAGACGCAAAGTCTTTATTGCCACCATGATAATGATCATTATCGGCACGTTGTTTCTGGCATTCGGCGACACTTTTGCGCTGCTGCTGGCGGGAACATTGCTGGTCGGGCTGGCCACTGGTGCAGATTTACCCGTTTCTCTGGCGACAATTGCCGAAGCGGCAACAGACAAAAACCGCGGCAAGATTATCGGCTTGTCGAATCTACTGTGGTTCTTAGGGATTGGCAGCACGATGGCAATTTCTGCCGTCGTAGGCGGGTGGGGGCGGCCCGGTGCGCAGATTATGTATCTGCATGTCTGCGCCGTGGCCGTCGTTTTGCTGGCGTTGCGCTGTACCATCCCGGAATCCCCATTATGGCTGATCGCCAGAAACGAAAGGCGTGCAGGCATTGTGACGGTGCGGGCTCAGAAAGCCTCATTTAAAGATCTCATCCACGGGAAATACTTGTGGCCGTTTATTGCGCTGTGTCTGTTTTACGCTTTCACCAATCTTGCCGCGAATACCGGTGGTCAGTTTGGCACCTATATCGCGGTAAACGTGGTGGGTATTTCTGTTGAACAAAATTCGCTGTGGAATCTGCTGACCATGCCGGTCGGAGTGTTCGCCGGGATCATGTTTATGCGCTTTGTTGATACGCCGAAACGTATTCCCGCATTTATTCTGGGGGCTATTTGTTTCGCGGGCGGATTCTTCCTGCCGGTATTATTTAATTTCTCACCTGCCTCCTGGTTCTGTTGTCTATTCTTTACTGCTATAGGCAGCGGACTGGCTTTCGAAGGGATCATGAAAGTCTGGTCACAGGAATCGTTCCCAACCATGCTGAGATCTACGGCGCAGGGTATTATCGTCGCTATCTCCCGGTTGTTATGCGGTGTACTGGCCTTTATTACGCCGCTGTTACTGGAAGCCGGACCGCAGGTGCTTTATACCCTGTTATCCGCGACAGTGGCTTCCGGATTATTGATCGGCTGGATCTGTTTCCACGGAAAACAACGAAACGAATTCAACAGTGAGGCCGGAGTGCTCATAAAAGAAACAGCGCCTGAATATCCGGCATCCGCTGTTAAACAAATTTAGTTATCTATCTTCACCGAAATTACGAAAGGAGTCACGAATTATGCTCGCAGTAACCAGACTTACACTGAATCAGGAATCCGCATTATCAGGCGTGCAGGAACTTCCTGTATTGGGTTGGGAGATTGAAAGCCACAACAGAAACGTCCGGCAAACGGCGTATCGGATCCAGATTAGCCATCAACAGAATTTTGATAATATTCTGCTTCGCGGCGAATGGCAGGAAAGCGATTGTTCAAATAATGTTCCGTTAATGGAATTAATGCTTACCTCGTCCCAGCATTATTTTATTCGTGTGCAGGTGCGTGATAATTATGGCGAGACCAGTAACTGGAGTTCTCCCGCAGAGATGATATCCGGGGTACTTTATACACACGAATGGCAGGCTGATTTTATTTCTGCTGAAACACCGGCTGATAAAGATCAGTCCGCGGGCACATTACTGAGAAAATCGTTTGTCCTCAACTGTACTGAAGATATTCAGTCAGCCTTTATTCATGTCAGCGCGCTGGGGCTTTATGAATTACATCTTAATGGCCAGAAAGTCGGAGAAGATGCCCTGACGCCGGGCTGGACGAGTTATCACAATCACTTACTTTATCAGACCTATAATCTGACCAGCCATCTGGAAAAGGGTGAAAACGTCATTGGCGCCATTGCAGGTGCAGGCTGGTACAAAGGCGATATGGGGTTCAGCCGTCATCGTAACTATTACGGCGAGCAAACTGCGTTTATTTCGCAACTGGTCATCAATTACAAAGACGGTTCTCAGGAGGTTGTGGTCAGTGATGAAAGCTGGAAATGCCACGACTCCGCCATTCTTTTTTCAGAAATTTATGACGGCGAAATTTATGATGCGCGCCGGGAAATACCCGGCTGGTGCGCGAAAGGTTTCTCTGACAATGCCTGGCGCCCGGTCAGTCGTGTGACGCATGAAAAATCCACGCTGGTCGCACAGGGAAGTAACACGGTCAGAAAAATGGAAGAACTCAAACCGGTTCGGTTAATCACCACGCCGCAGGGCGATACCGTCATGGATTTTGGTCAGAATCTCAGCGGCTGGGTAGAGTTTACTGTCCGGGGCAACGCGGGCGATAAAGTGGTGCTCCGCCACTTTGAAGTGCTGGATGCGCAGGGCAATGTGTATCTTGATAACCTGCGTTCAGCCACGCAGCGCACTGAGTATGTTCTCAAAGGTGAGGGCGAAGAAACCTGGCATCCGCATTTCACCTGGCAGGGATTCCGTTTTGTGAAAGTAGAGGAGTATCCGGCACCGCTGGATCTGAATAATTTCACTGCGATTGTTTTGCATTCCGCAATGGAACAGACCGGCTATTTCGCCTGCTCAAATCCTGAATTGAATCAGTTGCATCACAACATTTTGTGGGGCCTGAAAGGTAACTTTGTTGATGTGCCGACGGACTGCCCGCAGCGTGACGAAAGGCTGGGCTGGACGGGCGATGCACAGATTTTTTGCCGCACGGCGAGCTATCTGATGCAAACCCGCAATTTCTTCGCCAAATGGCTGACCGATCTTCGTTATGACCAGACACCGGAAGGCGGCGTGCCGCACGTTATCCCGGATATCCTTACCGGCTATTGTGGCAAAGACCGTTTGCTGTCGGAAGGCGGAACCCATTCCGCGTCGGCGTGGGCGGATGCTGCGGTGATCAATCCGTGGACGATGTACCTGATGTATGGCGATACCAACGTGCTGGAAAACCAGTACGCCAGCATGAAAGGCTGGATTGATTTCATGACTGACCATGCCGAAAACCATATCTGGCGCTACAAATTGCAGTTCGGCGACTGGGTGGCGCTGGATGCAAAAGAGGGCAGTTACTTCGGTGCTACGCCAAACGACCTGACCTGTACGGCGTATTACGCTTACTCCACGCAATTGTTCGCTAAAACCGCCAAAGTGCTGAAACGCGACGCAGACTATGAACATTACAATGCCCTGCATCAGGCGATTGTCGGGCGTTTTCAGGAGGAGTTCTTCACACCGTCCGGGGGGCTGACGGCCAGAACGCAAACCGCTCACATTCTGGCGCTGTATTTCAATCTGGTACCCGAGGCGTTTCGCCAGAAAACGACTGATACGCTGGTTGAACTGCTCGAAGAACACGACGGCCATCTGGTCACCGGTTTTGTCGGTACGCCGTATTTCTGCCATGCACTCAGCCAGAATGGCCGCGTCAAAGAAGCGTGGAATTTGCTGCTGAAAGACGATTTCCCGTCATGGTTGTATCAGGTGAAGGCCGGTGCTACCACCATCTGGGAACACTGGGATGGCATTAAACCGGACGGCAGTATGTGGAGTGCCGACATGAATTCCTTCAATCACTATGCTTACGGCGCAGTGGGCGAATGGCTTTACCGTGTGGCGGCGGGGATTGAAGCGGACGAGGAACAGCCCGGATTCAAGCATTTCGTCATCAAACCGCTGACCGGCGGTGGCCTGAACTGGCTGGAAACCCGCTATCAGTCGGTTTACGGCGCAATAGGTGTGCGCTGGGAAGTCAATGGTCAGGACGTGAGTCTTTGCGTGAATGTTCCGGCAAATACCTCAGCCACTCTGGTGCTGACGGGCGCTGAAACTGTGCTGGAAGCCGATGGTGTGAAATTTATCCTTAATGCAGAAGGGTTTACCGCAGAGGTTGGCTCTGGCGAATACCGGCTGAAATATCACGTCGCGGGATAAAGGGGTCAGGTAGCAGGTAGTTGAAGAACACCTCCTTTGCGAAAAGGAGGTGTTTTTTACAGCTGAATTACAGATGAATTACAAATAGCGATTTTCGAGATGCGCGCGGAAGAACGCAGGATTCAGCGTTTCGCCCGTGGCATTTTTGATCAGCTGATCGGTTGAGAAACGGCTGCCGTGTTGCCAGATATTTTGCTGCAACCACTGGAACAACGCCGTCAGGTCGCCGCGTACGATATCGTCCTGCAACGTAGGGATCGCTTTGTTGGCCGTCTGGAACAGCTGTGCGGCATACATGGCACCCAGCGTATACGTCGGGAAATAACCAAATCCGCCGTCGGTCCAGTGAATATCCTGCATACAACCGTCGCGGTAGTTCCCGACGGTATTGATGCCCAGATATTCCTTCATCTTGCTGTTCCACAAGGCCGGAATATCGTCAACTTCAACGTCACCTTCCATCAGTGCTTTTTCGATTTCATAACGCAAAATCACGTGAGCCGGATAGCTCAGTTCATCGGCGTCAACACGGATGAAACCAGGCTGAACGCGCTGGTTCAGTTTCATAAAGTTGCTTTCATCCAGCCCTTCGCGATGGCCGAATTGCTCGATTACCAGCGGGTAAACTGACTTCAGGAACGGCTCGCTGCAACCTAATTGCATCTCAAACAGCAGGCTTTGAGATTCATGCACGCCCATTGAGCGTGCGTTTGAAACCGGCTGACCGAGCCATTCTTTCGGCAGATTCTGCTCATAACGCGCATGACCCGTTTCATGGATCACACCCATCATGGCGCTGAGGAATTCATCTTCGTTATAGCGCGTGGTGATACGCACATCCTGCGGCACGCCGCCACAGAACGGGTGCGCGCTGACATCCAGACGACCGGCGCCAAAGTTAAAGCCCAGACGTTCCATCACTTTCAGCCCGAGCTGGCGTTGTTTTTCGATGTCGAACGGACCCTGCGGCGCGATGCGGGTTTCAGATTTTTGCTTTTCGACCACGGTCTGCAACAAATCCGGCAACCAGGTTTTCAAATCGCCAAACAGCACGTCGAGTTTCTGCGAGGTCATACCCGGTTCGTACAAATCGAGCAGGGCATCGTAGCGGCTGATGCCCGCGGCTTCTGAACGCAGCTGCGCTTCCTGACGGCTCAGTTTCACCACTTCTTTCAGGTTATCAGCGAAACCTTCCCAGTCATTGCTTTTGCGCTGAATGCGCCATGCCTGCTCACAACGCGCGCCTGCCAGTGATTTTGCCTGCACCAGGCTTTCCGGCAGCAGGGCGGCCTGCTGGTAATGACGACGCATCTCACGCAGGTTTGCCTGCTCCACGTCGTTGAGCTGTTCGCCGCCCGCCTGCTCCAGCCATTCACCAACCTGTTTCGCGGTGAGGATCTGATGCGTCAGCACGCTCAGTTCGGCCAGTGCTTCCGAACGGGCTTGTCCGCCTTCCGGTGGCATCATGGCGGCGGCGTCCCAGCCTGCAATTGCCGATAAGTGGCCAAAGCGGGAGAGGCGGGCGAAGGTGTCGTGTAGTTTTTTATAAGCGATGGTCATTGTGGCTCCCTTCCTGATTTTCATTATTAGGCTGTTCAACAGCCAGATTAAATGTCGGTTTTACCGGCCAGCTGAAACGCAGACTGGCACCGCCCAGCGGGCTGCTGTCAACGGCGATGCGTCCCTGATAGGCCACGGCGATGGAATGTACGATAGCCAGCCCCAGCCCGCAGCCGCCGGTAGCGCGATCGCGGCTTGGGTCCAGACGCACGAAAGGTTCGAAGATCCGCTGACGTTCTTCCTGCGGAATGCCCGGCCCGTCGTCTTCGACTTGCAGGCTGGCCAGTTCACCGTCCAGCCACAGGCTGACGCGCAGGGTTTCCTGTGAATAACGCAGCCCGTTATTGACCAGATTATCCAGCACGCGCTCCATCAGGCGTAAATCCACGCCGCCGAAATCGCTGTTTTGCGGCGCGTCATACAGGATCGTGCGCTCGGTGATCATGCGGAAATCATCGACTTTGTCTTCCAGCCATTCTGCCAGATTCACTTTTTCAAGATTCAGCGTCACCTGCGGCCGGTCAAGGCGCGCATACGTGAGCAGTTCATCGATCAGCGCTTCAAGCTGCCCGATATCCCGGTTGATGGCGTTTTGCTCCGCCTCGGGTAAATTTTCGCTGATCGCCAGCCGGTAACGCAGGCGCACCAGCGGTGTACGAAGCTCATGCGCAATGCCGTCGATCAGCAGTTTTTTACTGGCCACCAGCGTGCTGATATTGTCCGCCATCTGATTAAATGCCACACCCAGACGGTTCAGGCTGGAGGTCGAATCAAAATCAATGCGCTCGTCAAGATGCCCGTTACCCAGGCGCAGCGCCGAGTTCTCCAGACGCAGCAAATCCTGCCAGTGCGGACGCATCCACAGGAAAACGGGTAAAGCGAGCGACAGGCCGATGAACATCAGCAGAACGAGATCAAGCACGCGCATTTCGTGCATGTAAAACAGATACGGGATCGGACCGACTACCAGCACGTAATGGCTGCGCGGCACCCGCTGGATAAACGTATATTCATCATCGAGCGCGACAATTTCGCCGTCTTTCAGGCGCTGATCGAGCAGCGGGCTGAGTTTGCGTTTGCCAAGAGGTTCAATGTGCAGTTTGAAAGACAGATTCAGATCCAGCGTATTGATGGTCTTATTCCAGTCTTTGATCGGGATTTCCCTCAGCTCACTGCGCATTAAATAGAGCGAACTTTTCATCAGGTCGTTCATGGACTGCCGGCCGGTTTTCTCCGCGGTCACTTTATAGACCAGCCCGACCAGCATCGCCATGACCATAAAGCAGACCAGCAGTAACAAAAAGAACTGGATGAAAAGCTTTTTCATTCCTGCAGCGACTCCCAGGCGTTAGGGGCAAACAGATAGCCTTTGTTACGCACGGTTTTAATGCGGAAGGGCTCAAGGGTGTTGTCATATAACTTGCGACGCAGGCGGGAAATCGCCACATCGATACTGCGATCCAGCCCGTCATAGCTGACGCCACGCAGATTTTTCAGCAAAGCTTCGCGATCCATAATGCGGCCTGCGTGGGTCGCCAGTTCCCACAGCAAATCAAAGTCGGAAGTGGAAAGCACTATAGTTTCATCCACCAGCGTGACTTCGCGGTTCACCGGATCGATACATAACTGGCCAAAGTGCAGGGCATTGCCGCTTTTCAGGGTCTGAACCGGCTGCTCGCTCTGAATGCTCTGCGCCGGACTCTGGCGTAAATGCAGGCGCAAACGCGCCAGAAGCACTGCCGGTGGCGTCGTTTTCAGGATGTAATCGTTAGCGCCCATTTCCAGCGATAAGATGTGGTTCATGTCGCTGTCGAGCGAGGTCAGCAATACGATGGGCCCCGGAAATATCGGCCGCAAATCGCGGCACAACGTCATGCCGTCTTTGCCGGGAAGCATGATGTCCAGCAGTACAAGATCGGGTTTTTCTTTCTCAATGCGCGCCTGCGCTGTATCGCCACGCGGCTCAACCAGAACATCGATATCGTGTTTACCCAGATAGGCGGCGATCAGGTTGCCGACTTCTACATCATCTTCTACAAAAACGATTTTATTCATTGGCTTGCTGCTTTAAGAAATCCGGTGATTAGGATAGCGTGACCCGGCTGGCGACGCCATCCTGCGAGCGTAATAGAACATGTCAGTTTTGCGGCGTAAATTCCATATACGCGAAATACTTTCGATAAATTCTGAAATGATAAATTTTGTCTGATCAGGCAATAATTGCTCAAACTTAAGCACCCGAACCGACTGGCAAAGTATCGGTGAATTATGCCATTATATAGGTGAATATCTTCATCGTTACAGATTGATTTACCTAATTGATTGACCCTGACCAGGAAGAGGAATAGGGGATGAATGAAAACCGCCTGGTACCTGATGCGCGCAGTCAAAAAGCGACCTTTGACTATATGGAGTATTTGTCCGCATCCTGCAAAAAGAAATGGAGCTTTGTTGACGCGATTTACGGTGTGATGCCGTTCTTCGGCATGGTACTGAAATCCCGCTCTAAAAAAGAAAATTCCCGGCAGGAAGCCTTACGCGCACTGGCTTTACAGGTGGTATCCACGCAGGTCAGCGATGAAACCAATATCGTCCGGCTGATTGAACTGGCAGAGCAGCAAAATATGTACAGCATTGATATTAACCTGCCGTACTCACTGACCGAAGAACAGCTCACTGCGATTAAAGTGGAATGCAAACATCTGGTGCAATTAAGTCAGAATAACGATCATCTGTTAGTACAGATTATGCAGATGCCTTCCCGGCACTGATTTATCCGTGATGCTTGTAAAAAGAAAGGCCGCTTGCGCGGCCTTTCTCATTTTCAGGTCATGCTGAATGCGCAGTTTCCTGCTTATTTCTTCAGCTCTGCACGCAGGTCTTTCACGTCTGAGGCTGACACCGGCGCAGCGGCATTTCCCCAGCTGTTACGGATATACGTCAGCACGTTTGCCACATCGGCGTCACTCATGTTGGCATCAAACGAAGGCATAGACGGCGCCGTTGGTTTGCTGTCCGTTGCGACCGGACGGCTTCCCGTCAGCACTACGCGGATAAGCGATGTGGCATTGGTCTGATTAATCAGAGCGGAATCAGCCAGACGCGGGAACAGTCCATCCTGACCTTTGCCGTCCGGCGTATGGCACGCAGAACAACGGTCAGCATAGATGTGCTTCCCGGCCATCATGGCGTTATCTTCCGCTTTCACCGGCGCAGGGGCTTTATTCCCGCTGTCGTGACCACTGTCTTTCAGATAAACCGCCACGGCTTTGAGATCCGCATCCGTCCAGTGCTGTGAAGAATTCGTTACTTCTTCAGCCATCGGGCCTGATGCCATATCGAAGCGGTTAGAACCGGTCTTCAGATACTGCATCAGATCTTCCTGCGTCCAGTTGCCGATACCGGTGTGTTTATTGGTGGTGATGTCCGGAGCAACCCAGTTTTCCACCACGGCGCCCTGCAGGAACTCGCTGTCTTTATCGCCGCCGATCATATTTTTCGGCGTGTGGCAGGTTCCGCAGTGTCCCAGGCCTTCAACAATATAGGCGCCGCGATTCCATTCAGCAGACTTATCCATCTGCGGTTTGAATTCGCCTTTGTTGAAGTTCAGCCAGTTCCAGCCCATCAGACTGGTACGGACGTTGAACGGGAACGGCAGCTGGTTGGTTTCGACTTCGTGATGCACCGGT
Source organism: Rahnella sp. ATs2 (assembly GCF_051851855.1). Lineage (NCBI taxonomy): Bacteria > Pseudomonadati > Pseudomonadota > Gammaproteobacteria > Enterobacterales > Yersiniaceae > Rahnella > Rahnella sp. ATs2. Next base: position 91,668 of record NZ_JBLYPL010000014.1, on the reverse strand, counting down.
TGCAGGGTTTGCAGATAAGCCCAGATGGCGGCGTTATCGTCACGGGTGACTTTGGTGTACGCCGTGAACGGCATCGCGCCATACAGACGTTTTCCGCCGTGGCCGATGCCTTCGGACATCGCGCGCTGGAAGTCGTCGAAGCTCCATTTACCGATACCCGTTTCCGGATCCGGCGTGATGTTTGCGCCGACCAGACGGCCAAACGGCGTTTCAATCGGCACGCCACCGGCGAAAGGTTTGGCATCCGGCGTTGAGGCCGTATGACAGGCCGCGCAGTCACCCACGGTGGCCAGATAACGCCCGCGTTCTACCTGATCGAAAGAGCCGTCACCCGCGGCATGTGCCAGACCGGTAACGCTCAGTGCCAGTAATCCGAGTGAGAATGACGTTAATTTCTTCATGCGATCATCTCTCCCGGTTTTTTCAGATAGAAGTTACGGATGGCATGGGCAGCTTTAAACGCCAGCGCGCCAACGGTGCCGGTCGGGTTGTAACCCGGGTTTTGCGGGAAGGCGGAAGCGCCGACCACAAACAGGTTAGGTACATCCCAGACTTGCAGGTGTTTGTTGACGGAACTGGTGGAAGGATCCGCGCCCATCACAAAACCGCCGACCACGTGTGAAGACTGATACGGTGTACCGTTCCAGTGGCCTTTCATCGGGTTAGCAACCAGCTGGCGCGGGTTCATTGCCTTGGCGATTTCAGCGACTTTACCGGTGCAATACGCGGCCATCTTCAGGTCATTTTCCGGGAAGTCGAAGGTCACACGCAGCAGCGGACGACCCAGACGATCCTTATAGTTTGGATCGAGCGACAGATAGTTGGTTTTAGTGGTGTAACTGCTGGCCTCACAACCGATAGACATAGAACTGAGGTAGTTAGCGACCGTGGCTTTTTTCCACTCGCTGCCCCATTTCGGCGTTCCAGGCGGAACAGGGCGGTAACCGATTGGCGCGCCACCGATTGGCGTCACGCGAATACTGCCGCCGCCGAAGAAACCCAGACCGCTGTGGTCAAAGTTGTCATTGTTAAAATCATCAATGCCCATACCGACCGCGCCTGCGCCGATGAACGGGTTGAAGTTTTTGTCATCAAAGAACAGCTGCACGCCGTTGGCGGTCTGATAAGCATAATTACGACCCGTGGTGCCGCTTAACGTCACCGGATCGTACGGTTTGCCGATACCGGAAAGCAGCATCAGACGCACGTTTTCAAAGGTGAATGCGCTGACAATCACCAGATCTGCTGGCTGTTCCCACTCGTCGCCGGAAGAATCGATGTAAACCACGCCGGTGGCGCGTTTGCCGGTGGAATCGGTCAGCACCTGCATCACTTCACAGTTGGTGCGGGCTTCGAAATTCTCTTTGTGGATCAGCGCCGGTAACACGGTGGTGATGGCGCTGGCTTTCGAGTAGTTTGCGCAGCCGTAGTTAGTGCAGAAACCGCAGTAAGTACACGGCCCCATTTTCACGCCGAGCGGGTTGGTGTAAGGCTCGGAAATCAGCGAAGAGGGTACAGGGAACGCTTTGTATCCCATGTTGCGCGCGGCTTCAGCAAACAGCGTCGGACCATAAGGCTGATCCATCGGACGGGTCGGATATTCAATCGAGCGCATCCCTTCATACGGGTTACCGCCATCATGATGTTCGCCTTTCACATTGCTGGCTTTCCCGGAAACCCCGGCAAGGCGTTCGAAAGACGCGTAATGCGGTTCCATTTCATCCCAGTCGGTGCCCCAGTCCTGCAACACCAGTTCTTCCGGGATAGCGTTAGCGCCGTAACGTTCGGTCAGATGGCTTTTAAGACGGAATTCATCCGGCTGGAAACGGAAGGTGATCCCCGCCCAGTGGTTGCCTGCGCCGCCGGTGCCGTTACCGGGGTGGAAAGAACCCCATTCGCGCATTGGCAGGGCAGTTTGCGCCGGATTGTTGCGGATAGTGATGGTATTCTGGCGGGTGCGCAGCATCAGTTCCTGACGGCTGTTGTAGCGCAATTCATCGGTGACGGTGGCTACGTTGAAATCACGGGCGGTATCGCGCCACGGGCCACGCTCAATCGCCACTACGTTGAGGCCTTCGTCGCATAATTCATTGGCGATGATTGAACCGGCCCAGCCGAGCCCGATCACCACCACATCAGTTTTAGGTAATTTCTTTGCCATAATGTTGTTCTGCCCTTAGCTTTTCATTTTCCATGCGTCGCCGCCCGAAATACTCAGCGGTTCCAGATCGAGTTTCTGGTTATGTTTGCCGACATATTCGCGGTAGTCGTAGCGTGCGCCAGGGAAGCCCAGCATTTTCCACGACACCATATTGCGGTTACCGCCATAAATCGGATCGGCAAAGAATCCTTCCATGGTGTTTTTCAGCGCAATGGCGAAGAACAGTTTGGAATCGATCCCATCGAGGGCTATTTTTCCCTTTTCCAGACCGGACAGGATTTGGTCCTGCTGGTCACCGGGCAGGTCTTTGAACAATTTCTGGTGCTGAGACTGGGTATATTTATCCAGTGCGGCCAGGCCAAGACGGTAGCGTTGCTGGGGAACCAGCGGAGACTGATCGCCTTGCTCCGGCGTGCCTTCCTGGAAAGGCCCTTCCATATAAAGGCGGGCGTAAGTGCCGTAGAAACCAGCCAGCTGGCGGTCGATAAACACCGCGCAACCGGCATCTTTGCCGCCCACACTCAGATTATCGGCAGGCACCAGCCGGTCAACGATGGCTTCCATTGCGGCGGCTTCAGCGTCGGTGAAGAACGCCCAGCCATCGATGTCAATTTGCGGTGGCGGACTCGCATCGAAGGGGCTCCACACGGGCGTACCTTTGAGCGTGACTGCGTTTGCGGCTTTGGCTGCGCCCAATACCGCTGAGGCTGCCGTGAACGAGAGAATCTGCCGGCGTGTCACACCGGGCAATGTTTTTTTGCTCATTTATGTTCCCTGTTTTTTAGAAGGGCTATGTGTTGCAACAACTGGCTATAAATGGCGTTGGTCCTGCCTGTTACCGGCGGATAAAACTTCCACGGAAAAACGCCATTATGATTTGAGATACGCTCTGCTAAAGCAGTCGGGTGGCATCAGAAATCGTTAACCTGCTAAGGATAAATGAAAACAGACTGTAAAGATAAATGGTTAGTGTGTTAAAAATGTTATGAAATGTGTGTGAATTGATTATTTCGATGTAATTTTAGATGAGATTTTGTGATCTGATGACAAATCATCCATGTATTCATCAAGGAAATGAATTCAAATGATTTCACTTAAGGAGAAGGGTTGTGTGACCTTTTGTGGCATGAAGGTTGAATTATGCTGCTCGTGAGGTAAGATCGAATATTACCTGCAAAATGTGTAAGGCATGACAAACGTCACAGATTTTTTTTCTGATTTATTGAAGCGTTGCGCGGTCCCTGCCATTCTCGCAGGGGGAACTGCTCTCTATGCTGTAAGCGCCAGTGCGCTGACGGCAGACCCTGCCGAATACGGCGGCCTCAGCTATAAACTTACCGGTTTCCTGCCGGCCAGCGATAATCATTCAACGTTTAATACCGGCACTGCGCCGCAGACTAATGTTCTGCCGAGTCTGGGCAGCCAGTACATTAAGAATGATACCGGCCCGAGTGCCACTGAAAAACAGCTGGCAACCACCCTGAAAGAACTGGGAACCACCACCACTGACAGCGACGATCCGCTGCGCATACAGGCCGAAACGCTGGCGCTGACTCAGGCCGCCAAACTGGTGCAGAAAGAAACCAGCAGCTTGCTTTCGCCGCTGGGCACGGTCAGTACCACGCTGGATGTGACCGGTCATAATCTTGATGGCAGCTCCGGTCAGCTTTTCAGCCCGTTATACAATTCTGAAAACAATCTGGTCTACAGTCAGATCGGTCTGCAAAACGCGGCTGACGCCACGGTCGGTAACTTCGGTTTAGGGCAGCGCATCAATACCGGCCCGTGGATGCTGGGCTACAACGCGTTTATCGACAATGATTTTGACCGTCAGCTGACGCGGGGCAGTCTGGGTGCTGAAGCCTGGACAGACTATCTGCGATTCTCGACCAACTATTATCAGCCGTTGTCCTCCTGGAAAGCCGACAGCAGTACGTCGACGCAGTTGCGCCGTCAGGCTCGCGGTTATGACATCTCCACCAAAGGGTATTTGCCGTTTTATCGCCAGCTGGGTGCGTCGCTCAGTTACGAACAGTATTTTGGCGATCAGGTCGATTTATTTGGTAACGGAACGCGCCAGAGCAATCCGTCGGCGGTGTCGTTCGGACTCAATTACACGCCGGTTCCGCTGGTGACGGTGATGGCGGAGCATCAGGCGGGCCAGGATGGCGATAATCAGGATCTGGTTAAACTGACGCTGAACTACCGGCTGGGCGTGCCGCTGGCTCAGCAGTTGTCATCGCAGAATGTGGCGGCAGCGCGATCGCTGCGCGGCAGCCGGATGGATATGGTCGATCGCAATAACATGCCGGTGATGGAATTTAAGCAGCGAAAAACGTTATCGGTGTTTTTAGCCACGCCGCCGTGGTCATTACAGCCGGGCGAAACAGTGCCGCTCAAACTGCAATTACGTGCGATGAATTCTATTGTGGCGCTGAGCTGGCAGGGTGACACGCAGGCACTGAGCCTGACGCCACCGGCGAATAACCGTAACCCTGATGGCTGGAGTGTGATTGTGCCGCCGTGGGATAACTCGCCGGGTGCGACCAACAGTTACCGGCTTTCCGTCACGGTTGAAGACAGCAAATCCCAGAAAGTGACATCTAACTGGATTACGCTCAATGTCTCCCCGCCGCTGACCGCACAACCGCAGTACGGTGACGATGCGGGGCTGAATTTTTAGCTAAGGCAGAAAGGCGAATTGCTTTTGCTCCTCCCCCTGCGCGAAGGGGGAGGTTGGGAGGGGGTTTTAAAGGCTAACGACTGTCAAAGCACATTACTCTGCAATACCCACACTGCGGCTTCGACGCGGGATTTTAGCTTCATTTTTTTCAGCAGATGTTTGACGTGAACTTTCACCGTACTTTCGGTGATATTCAGACGGCGGGCGATCATCTTATTCGGTAAACCTTCTGCGATCAGTTTGATGATGTCGCGCTCGCGCGGCGTCAGAGACTGGATATCGCGGTCGCCGCTCGGACGGCTTTCCCGCAGGCTGGCAGCCAGCACTGGCGTCAGGGCTTCACTCAGTACCATTTTTCCGGCGGCGGCGTTGTGCAACGCCGTCAGCAAATCCTCCGGCTCCATATCTTTGAGTAAATAGCCGTCTGCGCCGCGTTTAAGTGCTGTCACCACGTCATCTTCATGATTGGACACGCTGAACACCACAATACGGCCGGAAAGCGAGGTCTGGCGCATACTGTCGAGCGTATCAAGACCGTTCATGCCCGGCATGTTCAGATCAAGCAAGATCAGGTCGGGATCGAGCTGTTTCGCCAGTTCCACTCCCTGTTCGCCGTTGCTGGCTTCGCCAATCACCTTCAGGCTGGTATCCAGCGCAATCAGCTGTTTGACGCCGTTGCGCAGCATCGGATGATCGTCAATCAGCAAAATAGTGGAAGGGGTCATGTCGTTCATACTTGCTCCTGGGGATTAATGGGCAGTGCTTCCGGACGAAAACGGACTGTCACTTCTGTGCCGCCGTCCGGGCGTCGGGCAACCCGACATTTACCGTGTAAAGTGCTGGCGCGATCCTGCATGATGATCAGACCATAATGATTTTGTCGTTCAACATTCGGCGAAATACCTTCGCCGTTATCGCAAATGCGCAGCGTGATTTCACCGTCGACGCAATGCAGTGAAAGCGAAACCTGCGTGGCGTTAGCGTGCTTATAGGCATTGTTCAGCGCTTCACGGGCGATATGCAGCAGGTGAATGCCCTGATTGGCCGGCACGGAACGCGGCGGGATCTGGTAATCAAAATCTATCGTCAGTCCCATGCGGCGTGAGAATTCATCGACCGTATGTTGCAGTGCAGCCCGCAGGCCGGGAGTATTGAGCGTCAGGCGGAACGTGGTCAGCAATTCACGCAACTGACGATAAGCCGTACTCAGTTCATCGCGCATTTGTTGCAGCACATTCTGATCTTCTTCGCTGAAAGCAGCGGCGTGCATTTGCAGACAGGCGACCTGAATTTTCAGGCAGGAAAGCGACTGCGCCAGCGAATCATGCAGCTCGCGGGCAATTGCCGAACGTTCTTCCATCAGCATCAGCTGTTGCTGATGTTCGGCCTGACGCGCCAGCATCAGCGTGCTGGTCAGTTGCTCAAGCAAGGTACTTATCAGCTGCTGATGTGCATCATTCAGATTCTTGCCCGGCGGCAGTTGCGCCAGTAACACGCCGTAATTTTCACGCTCATCACGCAGACTCCAGCTCAAAGACTCGCCACCGTCATTTGCATGTTCCCCGACTTTCGGACTGACAGGCTGACGTGGTGAAGCATTGCTGAATTCGTTGAACACTTCGGCGCTGTTATTTTCGTATTGCCGCAGTTGCACGCCACTCAGCGGAGTCAGCGACTGCAATTCTTTCAGCACCGGTTCCATTCGCGCTTCGAGCGGCTCGCTGGTGTGAAGCTGACGGCTCACGCGATACAGATAATCCAGCATCTGATTTTTCTGCTGTAAATCAGCGGTTTTCTCCGCCACACGCTGCGCCAGATTATCGACCAACTCCGCCAGTGCCAGGGACATGCTGTTCAGCGAGTCGCCGAGAATATCCATTTCATTATGTGCATCACCATTGGCAACCCGTTTGCGCTGATAACGATGGCTGAAATCACCGGCGGTGATGGCACTGGCCTGCGAGAGCAGACTTCTCCACGGGGCCAGCAAATGACGGCGCAGAAACCAGATGGTCAGCGCCAGCAGCAGAAGCGTTACAGCGACCAGACCGCGCTGGATAAGCGAAATCTGCTGTAAGTGGTATTCAGTTTTATGTTCCAGTTCGGCGACCAGCACATCAAGCTGCCCCACGAAGACCGCGATATTGGCCGAGACGTCCTGCGGATGCTTCGCGGTCAGAATCTGATCCCGCAGCGTTGTTTGCCAGTAATTGCGCAGTGCCTGGAACTGCGGTTGCAGGTTTTCGCGCTCTACCGCCTGCAGCAAATCGACACTGTTCTGGTCGGCTTCAATCTGGCGAATATACGCGGTGTTTTTCCCTTCGAGCGGCACTTCGGACAACAACCGGTAGCTTTGCATACGCAGCGAGCCGGCTTTATTAATCGCGTGGGCGTTGCCTTCGATACTACCCGCCATCCACGCTGCCATACTCATTCCGCCAATACCCAGCAGGCCGAGCAGCAACATCAGTAATGTTGTCTGGCTGACCAGCGAAAGAGAAGGCAGAACACGTTTAAGCATGAATCGAATTCCTGGAATTTATCTGGATAGTTAAAGTGTGGATCGCCACAGTCCTGTACGGAGTGGGCATTTTTTATGATCACAGGGCGTTTCCCTATACCTCTTTATGATTACTCCTTTATTTCCATGTGGGTCTTGCCGGTAAAAATGGGGCAGGGAACTCTTTACCAACTTTATGAATATTAGCAGTTTATTGGAAACTCGCCGAATACTCATAAAGGATTTGTGGTCATTTTCTGGCCATGATCCACCTGCTGTTGCGTTGATTTGTATCAACATCGGGAGGCGGGGCTCTACCTAGTGTGTGCGACATAACTTAATCATTACAACAACAATGCGTTGCCACCCGAGGTAAACATGTCACATACATCAGCTTCACCGGCGGAAAAACCGTCCCGCCTTTTGCAGGACTGGCGTCCGGAAGATCCGGAATTTTGGGAAAAGACCGGGCATAAAGTGGCCAGCCGAAATTTGTGGATTTCTGTTCCCTGTTTGCTGCTGGGTTTCTGTGTCTGGATGCTGTTCAGCCTGGTTTCTGTCAATCTGAACAAAGTCGGTTTTAACTTCACCACAGATCAGCTGTTCATGCTGACAGCGATCCCGTCAGTTTCCGGCGCACTGCTGCGCGTACCTTACTCCTTTATGATCCCGCTGTTTGGCGGTCGTCGCTGGACAGCAATCAGCACCGTTTTCCTGATCCTGCCATGTGCATGGCTGGGCTTTGCGGTACAGGATACCAGCACCTCTTATAACGTCTTCCTGATCATCGCGCTGTTGTGCGGCTTCGGTGGTGCAAACTTCGCCTCGAGCATGTCCAACATCAGCTTCTTCTTCCCTAAAGCGAAGCAGGGCGGCGCACTGGGTATTAATGGCGGTCTGGGTAATCTGGGCGTGAGCGTGATGCAACTGGTTGCGCCGCTGGTGATTTCCCTTGGCGTTTTCGCGGCGTTCAGTGACAAACAAACGCTGGCGAACGGTTCAGACATGTGGCTGCAAAATGCGGCGTGGATCTGGGTGCCTTTCCTGCTGATCGGTACGATTGCAGCATGGTTCGGCATGAATGATCTGGCGTCATCTAAAGCGTCAATCCGCCAGCAGTTGCCGGTGCTCAAGCGCGGCCACCTGTGGATCATGAGCGTGTTGTATCTGGCTACGTTCGGCTCTTTTATCGGTTTCTCTGCCGGTTTTGCCATGCTGACTAAAACTCAGTTCCCTGAAGTAAACATTCTGCAATTCGCTTTCTTCGGCCCGTTCTTCGGTGCGCTGGCGCGTTCTGCGGGCGGCATGTTGTCTGACCGTCTCGGCGGTATCCGCGTGACGCTGGTGAACTACATTGTGATGGCGATTTTTGCAGGTCTGCTGTTCCTGACCCTGCCGGTTGGCGGCGTGGGCGGTAACTTCCCGGCGTTCTTCGCGGTATTCATGGTGCTGTTCCTGACGGCCGGTCTGGGCAGTGGTTCCACCTACCAGATGATTGCGGTGATCTTCCGTAAACTGACTACCGATCAGGCTAAAGCACGCGGTGCTAGTGATGATGAAGCATTGCGTGAAGCGGTGACGGATACTGCTGCGGCGCTCGGTTTTATCTCTTCAATCGGCGCGATTGGCGGGTTCTTTATTCCTAAAGCGTTCGGTACTTCACTGGCGATGACCGGTTCACCGGCTGGCGCGATGAAAGTCTTCCTGGTGTTTTACGTGGTTTGTGCGCTGATTACCTGGCTGGTGTACTGGCGCAAACTGAACAAAGGTTTTGCGACCAAACAAAGCAATAAATAATCGCACTCTGCTAAATGACGGAAGGGGCTTCGGCCCCTTTTTTGTATTCTGATCAACAGTAAATACTGAACCTAATCAGGTATAAGCCATAACGATTCAGACTTTTTAAAACCGGCGGATGGCGTTATAAATAACGGGATAAATCATTTCTCACAGGGTTCCCGCAATGAAAACTGCCCATCTTGTTGACCCCGAGCTGCGCCCGTTGCTGGCAGATATGCCGGATCGCGTGCTTGAAGCCTCCGATTTACCCGCCATGCGTGAGCAGCGTCAGGCGGCGGCACTGGAAAGTCTGTTACATGATGACGGATTGCCGGTGACGGTGACTCAACATCACATTTCAGCAGGTGAAGATTCGCCCGCAGTGCGTGTGGTGGTGATTTCGCCGCAGCATCAACGGAAAGGGCGGATGGGCATCCTGCATATTCACGGTGGCGGCTATGTGCTCGGCAGTCCGGAACAGTCGATGCCACTGACGCGCCCGACGGCGGCGCAGCAGGATTGTGTGATTGTCTCGGTAGATTACCGGCTCGCGCCGGAAACGCCTTTCCCCGGTCCGCTGGAAGACTGCTATGCCGCGCTGGTCTGGATGACCGCACAGGCAGATGAACTTGGCATTGACCCTTCGCATATCGGCGTCATGGGCGACAGCGCCGGTGCCGGTCTGGCAGCGTCGCTGGCTTTGCTCACCCGCGACCGTGGTGGCCCAAAGCTGGCGTTTCAGAACCTGATGTACCCGATGCTCGACGACCGTACCGTCACCGATCCCAACCCCAATCCGGTCACCGGCGAGTTTTCGTGGACGCGTCAGGACAACCGTTTCGGCTGGCGCGCGTATCTCGGGCATGAGGCGGGTTTGCCTGAAATTTCCTGCTACGCAGCCGCTGCCCGCGCGGAAGATCTCGGCGGATTACCTCCGGTCTGGATGGGTGTCGGTTCGATTGATTTATTCCTGGATGAGAATATTGAGTATGCCCGCCGGTTAATCCGCGCTGGCGTGCCGGTAGAATTCAGCATCTATCCGGGCGGATTCCACGGTTTCAATGGCGATCCGGCATATGCTCTGGCCCGCCGTGCCCGTAAACAGCGTCAGGATGCCTTAGCCGGTTTTAATCCGCTGCGTCATACCCATGACTTTGGCTTATAATAGGCAACACTCAATAAGGCAAAACTACCGGCTGAATCAGACACTCAATTGGATATCAAACAACTTATCTATCTCTGTAACCTCGAGCGTGAACGGCATTTTGGCAGGGCGGCGGAAGCCAGCTTTGTCAGCCAGCCGACGCTGTCGATGCGTCTCAAGAACCTCGAAAAAGAACTCGACCTGAATCTGATCAATCGCGGTAATAACTTTGAGGGGTTTACCGCTGAAGGGCTGCGCGTCCTCAGCTGGGCGCGTGAAATCGTCGCCGTCTATGAAGGCCTGAAACTGGAAGTTGAATCGCTGAAACAGGGCATGAGCGGCACCTTGCGTATCGGCGTCATGCCGCAATGCAGCGTGTCACTGGCGCAACTGATCAAAGCCGTCAGCGAAGCGCATCCGGGGCTAGATTACCGTGTTTCGGAAGTCAGCGCCGATCAGCTGATTGAAGCGCTGAGCAGTCATTCGGTAGATGTGGGGATCGGTTTCTTTGAGTTCTCGACGCTAAATGAGCTGCGTTTCCAGCTGGTGCCGCTCGACGATGGCGGTGTTGACGTGGTGTATCACCCGGACCATTTTCCGCAGTTGCAGGACATTGAACTGATGACTGCCGAACAGGCGGTTGCATTGCCGTTATGTCTGTCTGAACCGAGCCGTTATTTCCGGCGTTATCTGGATAATTTCTTCCGCCAGTCCGGGCTGGAATTGCATCCGACGCTGGAAAGTACCTCTATTTTCCAGCTGATGCAGGGCGTTTTTGTCGGTATCGGCTGCGCGCTGGTACCGCGCGGGCATCTGATTGATGAAATGCATCCTGCGCTGAAGCGTTGTCCGCTGGATATCACCCCGATGAGCCGTCACGCCGCGCTGGTGGTCGCCGAAGGGGGAAGAGCTACGCCGCTGGCGCAGCATTTCTTCACCGCAGCGGGTGTCTGGCTGGCGCAGCAGCAAATGCAGAAGCCCGCGAAATAAACATTTCCGGCCGTTTCTCTCCGGTATTCCTATTGATGTCATGAAACTTTAAGCCCAAGCTTTGCGGCAATACTTATGTGAAATGGATGGAGTAAGACATGAAAACTTTGAAAGCGGTTGTTCTGGCGATGGCCTCTGCGGGAATTTTACTTTCTGCAGGCGCACAGGCCTCAAATAATCTTCTGGGACAACTGCAGCAGGCTGCCAGCGACGGACTGAATGGCACCAGCAAAACCGGTTCAACGGGTACCACCTCTTCGCTGACATCCCTGCTCAGCGGCGGCGACAGCGCCCTGACCTCGACCAGCGCATCCAACGCGGCGGGTGTGTTGCAATACTGCGTGAAAAATAATGTGCTTTCCAAAGCCAGCACTGAAAACGTGAAAGACCAGTTGCTGAACAAACTGGGGATCCAGAGTGCTTCCGGCGCAGAAAGTCAGGATTATCAGCAAGGGCTGGGCGGTTTACTGAAAACCGGTAAAGATCAGAGTGTGGATCTGAACAATCTCGGCAGCGGCCTGACGCAGGTGAAAGAGAAAGTAAAAACCAAAGCGTGTGATGTGGTGCTGAAGCAGGCGAAATCATTTATTTGATTTTGACTTTCTCCTCCCCCTGCGAAGGGGAAGGTCGGGAGGGGGTTTAGCAGATAAAATAGCAGTCAAAGCAAACTTTAACTCTTTGATTTTTATTTAATACCCCACCCCAACCCTCCCCTTCGCAGGGGAGGGAGCAGACCGAGTTGCCAATCCATATTTTTAAAAGATAAATTCCTTCTGCTTTTTGAATTTAAGATCCTGCGGGCGATTCAGAAATCTTGCTGAATGAGAGGTTGCAGACCATAGGCTGCAATCCCGAAACGAAGGTACCGCGCAGCGGCAAGATTTCCAGCCTGTCGCTGTGGTTGCTGAAACATAGCCAGCGCGCGGATCACATGTTTGAAAAAGCGAGGGGAGTTCAGAGGGGAAAAGCCTTTCCCCTCTGGTCGGTTTCGGCACGAAAGGCCGTGTGATAACCGTTATTGAGAAACCGAAATTTACTCAATTCTATTTAAAGCTTTTAAAGCCATTTAAAGGGATTCAAAGGGAAGCCCTTTCACTCCGCATAAACCTTCTCTTTACTCTCACACAAATCTTCAATCAGACAACTCCCGCACCGCGGCTTGCGCGCAATACAGGTGTAGCGACCATGCAGGATCAGCCAGTGATGGCAGTCGAGTTTGAACTCGGCGGGCACCACTTTCAGTAATTTCTCTTCGACGTCATCGACAGTTTTCCCCGGCGCGAACTTCGTCCGGTTGCAGACGCGGAAAATGTGCGTATCGACGGCGATGGTCGGCCAGCCAAAAGCGGTGTTCAGTACCACGTTGGCGGTTTTACGGCCTACGCCCGGCAGGGCTTCCAGAGCAGCGCGATCTTCAGGCACTTCGCCGTTGTGCTTTTCCAGCAGGATACGACAGGTTTTGATCACGTTTTCGGCTTTAGCATTAAACAGGCCGATGGTCTTGATGTATTCCTTCACGCCGTCCACGCCAAGCGCCAGAACGGATGCAGGGGTGTTGGCGACCGGATATAACTTTGCCGTCGCCTTATTTACGCTGACATCCGTGGCTTGCGCGGAAAGCAGAACCGAAATCAGCAGCTCGAACGGGGTGGTGTACACCAGTTCAGTGGTCGGATGCGGGTTGTTATCCCGCAAACGGCTGAGAATTTCGATGCGCTTTTCCTTATTCATGAACACTTCCCTTTGGCAGACTTTCTTCAGCCGCGACATGTTGCACGGCTTTGCGCGCTTTCATGCGCTGATCAATCAGGTATTTGGCGGCCAGCAGCAGGCCGAGGCCGATAAACGCGCCCGGCGGCAGCATCGCCAACAGGAACGGGTTGTCCAGATGCAGCACTTCCACGCGCAGCACTTTCGCCCAGCTGCCGAGCAGCAGATCTGCGCCGTTGAACAACACGCCACTGCCGAGAATTTCACGCATCGAACCAAGCACAAACATCGCACAGGTCGCGCCCAGACCCGTCATGGCACCGTCGAGGGCTGCCAGATGGACAGGGCTGCTGGCCGCGCAGGCTTCGGCGCGTCCGACCACAATACAGTTGGTGACGATAAGCGGAATAAAGATCCCCAGCGCCTGATACAGACCGAACGCGTATGCATTGATCAGCATCTGCACGGTACTCACCACCGAGGCAATGATCAGCACGTAAATCGGGATGCGGATTTCATCCGGGATCCACTTGCGAAACGCGGAAATCATGGCGTTGGTACAGGTAAGCACCAGCGTGGTCGCCAGACCTAAACCCAGGGCGTTGGTGGCGGTGGACGTCACGGCCAGCAGCGGACAAAGTCCCAGCAGCTGAACCAGCGAGGAGTTATTGGTCCACAGACCCTGAACGATTATCTTTTTGGCTTCACTCATCACGGGCTCCACAAGGGGTGAGGTGGGAAAGCTGAGACGGTACCGTCCCGATAAATAATGCAGTGCGTTTTACTGAACGCACAACGGCGCGCGGTGTGATCGTCGCACCCGTGAACTGATCAAACATACCGCCATCTTTCTTCACCGCCCAGCGTTCGTCGGTCGGACCGTTAATGGTCTGATTGGCAAAATGCTTGATCCAGTCGGAAATGCGCACTTCGATTTTGTCACCCAGTCCCGGCGTTTCATGCTGTTCCAGCACGCGGGAACCGTAGACTTTGCCATGAAAATCAGCGGCAACCAGTAACTGAATCGCACCGGAATAGCCGTCAGGCGCGGTGGTTTCTACCACAGCCGCCACCGGCTGACCATTTTTGCGCGCCAGATACATGCGGTGCGGGGTGGCGGTGCCGAGTGATTCATCGGTGACGTTGTAACATTCATTCTGCATGTCGTTATCGTAGACGCTGGCCGGGATCACCTGATCAAACAGGGATTTTTGCTGTAACAGCGCCTGATGTTCAATCGTCGGTTTGGTCATCAGATTGACCAGCGCCGTCATGCCGGTCATCAGTGCGCCAAAAAAAGCCAGGATCAGGCCGTGGCGTCGCATTGTAGCTAACATAATTCTTCCTCAGCGATGCCCGTAAACACGTGGTTGTGTGTAGTGATCAATCAATGGCACGGTGATATTCGCCAGTAAAACCGCAAAAGCGATGCCATCCGGATAACCGCCGTAACTGCGGATAAGCCATACCAGCAAACCAATCAGCGCACCAAAAATCAGGCGGCCTTTCGGCGTGGTAGATGCCGTAACCGGGTCGGTCGCGATAAAGAACGCGCCCAGCATGGTCGCACCGGAGAACAGCCCCACCAGCGGCGAGGAATAGCTTTCTGGTGCCAGACCCCACGCGATACCCGCGCAGAAGGCCAGCATACCCAGCATGGCAACCGGAATGTGCCAGCTGATGATTTTGCGCCACATCAGGAACAGGCCACCGGCCAGGAAGCCGAGGTTAATCCACTGCCAGCCCAGACCGGCCAGCGTGCCGCTGAACAGCGGGGTTCCGAGGATCTGATCGGCGGTATGACCGGAACGCAGACCGGTTTTAAACGCATCCAGCGGTGTCGCCTGCGTGACGCCATCAACGTTCATATTCAGCTGATACGCGGTCAGATCCTGACTGTTATGCCCTGTGAAAATGGTCAGCAGCGTGTCGGTGAATCCGACGTGATGATGCTGTAAAACATCCGGCGGTAGCCAGGTGGTCATCTGCACCGGGAACGAAATCAGCAAAACAACGTAACCTACCATGGCCGGGTTAAACGGATTCTGACCCAGACCGCCATAAAGCTGTTTGGCAATGATGATGGCGAAAATCGTGCCGAGAACCACCATCCACCACGGACCCAGCGGCGGCAGGCTGACGCCCAGCAAAACCGCAGTCAGCAGGGCGCTGTTATCGCCCAGACGTTTTTTTACCGGCTGTTTGCGCAGCTGTAAAACCGCGCCTTCCGCCAGCAGGGCAATCACGATAGCCAGCGTCAGCTGAACCAGCGTGCCGTAGCCAAAAAACCAGACCTGAGCGATCAGGCCGGGAATACACGCCAGAATTACCATCATCATGATGGTGCTGGTGTTCTGGCGGTTATGCGTAAAAGGTGAACTTGCGATCCTGAAGGCCATTTATTCCTCGTTCGACATTGTCTGAGCGGCTTTACGGGCCTTAACTCGTGCGATCGCAGCAGCCACAGCGGCTTTGCGTGGATCGCTTTCTTGTTGTGATGTTTCTTTTTCTTCCGGTTCAGCGTCCTGCGCTTCACTCAGTGCAGCAGCTTTTTTGGCTTTAGCACGGGCAATGGCCGCGGCGACAGCGGCTTTGCGTTTATCGTCTGCGGACGGCTCGGCAGGTGACGCTGTCACGTTTTCTTCGCCATTTGCAGGTTGTGCCGCAGCGGCCTTTTTGGCTTTCACACGGGCAATGGCTGCGGCGACAGCGGCTTTGCGGTCATCCTCTGCCGGCGCCTGCGGGGCAACGGCCAGTTCGCTTTCTTTCGCTTCGACCACAACGCCGCTGTTTCCGGCTTTTTTCGCTTTCACACGTGCGATAGCCGCAGCCACGGCGGCTTTGCGGTCGTCTTCCGCAGAAGGCGGAGTCTCAGGCACCGGCTCAGAAGCCACCGGGATTTCCTGCTCAGCGGCGGCTTTTTTCGCTTTCGCACGAGCAATAGCCGCAGCAAGCGCCGCTTTACGCGGATCGGCTTCGGCAGGCTGCTGTGCCGCTGTTTCAGCAGATGGCGCTTCTGTTGCCGGTGTTTCGTCCAGTTTCACTGCCGCTTTCTGGTGTTTCTCTTCACGCGCTAACTTCTCGCGTTCCATGCGCGCCTGTTTGGCTTCAAAGCGTGCCTTGGCTTCGGTGGCGCGGGCAGTCTCTGCATCGATGGCGCGGATTTCGGCCTTTTCCTGACGGTAATACTGCACCAGCGGAATATTGCTCGGGCAGACGTACGCACAGGCACCGCATTCGATACAGTCGAAAAGATTATGCTTACGCGCTTTCTCGTGTTCTTCGCCTTTGCTGAACCAGTAAAGCTGTTGCGGCAGTAAACCAGCCGGACAGGATTCGGCGCAAAGGCTGCAGCGGATACAGGCTTCTTCCGGTTCCGGCTCACCCAGTTCGGATTGAGACGGTGCCAGCAGACAGTTGGAAATTTTGACCACCGGGACATTGAGCGATGGCAGGGTAAAGCCCATCAGCGGACCGCCCATAATCACCATCTTTTTGTCGCCCTGCGGCTGCAATGCGCCTTCACGCATCAGATGTTCAATCGGTGTGCCCAGACGCGCCCAGACGTTGCCGGGTTTTGCCATCGCTTCGCCGGTCAGCGTGACCACGCGTTCTATCAGTGGTTCGCCATCGATAATCGCGCGTTTGATAGCAAATACGGTGCCGACGTTTTGCATCAGCACGCCGATGGACGACGAGTGATGGCCTTTCGGCACTTCAAGGCCGGTCAGGATTTTGGTCAGCTGTTTGGCACCACCGGAAGGGTATTTGGTCGGGATTACCCGCAGTTCAATGCGCACACCTTCGGCCTGTTCGGCTTTGATAGCGTGTTTAAAGGCGGCAATAGCTTCCGGTTTGTTGTCTTCGATACCGATCAGCACGCGTTCCGGTTGCAGCATGTGGCACAGAATACGCGTGCCTTCGAGGATTTCCGCTGCGTGTTCCTGCATCAGGCGGTCATCGGCGGTGATGTACGGCTCACATTCGGCAGCATTGAGAATCAGCGTGCGGGTAGACGTCAGGCCGCCTGCCAGTTTGCTGGCGGTCGGGAAACCTGCGCCGCCCAGTCCGGCGATACCGGCCTGACTGATGCGCTGATTCAGTTCATCGGCAGAAAGCTGGCGATAATCGGCAATGAATTCACGCTCGCACCAGGTGTCCTGGCCGTCGGCTTCAATCAGCACACACAGTTCTTTCAGGCCGGAAGGGTGCGCGGTGATATGCGGCTCGATCGCGGTGATTACGCCGGATGTCGGCGCATGAACCGGCACGGTGCGGCCACGACCTGTGGTCAGCGGCTGACCTTTTAATACGCGGTCGCCAGCTTTCACGCATAGCTCGCCTTCAGGGCCAAGGTGTTGCTGAAGAGGAATGATAAAGCGCTCAGGCAGCGGCACGTTGCGCAGCGGAACGTGGCTCGACTGAGTCTTCATTTCCGGCGGATGAATACCGCCGTCGAAGTCCCAGACTTTGTCTTTTTTGAGCGCGGCAAACAGATTAAACATGTTACTCCGCATGGATGACCTGAACCGGAATGGACTGTAAATCCCATTTCCAGTTTGCGGTGGTGGTTTTTATTGGCAGCATTTCGATGCAGTCCGTCGGGCACGGTGCGACGCACAGGTCACAGCCGGTGCATAAATCGGTAATCACGGTATGCACGGCGCGGGTGGCACCGACAATGGCATCAACCGGACAAGCCTGAATGCATTTGGTGCAGCCGATACAGTTGCTCTCGTCGATGTAGGCGACTTTGCGTACTGGTACTGCCGCAGCGGCGTCTTCGCCCATTGGCTGCGGTTCGACGTTAAGCAGGGTCGCCAGTTTGAGCATCACCGCTTCGCCGCCCGGCACACATTTATTGATGCTGTCGCCATTGGCAACCGCTTCAGCGTAAGGCTTACAGCCGGGATATCCACATTGCGCGCACTGGCTTTGTGGCAGGATCTCATCGATCTGATCGACAACCGGATTGCCTTCGACCGCAAAACGACGCGAGGCGTAGCCCAGAAGCAGGCCAAAAACCAGCGCCAGAGCGGTCAGCGCGCCAATCGCTTCCCATAATTCAAACATTAGAATTTCACCAGACCTGTGAAGCCCATAAAGGCTAATGACATCAGGCCAGCCGTGACCAGCGCAATCGAAGAACCTTTGAACGGAGCAGGGACGTCAGCCACCACCAGACGTTCACGAATGGCGGCGAACAGCACCATCACCAGCGAGAAACCGAGCGATGCGGCAAATCCGTACAGCGCGGACTGCATAAAGTTGAACTGCTGGTTGATGTTCAGCAGTGCCACGCCGAGCACGGCGCAGTTGGTAGTAATCAGCGGCAGGAAGATACCCAGCAGGCGATACAGTGACGGACTGGTTTTACGCACCACCATTTCGGTGAACTGCACCACAACTGCGATCACCAGAATAAAGGCCATGGTGCGCAGATACACCAGTCCCAGCGGCATCAGTATGAAAGTGTTGACGATCCACGAGCAGATATTCGACAGGGTGATGACGAACGTGGTCGCCAGCCCCATACCAATAGCGGATTCCAGTTTCTTGGAAACGCCCATAAATGGGCACAGGCCAAGAAACTTAACCAGTACGAAGTTATTTACCAGCACAGTGCCGACAAAAAGTAATAAATAAGAGGTCATGACAATTGCCCGGACATAATAAACATTAAAAACCTCAGGGTTATTCCGTGAAGGTTTCTTTTACCCGCAATGAGCGCTTGAAATAAGGCACAAAGACGGCGGCGGCCAATAAAGGTAACAATAAGTTACGCACGGCCAAATCATCAGTAACTGGCGAGAATGCAAAGGCTTTTACCGCCAGAAGCACCGTACATAATAACCAGATAATATACATTTTCGGTAAGGCTCTTGCGCGCTTACAGAATTGCCACAATACCGCGACGGTAAATGCCCCCATCGCCAGCGTGGTCACCACGGAGAAATACCATTGCAGGGTAAATGCCTGCGAGTTGGTGAATAAGTATTCACGCGATTCCGGCACAAATAATGCCATTGAAAACAAAAATAGCATTAATACGACGCTCAGCAGCGTCACAATCAGATACGCCATCGGGGCCAGTAACCACCCGCCAATACGTTTATAGCCCGGATTATTCGACATAAAAGCTTTTCTCACGCTGGTTTCGCCATCAAATCAGCACGGGGAGAGTTCCCCGACCTTCAAGGCGCAGTAGCTTAACCTGTGAGAGGCATTCTCGTTATCGTATTTATGTGATCAATACCTTAATCCTTCATGCCGTTTCTGCGTTGGCTGTCTTCACTCGCCCCGGTCACATACTTTTGTATGCTCCCGGGGACTTACTCAGTTGCCGCCTTGATACAGCCTGAATGTTTCAGGTATTAAAATCGGGGAGGTTTAATGCACCGGCACCAGAATTTCGGTGGCGACGATCACCACGATCAGACCGACCAGCACGGGAACGGAGGTACGTTTAACCACTTCGAAAGGCGAGATTTTTGCCATGCCGGCCACGGCTACCACGACGCCGGAAACCGGTGAAATAGTGCGGCCGAGGTTAGACGCCTGCAACATCGGGATGACCAGGTATTCCGGGTTGATGCCCATTTTTGCCGCCAGTTTTGGGATGAGTTCGACGAACGCATAGAACGAGGCATTACCGGAACCGGTTGTCATGGCGGCAAGCACGGTGATCACCACCAGAACCAGCATCATCACAATGCTGCCTGAACCAAAGTTTTGCGCCAGTCCGATCAGGCTGCTGATGAATCCGACGGTGCTCAGTCCTTGCGCGAATACGCCGGCCGCGACCAGCAGCATCACCACGTTGGCGAAGGCATCCGCCATGCCGCGATAAGCGACGTCCAGACCGGCGAAGACGGCTTTGCCGTTTCGGTTACGCAGCGTTTCAATGATGGCGGTCAGCAACATACAAATCACCAGGATGGTGATGATATGCAGATTCGGGCCCCATTTACCGTCGAAAATCAGCACACCGATAATCGGCGTGAAAGGCAAAATGGCGTAGAAAGCGGGGGCATTCGTTTCGACCACATCGTCTGCATTGGAATCAACGGCATCTACCTGCGCGGTGGTATCGCGTTTATCCAGATAGCGTTGCCAGAAGAAGTGCGCGATCGCCATTGCCACAATGGCTGCTATGGAAATCGGCAGGGTGACTTTAAAGGCGAAATCCACCAGCGGCATATTCGCGGCCTGCGCTGCCAGCACGACATCACCTGAAGTCGGAGAAAGAATAATCGCCGCAGGGGAAGCACAAATCGCCGCCGCCGCACCGCGACTGATGCCGACGTTAACCATAATCGGGAACAGGGTAGCCATCAGCAACACGCCCAGACCGGTCGCCGAAGACACCGCCAGTGACATCAGGCACGCCAGAATATAAGCCGCAACCATCAGAATGTACGGCGAGTTGATCATCTGTAACGGACGCGACGCCAGCTTAACCACCACATCATTGGCGCCGATATGGGTCATATAGGCCGCGAAACCACACAGCATCATGATCATCATGCCGAGATCGCCACCACGGCTCATCAGCAGAATTTTGACGTACTCGACGATATCCGTCGCGTTCCAGCCGGTACTTTTAGTGCCTTCCGGCAGGATACTGTGACCCATGATTGCGCTGATAATCAGCAGCAACAAACCACCGACCATCAGGACGCCGGTGGGCGAATAGCCTTTGATGATATAGCGCCCGACAAACACGGCGACCACCAGTCCGATCAGTAATTCCAGCATGATTGTATTCCCCGAGATTAAATGTGGATCCAAGTGAAAGGCGGGAACTTTGCCGAAATAACGGTACGGGCGTAATGACGCTCATCAATTATGGGTGATGAAAGGCGGGGGGATATTTAAATTTGTGATGCCTGTTCAGAAGAGGATCCGGTACGGCGCCTCCCCCTGCGAAGGGGGAGGCGGGGAGGGAGTTGACCGTGCACATCAATAGGTTTGCCTGAAAAATCAAAGCTTCGGGATTTCCCGATAAAACCCGACTCCGATGAGGCGTCCAAAAAGGAATGGTATAAATTTCCGCCCGCGCAGCCACATTTCCAGCCGTGATGGGGCGCGCTTCCTTTGTTTCTGTCCTGCTTTACTGATCATAATCTGTAACGCCTGCGTCGCCCACGTCGGGAACGTCCGGCGGCGCTGGATGCGCTTCAAATGCCGCAGCGTAAGACGTCCGGCTTTCAGCGGTTCCGTAATGATATTCGCCGTCGCAACCGCATCCTGAATCGCCAGATTCACCCCGACGCCGCCAATCGGTGACATCGCATGAGCTGCGTCGCCGATGCACAATAGCCCCGGTTTTGACCACTCTTTCAGGCGGTCGATGCGGATCACCAGCAGGCGCACGTCGTCCCAGCTGAGAATATCGTCGGCTAAGCGCGGGCGCTCAAATGGTGACACTTCCGCCAGCAGGTCGAGAAAAGGCGCGATGCCTTGTGCTTTGAGTCCATCCAGGCTGTCTTTCGGGATCGAATAACCGCACTGCCAGTAATCGCCGCGGTCGATCATGATGAAGTTTTTCTTCGGGCCACGATGTCCCATCGACCACTGCGGATCGTCTGGGCGCTTGTTGATTTTCAGCCACAGCACGTCACGCGGTGCACCATAACGGCGGATTTCCATCCCGGCCTGTTCACGTACGATGGAATTACGGCCATCACAACCCACTACTAAATCAGCGTCGAAATGCTGCGTTTCGCCGTTCACTTCTGCAAGAACACCGGAAACCTGACATTTATCTTCCCGCAACGACAGCACCTGCGCGTTGTGGATCAGATGAAAGTTCGGCAGTTGTGCGGCCTTGCTGGCGATGAAATTAAGGAAATCCCACTGCGGCATAAACGCGATGAATTTGCACTGCGTGGGTAAATGGCTGAAATCTGCCAGCGTGGTTTCTTTGCCATTGATTTCGCCGTACAGCTTTTCCGCACGCTGATGCGGCAGGGCGAGGAATTCATCAAGAAATCCCAGTTGCCAGATGATGTCGAGCGTTGAAGGATGGATGGTGTCGCCACGAAAATCACGCAAAAAGTCGCTGTGTTTTTCCAGCACGGTGACGTCAATTCCCTTACGTGCCAGAAGATATCCCAGCATTAATCCTGCGGGACCGCCGCCGACGATGCAGCAGGACGCTGCTGCTGCGGACTTTGTATTCGGTGCCATTACAACCTGCCTGACGGTATGAATTTACATGATAACAATTATCATTTGCGCCGATGTGCGTCAATTCCTCCCGTGCTACATCACAGAACATTTCCTGCCCAGCGTTGTAACAAAGCTTTTTTTTGCCAGAGCCGTGGCGAAGGGGCGGCTTTTAAATTCCACTTCAAATTCAAATTCAAATTCAAGGTCAACACCGTGGGCGTCGGCCCACACCGACCAGAGACCCGGTAACGCGCGGGCCTCTGGACTCCGCGCTTTTTTCACTGCGCGCTGTCGCGGGTATGACGGACATGTTCTGGTGCATTGGTGAGTGGCGCAAAATGTCATCGCTGCGCGATCCCCGAATTTCAGGTGTACTCGGCCTACGGCCTCGCCCTTCGGGCCGTCACTTCGTGACGTTGTCTCGCTCCGCTCGGCTCGAGCCTTGGGTCTCGAACCATTCATTCGGTGCCATTTTTGAGCGCGCCAATCAACCTTTCTAAAAGATGAAAACAATCTGTCTTTGAATTTAAGATCGTGCGGGCGATTCAGAAATCTTGCTGAATGAGAGGTTGCAGACCCAAGGCTGCAATCCCGAAATGAAGGAACCGCGCAGCGGCAAGATTTCCAGCCTGTCGCTGCGATACCTGAAACATGGCCAGCGAGCGGAGCGCGCAGTAAAAGAGCCGGAGATTCCTAAGAGGCGCGGCGATAGGCGCCTCTTAGGGCCAGTTTGGGTGGCAACCCAAGATGTTGACCTTAAGGCCAGTTTGGGTGGCAACCCAAGGTGTTGACCTTAGGGCCAGTTTGGGTGGCAACCCAAGATGTTGACCTTAAGGCCAGTTTGGGTGGCAACCCAAGGTGTTGACCTTAGGGCCAGTTTGGGTGGCAACCCAAGGTGTTGACCTTTGGGCCAGTTTGGACGGCGAGCCCAAGGTATTGATTTTGATTTTGAAGTCGAAGTGGATTTAAAAGCCGCCCCTTTGCAGCGGCCTCTGCACAAAAAATGGCATTAAGCGGCTTTTGCCTCAGAAAGTCGCATCAACCGGAACCCAACACCCACGCCAACAATCAGCATCAGACTGATAAACCCGGTAATCCCGTACCATCCGTACGCATGCCAGAAGAATCCGCCCAGCGTCCCGGCGACGTTCGATCCCGCGTAGTAGCTGAACAGATATAAAGACGAAGCCTGACCTTTAGCACGGCGCGCACGACGGCCAATCCAGCCGCTGGCCACAGAGTGCGCAGCGAAGAACCCGCCGGTGACCAGGATCATGCCGATGAAAATCAGCCATACCGGAGATAAGGCGGTGATCAAAATCCCCAGCAGCATGATGGCTGTCGAGCCGATCAGCACCGGGCCGCGACCATAGACACCGGTCAGTACGCCTGCCTTGGGCGAACTGTAAGTCCCCATCAGATAGACGATGGAAAGTATCCCGACAATCGCCTGACTCAGGTTATAAGGCGATGAAAGCAGACGATAACCGATGTAGTTGAACATGGTCACGAAACTGCCCATCAGCAGGAAACCTTCGGCGAAAAGTAACGGTAATCCGCTGTCACGCCAGTGCAGCTTAAAGTTGATCAGCAGTTTGCGGGGCTTGAGCGAGCTGGCGCGAAAATGCTTAGAAGGCGGCAGAATGCGCCAGAACATAATCGCGGCGGCGAGGGCGAAGAAACCGACGACCGCGACGGCGATACGCCATGAAAAGAAATCGGTCAGCACGCCGCTGACTAAACGGCCACTCATGCCGCCGATCGAGTTCCCGCTGATGTATAAACCCATCGAGAAGGCGACTACGCTCGGGTGGATTTCCTCACTCAGATAAGTCATTGCTACCGCTGCCACGCCGCTGAGCGATAAACCGATCAGCGCGCGCATGATGAGAATGCCGTCCCAGCTCTGCATAAAGGAACAAACCAGCGTGCAGCCTGCGGCGAGCAGTAACGCCACCACCATCACCGATTTTCGCCCGACGGCGTCAGAAACCGGCCCGGTAAACAACAGCCCAATTGCCATCAGACCGGTCGATAACGACAGCGACAGGCTGCTGGTGGCCGGTGATACGCCGAAATCATGAGACAACACCGGCAAAATCGGCTGCACGCAATACAGCAACGCAAATGTCGCCAGACCCGCAGAAAACAGGGCCAGCGTAACGCGGATAAATTGCGGCGTACCACGTTTGATAAAAGGAGTTTTCAGACCGGAGCGGGCGACAGGCGAGTCAGGATTTAATTCGTCGTCATTAACAGAATCTTGAGCAGGTGCAGCGGAAATCCGCCGGGAGGTTTTCACTGGAAATCCTTAATACGATGGGCTGTAAAACTAAATTTTAAAATGTATGAAAATTTTAACAGTGGTCGTTGTATTGTCTAATATATTAATCAATCGAAAACGATATGTTTAAAGTATCAATCAGGAACAACCGGACATCGTTATGAGTCACATTGAGCTGCGTCATTTACGTTATTTCATCGCGGTTGCGGATGAACTGCATTTTGGCCGGGCGGCGGAGCGTTTGCATATTTCCCAGCCGCCGCTGAGCCAGCAAATTCAGGCGCTGGAAGCGCATGTCGGCGCGGCGCTGTTTTACCGCAGTAACCGCAGCGTGCGCCTGACGCAGGCGGGTCAGGTGTTTCTGTCAGAAGCGCGTCAGATTTTACAACGTGTGGATGAGGCCTCGGCGCAGGCGGCGCGTATTCACCGCGGGGAATCCGGGAATCTGACTCTCGGGCTGACGTCTTCGGCGCCGTTTTTACGCCGAGTTTCAAGTACGTTGCATCGGTTTCGCCTGACGTATCCTGACGTGAATATCCGCATCGAACAGCTCAACAGCAAACAGCAAATCGAACCGCTGCTGGAAGGAAAACTGGATCTGGGGATGATGCGCAACGGCGAGCTGCCGCCGGAACTGGAACATCATCTGGTACTGACTGAACCCCTGATTGCGGTAGTCCATAAAGACCATCCGCTTAATGCGCTGGCCGAGGGCGAACTGACGTTCCAGCATCTGGCCGATCAGCCATTTGTGTTCTTCTCTAAAGATGTCGGTACATCGCTGTACGACGATATTCTCGGGCAGTTGAAAGCGCAGGGCATTACGCCGTTTATCACCCAGGAAGTCGGGGAACCGCTGACGATCATCGGGCTGGTGGCGGCAGGGCTGGGTGTATCGATTTTACCGGCGTCTTATTTGCGGATTCAGGTGGAAGGCGTGCGCTATCTGCGCTTTGGCAATTTGCATGGCACAACGCAATTATGGCTGGTGAATCATGCGACACGTCCTCTTACGGCAGCGACCCGCGCGTTTATGGCATTGTTGCTCCACGATGACTGACGGACTTCTTGTACAGAACATGCTGTTTTTCCAGTCAATTCTGAGGGTCTTTTCACGCAATTTGTGCACCAAATCACATAACTAATCAAATAGTTGACGACATATAACAAAAACTCCAACATACCCCTAATCTTTATTTTGAAGCGCGAAAATAACAGGAGTTCCTTGAGTGATCCCCGACGGGCAACCAGGACATATCGACCAGATTAAACAAACCAATGTCGGTGCTGTGTACCGCCTGATAGATCAGTTTGGTCCCATTTCGCGTATCGAGCTTTCGAAAAAAGCACAACTGGCTCCGGCCAGTATCACCAAGATTGTCCGCGAGTTGTTACAGGCTCATCTGGTGCTGGAAACGGAGTTTCAGGATCCCGGCAGTCGCGGGCGTCCGGCCATTGGTCTGGCGCTGGATACGCAGGCCTGGCACTACCTTTCTGCCCGTATCAGTCCCGGAACCGTGACCTTAGGTTTGCGGGATTTGAGCAGTAAACTGGTGGTGGAAGAAGTGCTGCCATTGCCGGTTCAGGCTCCGGAACCGCTGCTCAAACGTATTATCTCTGAAATCGATCAGTTCTTTATCCGTCATCAGCGCAAACTCGAACGCCTTACCGCCATCGCCATTACCCTGCCGGGGATGATAGATGCACGCAGGGGCATTGTACACCGTATGCCGTTTTACCATGACGTGTTTGATATGCCGCTTGGCGACACGCTTTCCGTACATACCGGTCTGCCGGTTTATGTGCAGCACGATATCGGTGCGTGGACGCTGGCGGAGTCACTTTATGGCGCCTCCCGTGGCTGTAAAAACGTCGTTCAGGTAGTGATTGATCACAATGTCGGTGTGGGCGTGATCACCAGCGGACGGGTTCTGCATGCGGGTAGCAGCAGTGTGGCGGAAATTGGTCATACGCAGGTGGATCCTTACGGCAGGCGTTGTTATTGCGGCAATCATGGGTGTCTGGAAACGGTGGCCAGCACGGACAGTATTCTCGAACTTGTACGTCAGCGTCTGACGGTACCGGTTCCAGCCAGCTTACTGCATGGGGTTTCGCTGACCATTGAGGCCGTATGCGACGCCGCTAACCGTGGCGATCAACTGGCGCGCGATGTGATTATCAGTGTCGGTCAGAGCGTAGGGCGAATTCTCGCGATCATGGTGAATCTGTTCAATCCGGAAAAAGTGCTGATCGGCTCGCCGCTTAATTTATCTCAGGATATTCTCCATCCCGCGATAATGTCCTGTATTCAGCAGCAGTCACTTCCTGCATATAGCGAGAATATCAAACTCGAATCGACGCAATTCTATAATCAGGGAACTATGCCCGGTGCGGCATTAGTCAAAGACGCGTTATACAGCGGCTCCCTGATAATAAAATTACTGCAAGGCTAAGTTTTATATAACGTTAGGTTGTTTATCTTAATAAAATAGCTATAAGCCTTCCGGCATTTTTGCTCACCGAGTCGACAAAACATTGCGCTAACGCAAACTGCTCTCATCTCGCATCGCCTAGACTTTCTGTCGATACTTTGTCTCTGGTGGTGTTTTCTTACCGGCGACTATCTTTCAATAAGACGGAGAGATCCCGGAGCCTGAATTCCATGTTAACGCACTTTTTCGTCACGGGTACGGACGCCCGTGTAGGTAAAACCATTGTCACACGTGCCTTGCTTCAGGCCTTAGCCGCGCAGGACCGCTGCGTTTTAGGCTATAAACCTATTGCAACAGGCAGCCAGGAGTTGGCCGACGGGGTTCGAAATAAAGATGCGGTAACTCTCCAGCAGTCATCTTCTATTTCTTATCCTTTTAATAAAATAACCCCTCTGGCGTTGGCGGATGAAGATATTTATGCCAGCCAGATCCCCGGGAATGTGTTTGAAATAATGACCAATGGTCTTAATTTCATGCGTGAAGAGGCGGATTCAGTGGTTGTTGAAGGATGTGATGGCTGGAGAACATTGATTACTCCGCATCTTTTTTATTCTGACTGGGTACGCCAGCAAAATATGCCGGTGGTATTAGTGGTCGGTATTCAGGAAGGTTGCGTCAGCCATGCATTATTAACAGCGCAGGCAATTATTGCTGATGGTTTACCGTTGATTGGCTGGGTGGCGAACCGCATTAATCCGTGCCTGGCTCACTATCAGGAAACGATTGACGCGATAAGCGCCAATATTTCAGCACCGCTTCTGGGAGAAATTCCGTATTTACCCCGCGCTGAAAGCCGCGATATGGCGAAGTTTATTGACCTGTCCAGCTTCAATCTCAAAACAATGACCCGCGCCTGACGGTGACGTTGTCACAAAATTTCGCCAGTTCGGAGGCTCTGAGTGCAAAACCCGGAGCCTTTTTTACGTCTATAATTTGAAATCTGCCTGAGTGCATTCATCAATACAATTCTTAAGAAAACAAAGAACATGGCCGTCAATCATTCTGAAGTCCAAACATCTGCTGTTAAATCTTCCCACCGTCCGCTGATCCTCATTGCCTGCATGTTGTCGATGTTTATGGCCGCGGTGGAAGTGACCATTGTCGCGACCGCGATGCCGACCATCATCGGTGATCTCGGTGGTTTTTCACTGCTTGGCTGGGTATTCGCCGTCTATCTTCTGACGCAGGCGATTACGGTGCCCATTTACGGGCGGCTGGCGGATTTATACGGCTGCCGGAAAATGTTTTTCATCGGCACCACCTTATTTCTTATTGGTTCGGTTCTGTGCGGCTTCGCGCCGTCGCTGGGCTGGATGATCGGTTTTCGTGCGTTGCAGGGGCTGGGTGCTGGCGCCATTACGCCCATTGCCACGACGCTGATTGCCAATGTCTACGGTCCGCAGGAAAGGGCGAAAGCGCAGGGGTATTTGTCCAGCGTATGGGGCGTGTCGGCGATAGTCGGCCCGCTGATGGGGGCGTTTATTGTTTCCCATTTTCCGTGGGCGGTGGTGTTTTGGGTGAACGTGCCTATCGGCCTGGTGGCAATGGCGATCCTGATCAAATACCTGCCGCCGGACGGTCAGCGTAAACCGCATCAGCTGGATCTTGCCGGAACCACTTATCTCACGCTCGCCGTCGCTTCCTTATTACTGGCGCTGTTACAGGCCGAAGCTCTGGGCTACTGGGCGCTGGCGTTGCTGGCGTTTGCTGTTGTCAACGGCGGATTACTGGTGCGTCAGGAGCGTAAAACGCCTGAACCGCTGTTCCCGCTGGCGCTGTGGGACAGCAAAGTAATTATTGCCGGTAATGTCGGTGGTCTGATTATCGGCGCGACCATGATGGGGATCAGCGCGTTCCTGCCGACTTACGTTCAGGGCGTTCTCGGCGGAACACCGCTGGAGGCGGGCACCACGTTGGCGCTGATGTCCATCGGCTGGCCGCTGGCAAGCATGTTCAGCAGCCGCATGATGCAGGCAACGTCGTATCGGACCACGGCGGTGACGGGGGGATTGCTGCTGGTGGGCGGAAGTCTGGCGCTGTTATTGCTTTCGCCGTCGTCGGGATTGTGGATGGCGCGCATCGCGGCGTTTTCTATCGGCGCAGGCATGGGGCTTTCTAACACCACATTTATCGTTTCAGTGCAGAACAGCGCAGAACCGGCGATCCGCGGCATTGCTACCGCGTCGACGCTGTTCACGCGGATGCTTGGCTCAGCCATCGGCACGGCGGTATTGGGCGCGACGCTGAATCTTAATCTGGAATACCGGCTGCCGCAGGTGAACGATCCGGTTCAGCAACTGATGGAAAAAACCACGCGCAGCGCGATGGACGCAGGACAGCTGAATATGCTGACCGACAGCGTGGCCGCTTCGCTGCACTGGGTATTCGTGGTGTCGGCGGTGGTTTCAGTGCTGGCGGTCGCAGCCGGTTTGCTAATCCCGTCTGGCGACCGCCCGCGCCGTGAAGCGCAGCGTCAAAGTTAAGACGTCTGACGCTGCTGTAGCCTGAATGCGATTAACATCAGCGTCAGGCTCAGCAGTACGGCAATCGACGCCATCGCCATACCGTCGCCCACCGAACCCTGTTCAAACTGCCGCCAGACATACACGGAAACCGTCTGCACACCTGCCGGGGACAGCAGCAGCGACGTCACCAGTTCACGCGATGCCACTGCAAATACCATCATCATTGACGCCAGTAAACTCGGGAACACCAGGGGCAGCAGGATCATCCGCAATGCCTGCGCGGCAGTCGCGCCGTGTACCCGTGCCGCCGCATCGAGATTACCGCCAATCTGCTTTAGCGCCGCGCTGACATAACGCACCGGATAAGGCAGCAGCAGACAGCAATACGACAACAGCAGGATCCCCCAGGTGTTATACGGTGTCACGGGCCAGAAACTGCGGTTCCAGGCCAGGATCAGCCCGACACCCACCACGATACCCGGCAGCGCGGCCGGAAAAAGCGAAAGTCCGTCAATCAACGCCGCCCCGCGAATTTTGCGTGCCACCACCAGCCATGACGCCAGAAATCCCGTCGCACCGGCGATCAGCGCCGTGCCCAGCGCCAGACTGAGACTGGTCGACAGCGCACCGAGCGCATCGCTATGCGCAGCAAACAGATTGCCAAAGTGCCGTAATGTGAAATTGGAAAGCGTCAGTCCGCCGGAAAGGGTGCCGGAAAATGCCGTCACCAGCGTGGAGACAATCGGCAGCGCCACCGCAATCAACGCCACGACGGTAAATAACGCCATCACCGGCAGCGTCCAGCCTGCCAGCGATTTCTGTGTCACATCAGCCGGTTTACCGGTCATGCTCTCGACATTTTTACCGGCCAGCACCGCGCGTTGTACGCTGTAAGCGCAAAGTGCGATCGCCACCAGCAGCAGGGAAAGCACCGCAGCTCCCGGCATATCAATCGGCCAGTCGGCAAGACGCTGTTCGATACCGGTCGTCAGCATCAGAATGCCGCTTCGCGAACCTAACGCGCCGGGCACGCCGTATTCTTCTATCGACAGGGTAAACGCCAGCAGCAGACTGGAGGCCATGGCCGGTAAGGCCATCGGCAACGTGATGCGGATAAATGCCCGACAGGGGCCTGCGCCATGAATACGCGCCACATCCGCCAGACGGCTGCCGCTGGCGGCCATGCTGCGCGAGACGGCAAAATAGACCACCGGAAAAACGTTGAGCGTCATCACTGCCACCATACCCGGCAGTGAAAACAGAAAATCATTCAGATGCAGCCACGGCAGCAATTGCTGTACGTAACCGTTGGTTTGCAGCGCCAGCATCCACGACAGCGCAGCGATATAAGGCGGTATTAAAAAAGGGATCAGAAAAACCACATCCCACAGAACGGCGCCGGGCAGGGCGAATAATCCGCGCAGCGCGCCCAGAGGCACGCCGATCAGCGCGCTGCATAACGCCACGCCCAGTCCGACTTTCAGCGTGGTGGCAAACAGTGCCTGCAACGAAGGTTCGGCAAAAACGCGGGTAAAAGTGCTGAATGGCGCCGAATAACTGCCGGTATCCAGATGCGGAAAAACCGCCTGCAAGATCACAAATGCCACCGGCACCGCGACCAGTAACAGCAGCGCGATGCCCGTTACGCCCGGTAAAAAAGCGTTTCTATTCATTGATCAAATCTCAGAAGCGGGCTGTTTTAGCGACAGCCCGTGAAAGGATTATTGCTGGCCGAACAGCTTCGCAAAACGCTCGAGAACGTCTTTACGGGATGCTGAAGCCTGTGAGGCCTCTGGCAGCAATTTCAATGATTTAAACAATGGGCGTTTGGCATCAATGTCCGTGCGCGCTGGCATCAGCCACGCATCGGCGACCAGTTTCTGGCCTTCAGGCGAGAGCGCGTAATCTATGAATGCTTTGGCTTCTTTCTGCTGCTGGCTGGATTTGAGGATCATCATCGGACGCGGCGCGATAACCGTGCCGCTGCTCGGGAAAATCACTTTAACGGATTCGCCGTCCTGCACGCTGCCATAAGACACATAATCCACTGCGCCGAATACCGCGGCTTTTGCCCCCTGCAAGACCGGCGTCAGGGCCTGCGCATTCGGACCAGCGATAATCATGCCGTTGGCTTTCAAATCTTCAAACAGCTTCCAGGCCTGCTGTGCATGCGCATTTTGTAACCCGATCAGCAAATCTAAAGAAGCACCAGAAAGCGACGGATCCGGCGTGGTGACTTTGTCTTTGAATTCCGGTTTGGCTAAATCGCCCCAGTCTTTTGGTTCGGTAGTACCGCTTTTGGTGTTCCACACGATACCCAGCGCGGAAATACCCTGCGCGACGTAATACGGCGTTTTGAATTGTGCCGGAACCTGTTCTGCATTCGGGCTTTGATATTCCAGCAACCAGCCACGTTGCTCGAGGTCGGTTGCGGTATCCCAGGACGCTGAAATTAAGACGTCCGCGCGCGGATTAGCCTGTTCGGCTTCCAGCCGCGCCATGACTTTGCCGGTTGTTGCCTGGAACACATCGACTTTTACGCCGGTTTGTTTTTCATAGCCTGCTGCCAGTTTTTTTGCCAGTGAACCCGGCCCGGCGGTGTAGAGCGTCAGTGCCTGAGCACTGCCGGCTGCCATTGCGAGAGAAAGAGTCATTGCTGTCATTACGCCTGTTTTGGTACGGGAAAACGTTTTTGTCTGTGTGTTGTGTGTGCGGTTCATCATTTTCATTCCATCAAAGGTTAAGCAACAAAAGGTGAAACAACGGAAGGGTCAATCTGGTCAATGCTGGCGATGGCGCCTTTGTCCATGCGCGCAATGCGGTGAGCGAGTGCATGAGCTTCGTGCTGATCGTGGGTGACATACACCGCCGTGGTGCCGAGCTGGCGCAACAATGTCGCCATTTCTTCGCACAGGCTTTCGCGCAGGTCGCGGTCAAGATTTGACAGTGGTTCATCGAACAGCAAAATACGCGGCTCGGCGACAATCGCCCGTGCCAGCGCCACGCGCTGCTGCTGACCACCGGAAAGTTCAGAAGGGCGGCGCGAGACAAAATCCGCCAGCCCGACGCGCTCCAGCGCGGCCATTACTTTCTCGTGTTGAGCTGCGCCACGGATCCCGCGCATTTGCAACGGAAACGCCACGTTCTGGCGCACGTTCATGTGCGGCCACAGGGCGTAATCCTGAAACGCCATCCCGAGATTGCGTTTTTCCGGCGGCACGCTGAGTTTCCCGCTGGCGACGATTTCGCCATCAAAACTGATTTGCCCCGACGCGGGATGGAGTAGCCCCGCCAGCATTTTCAGCAGCGTGCTTTTCCCGCAGCCCGAAGGGCCAAGCAGGGCGAGGATCGTACCTTCCGGCACGGATAAATTGACGTGATTGAGTACCGGGTTGCTCCCAAAGTAATGGGACACCTGATGAATAGCGATGGCAGGGGGAGAAGACATGCGCGCAGGCGCATTCCCGCCGGTATGAGCTGGAATGATCATGGTTGGTACTATCCTCTTTGGGATTTATTTGTGGGGTGAGCGTAAAGGGGGAATGTGACGGGGAAATGACAGTTTCTGTTCGTTCTTGTCGAGGATGCGTAAGAATTGTGAAGACTGGCTGGGGCGACTCCCTCCCCTGCGAAGGGGAGGGTTGGGGTGGGGTATTAACGAAAAATCAAAGAGTTGAAGTTTGCTTTTACAGAGTGTTTGGCTTTAAAACCCCCTCCCGGCCTCCCCCTTCGCAGGGGGAGGAGCAAAGAAAAAAGGCTCTTTGAAGTGGAGGAGCAAGCAAATCAACGACTGCAAAGTTTGTAATACACCTCATTCCACCGGATCTGATTCTTAAAGTCCGGCAGCGTCGTCTCGTTATCAATCACCAGCAATTCAATATTGCTCAGCTCCGCATATAACCGCAGCGCATCAATATCCAGTGCCTGTGAGAACACGGTATGGTGCGCGCCGCCGCCAAGGATCCAGGCTTCTGCCGCTGTCGCCAGTGAAGGCTGGGCTTTCCAGATAGCCCGGGCGACGGGCAGTTTTGGCAACGGATGCGGTTGCTCGACGGTATCCACCAGATTGACCAGCAGACGGAAACGGTCGCCCATGTCGATGACGCTGGCGTTAACCGCAGGGCCTGCCGGCGTGGAGAAGATCAGACGCGCCGGATCCGCTTTGCCACCTATGCCGAGATATTGCGCATCGAGTAACGGTTTTTCTTCTTTAGCAATCGACGGGCACACTTCCAGCATGTGCGAACCGACTACCAGGTCATTACCCGGCTTGAAGTGGTAGGTGTAATCTTCCATGAACGACGTGCCACCTTTCAGGCCGCTGGCCATCACTTTCATGATGCGCAGCAGTGCCGCAGTTTTCCAGTCGCCTTCGCCGCCAAAGCCGTAGCCTTTTTGCATCAGACGCTGTACCGCCAGCCCCGGCAACTGTTTCATGCCGTGCAGATCTTCAAAGTTGGTGGTGAATGCGCCGAATTTACCGTGCTCCAGGAAATGCGTCATCCCCAGTTCGATTTTCGCCGCATCCAGCAGGTTTTCACGACGTTCGCCGTTAAGTTTAACCGCATCGGTCAGGCGATAAGTGGCTTCGTATTCTTCCACCAGCGTGTCGATATCGCCTTTGCTGACTTCGTTGATGACGCTGACCAAATCGCCAATGCCGTAAGCATTGATGCTGTAGCCGAACTGGATTTGTGCGGCCACTTTGTCACCTTCTGTCACGGCAACTTCACGCATGTTGTCGCCAAAGCGCGCCACTTTCAGATGCTGACTTTCGTTTTTCGCGGCAGCGACGCGCATCCATTGGGCGATTCGGCGATGTGATTCGCCATCCTGCCAGTGACCCGCGACCACAGTGTGTTGCTGACGCATACGGGCACCAATGAAGCCAAACTCGCGGCCGCCGTGTGCGGTCTGGTTCAGGTTCATGAAGTCCATGTCCATGGTGTCCCACGGAATTTCAGCGTTGAACTGTGTATGGAACTGCAACAGTGGCTTATGCAGAATGCTTAAGCCCGCGATCCACATTTTGGCCGGAGAGAAGGTGTGCAGCCAGGTGATGATCCCCACGCAGGCATTGTCGTAGTTGGCGTCGCGGCACAGCGCCGTGATTTCATCCGGCGTGGTGACCAGCGGTTTAAGCACCAGTTTAACCGGCAAACCGGCTTCGCTGTTCAGGCTACTGACCACCTTCTCGGCGTTCTCTTTTACCTGACGCAATGCTTCCGGTCCGTACAGATGCTGACTGCCAATGGCGAACCACACTTCGAGATGTTTAAACGCGTCCATTTATTACTCCTGAATATCGTAGGTGTGAAATAGCAATTTATGAGACAGACATTAATGTGCCGGTTTCGCTGCAAACAGCGGTTCAGTGGTGGCACACCATTGCTGATAACGTTCATACAGGCGCTGATATTGTTCGACGCGCTGTGGATCCGGCAGCAGCGTACGTTCTATGCTGCAGGCCATTTTTTCCTGTGCGGCCGGAACGTCGCTGAATTCCCCGGCGGCGACGGCAGCAAAAATTGCCGCACCCAGCGCGCAACACTGATCGGAGGCGACGATTTGCAGCGGACGGTTCATCGCGTCGGCGCAAACCTGCATGATGACCGGTGATTTACGTGCGATACCGCCGAGCGTGAGGACGTTCTCCACCGGAATATCCTGCTGTTCGAAACATTCCATGATGGCGCGTGCGCCAAAGGCGGTGGCAGCGATAAAGCCCCCGAACAGTTCCGGCGCTTGCGTGCCCAGATTGATATCGGTGATGACGCCTTTCAGACGCTGATTAGCAAACGGCGTACGGCGACCGTTGAACCAGTCGAGCACCAGCGGCAGATGATCGAGTTTCGGACTGGCCGCCCACGCTGCGGTGAGATCGGACAGCAGATTTTTTTGCAGGCTGGTCAGTTGCGGTGCCATTTCAGGATGCACTTTGGCGGCCTGAATCAGCGGCCAGCTCAGCAGACGGCTAAACCAGGCATACATATCACCGAAAGCGGATTGTCCGGCTTCCATCCCGATCATGTCCGGCACCACGCTGCCTTCGACCTGACCGCAGATCCCGGCAATCGCGCGGTCGTTTACACGCTCTTTGTCGGCGATCAGAATGTCGCAGGTGGAAGTCCCGATCACTTTCACCAGCGTATAAGGCTGTGCGCCCGCGCCGACTGCGCCCATATGGCAGTCGAATGCACCGCCGGAAAGCACCACGGAAGCAGGCAGACCAAGGCGTTCTGCCCATTCAGAGGTCAGCGTGCCAACCGCCTGTTCAGCGGTAACGGTGTCAGTAAACAGCGGATACGGCAGGTTTTCGACCAGCAAAGGATCGAGAGCAGCGAAGAAATCTTTTGGCGGCAAACCGCCCCATGACGGATGCCAGAGCATTTTGTGTCCGGCGCTGCAACGGCCACGCACCACTTTGTCCGGCGCGGTGGTACCGGAAAGCAGGGCAGGCACCCAGTCGCACAGTTCAACCCAAGAAGCCGCGGCTGTTTTAACGGCAGCGTCCGCGCGGGAAACATGCAGGATTTTTGCCCAGAACCATTCAGAGGAGTAAACGCCGCCGATATAGCGGGAATAGTCGGGGAATTCACCGCTGCGGCACAGGCGGTTAATTTCTTCGGCTTCTTCTATTGCCGTGTGATCTTTCCATAACACGAACATGGCGTTCGGGTTTTCGGCGAACTCAGGCGTCAGCGCCAGAATGTTGCCTTCATTATCTACAGGAGCAGGCGTGGAACCGGTGGAATCCACACCGATCCCTACCACGCGCGCCGCCCGTTCACTGCCCAGACGTTGCACGACGTTTTTGATTGCCTGCTCCATCGCTTCTATATAGTCGAGCGGATGGTGGCGGAACTGGTTTATTGCCGCGTCACAGTAACGGCCTTCAGTCCAGCGCGGATAATAAACCACGTCAGTTTCCATCTCCGCACCGGTCTGACAATCCACAGCCAGTGCCCGGACAGAATCGCTGCCAAAATCAAGACCAAGAGCAATCGCACCTTGCGTCATTCTTTCTCACTCCTTCAGGTTTGCCGTAGTCATTACGGCGGCGAATCGAATTGCTCTAACAGTAGGAGGATGCAAAAAAGTGAGTGAGGAGGCGTTAGCTGGAAGTATGCACAAATCTGCTCCCAATGATGTTTCTGTGAGGTTGGTCAAATGTTAGCGTTTGGCTAAAATCGCTATATCTATGTACAAACCTGCTGTTTTCCCGCCGTGTGATAGCGCTCTACATTCCGCTGCAAAATTACCGCTAAAACTTAACCCGTCTTACAAGAGAGTGTGACGTAAATCCGCTACATACCGGACTTCGCCGCACTTTCACTTTGTTTCTTTACGCTACTGATAACGTTTTCATGATTGCGGCAAACCAACAGATATGAGACTGCGATTGTGAAAAACAACAATAAAAGTCGGAGAACATCATGCATAAATTCACTAAGGCATTAGCGGCGGTAGGGTTAGCAGCCGTTATGTCACATTCAGCTATGGCAGCCGAAAATCCAAAGCTGGGTTTCCTGGTTAAACAGCCCGAAGAGCCGTGGTTCCAGACTGAATGGCGCTTTGCAGATAAAGCCGGTAAGGATCTGAACTTTGAGGTCATTAAAATTGCTGTGCCAGACGGTGAAAAAACGCTGAATGCCATCGACAGTCTGGCGGCAAACGGTGCGAAAGGTTTTGTTATCTGTACGCCGGATCCGCGTCTGGGGCCTGCCATCATGGCGAAAGCGC
Source organism: Rahnella sp. ATs2 (assembly GCF_051851855.1). Taxonomy (NCBI): domain Bacteria; kingdom Pseudomonadati; phylum Pseudomonadota; class Gammaproteobacteria; order Enterobacterales; family Yersiniaceae; genus Rahnella; species Rahnella sp. ATs2. The sequence continues at coordinate 54,543 of NZ_JBLYPL010000014.1, read as the reverse complement.
GCAGCTATGACATGAAAGTTATCCAGGTGGATGACCAGTTCGTGAATGCCAAAGGCAAGCCAATGGAAGAGGTGCCATTGGTGATGATGGCCGCCACCAAAATAGGCGAACGTCAGGGACAGGAACTGTATAAAGAAATGCAAAAACGTGGCTGGAAAGTCGCAGATACCGGCGTGATGGCGATTACCGCTGATGAGCTGGACACTGCACGCCGCCGTACTTCCGGTTCAATGGACGCGCTGAAAGCTGCCGGTTTCCCGGAAAAACAAATCTATAAAGTTCCGACCAAATCCAACGATATTCCTGGCGCACTGGATGCCGGTAACTCCCTGTTAGTCCAACATCCTGAAGTGAAGAACTGGCTGATCATCGGTATGAACGACAACACCGTTCTCGGCGGTGTGCGTGCAACAGAAGGTCAGGGCTTCAAAGCCGCTAACGTGATCGGTATCGGTATCAACGGTGTGGACGCCGTGAATGAGCTGTCAAAAAGCGCGCAAACCGGCTTCTATGGTTCCCTGTTACCTAGCCCGGATATCCACGGTTATAAAAGTATCCAGATGCTGAACGAATGGGTCACCAAAGGCGTTGAACCACCGAAATTCACCGAAGTCACTGATGTTGTCCTGATCACCCGCGACAACTTCAAAGAAGAGCTGAAGAAGAAAGGCTTAATGTAATTTCCTCGTCATCCTTCGGGCTGCAGATGCGTTGGCTGCGTTCGTTCACCCCGGTCACTTACTTATGTAAGCTCCCGGGGATTCACGAACTTGCCGCCTTCCTGCAACCCGAATGATTTAGAGGAATAGCGAGTAAACGAGCATTAGATAACGCTGCTGCAGAGTGGACGACAGGAAGTTTTACGAACTGTTTTCTGCTGTGCAGTGGCGTGCATTCAACTTTACTTAATTTCCAGGTAGCCACTATGACTCAGCAATCTTCAAACAAGACGCCTTTGCTGACACCGTCACTGACGGAGTTTGATGCGGCCACGCCGTATCTGGAATTCCATGACATTGGCAAAACTTTTCCAGGCGTGAAAGCGCTGGACGGGATTTCTTTCAATTGTTATGCCGGGCAGATCCATGCGCTGATGGGCGAAAACGGCGCGGGTAAATCGACGCTTCTGAAAATCCTCAGCGGCAACTATCAGCCTTCACAGGGCAATATTCATATCAGAGGGCAGCAGGTCGCTTTCAATAACACCACCGATGCGCTCGATGCCGGTGTGGCGATCATTTATCAGGAATTGCATCTGGTGCCGGAAATGACGGTGGCAGAGAACATTTATCTCGGACAGTTGCCCAGCAAACACGGTTTTGTGAACCGCAAATTGCTGCGCTATGAAACCAAAATTCAGCTCGAACACCTCGGGCTGGATATCGATCCCGATACCCCGCTGAAATATCTCTCCATCGGCCAGTGGCAGATGGTGGAAATCGCTAAAGCGCTGGCGCGTAACGCCAAAATCATTGCATTCGATGAGCCGACCAGTTCACTTTCAGCACGTGAAATCGAACAATTATTCCGTGTTATCCGTGAGTTGCGGGCAGAAGGGCGTGTGATTTTGTATGTGTCACACCGTATGGAAGAGATTTTTGCATTAAGTGACGCTGTCACCGTTTTCAAAGACGGCCGCTATGTGCGGACCTTTGACGACATGACCCAGGTGGATAACAGCAAGCTGGTGCAGGCGATGGTCGGCCGTAATCTGGACGACATTTACGGCTACGCGCCGCGTCCGCACGGCGAAATACGTTTGCAGCTGGATCAGGTCAAAGCACCGGGCGTGAAGACGCCGATCAGCCTGAGCGTGCGTCAGGGAGAAATCGTCGGCCTGTTCGGGCTGGTAGGCGCCGGTCGCAGTGAGCTGATGAAGGGGTTATTCGGCGGCACGCGCGTCACCGGCGGCACACTGCGGCTCGATGGCAAAGTGATGAACATCCGCAAACCGGCAGACGCGATCCGCCAGGGCATCATGCTGTGTCCTGAAGACCGCAAAGCCGACGGCATCATTCCTGTTCACTCGGTACGTGACAACATCAACATCAGCGCCCGCCGGAAAACGGTGAAAGCGGGTTGCCTGATCAACAACGCCTGGGAAGCGAAAAATGCGCGCAAGCACATCGAGGCGCTGAATATCAAAACGCCAAGCGATCAGCAGCTGATCATGAACCTTTCCGGCGGTAATCAGCAAAAGGCCATTTTAGGGCGCTGGTTGTCGGAAGACATGAAAGTCATTTTGCTCGACGAACCGACGCGTGGGATTGACGTCGGCGCCAAGCATGAGATTTACAACGTGATTTATTCACTGGCGAAACAAGGCATTGCGGTGCTGTTTGCGTCCAGTGATTTACCGGAAGTGCTGGGTCTGGCGGACAGAATTGTGGTGATGCGCGAAGGCGCTGTCTCCGGCGAACTGTCCCACGATGAAGCCACCGAAGAAAAAGCGCTGGGGCTCGCCATGTTGCGGACACCAGACCTTGATTCTGCCCCTGACGCTGCCTGACTGAGGAGCAAAAATATTATGTCGAGTATGACAACCAATTCAGCAAAACCGGATCAACCTTCAGCCGCATCGCGCAGCGGACAAGGCCTGATGCGTATCTGGGACAGCTACGGCATGTTAGTGGTGTTCGCCGTACTGTTTCTCGCCTGTTCGATTTTCGTGCCGAACTTCAGTTCTTTCATCAACATGAAAGGGCTGGGACTGGCTATTTCGATGTCCGGCATGGTGGCCTGCGGGATGCTGTTCTGTCTGGCTTCCGGTGACTTTGACTTGTCCGTCGCCTCCGTCATTGCCTGTGCGGGCGTGACAACCGCGGTGGTCATCAACATGACTGAAAGCCTGTGGATTGGCGTCGCTGCCGGTTTACTGCTTGGGATGCTGACCGGTTTGCTCAACGGTTTTGTTATCGCCCGCCTGAAAATTAACGCGCTGATCACCACGCTCGCCACCATGCAGATTGTGCGCGGTCTGGCGTACATCATTTCTGACGGTAAAGCAGTGGGCATCGAAGACGAACGCTTCTTCGCACTCGGTTACGCCAACTGGCTGGGACTGCCCGCGCCAATCTGGCTGACGGTCGGCTGTCTGATTATCTTTGGTCTGCTGCTGAACAAAACCACGTTTGGCCGTAACACGCTGGCGATTGGGGGTAATGAAGATGCCGCGCGTCTGGCCGGTGTGCCGGTGGTGCGCACTAAAATCATCATCTTCGTTCTGTCCGGTCTGGTATCGGCGGCGGCGGGCATCATTCTGGCTTCACGTATGACCAGCGGTCAGCCAATGACGTCGCTGGGCTTTGAGCTGATCGTCATCTCCGCCTGTGTGCTGGGTGGCGTTTCGCTGAAAGGCGGCATCGGTAAAATTTCCTACGTGGTATCGGGGATCCTGATCCTGGGTACCGTGGAAAATGCCATGAACCTGCTGAATATATCTCCGTTCTCGCAGTATGTGGTACGTGGTCTGATCCTGCTGGCGGCGGTTATCTTCGACCGTTACAAACAGAAAGCCAAAAAGACCGTTTAAACCGGTTTTGTGATAACGCTTTCACAGCTTACTACCCGCGGCATTTAACGCTCAGACCGGTTAAATGCCGCAAAAACGCGTGGTTGTTCACAAAAAAGTAACATTTATTGGCAGCGTTTTCATCGCCGATTAGAATAGATAAAAAGTCCATAGCCACGTGAAGTTTCGGGAGGTTCGATGTATCACCGTATGATTCAGGATCAGCAGCAAAACCCGCTGTTACCGGGTTACAGTTTCAACGCCTATCTGGTCGCCGGTATGACACCGATCCTTGCTGACGGGCCACTGGACTTTGCCATCGACCGCCCGGGCGGCATGAAAGGTTACATCCTCAACCTGACCGTAAAAGGGCAGGGTAAAGTTTTTGACGGCGAAGATACGTTCTACTGCAACCCCGGTGATCTGCTATTATTCCCGCCGAAAGCCCGTCATCTCTACAGCCGTTCCGCTAACGCCGATTCCTGGTATCACCGCTGGGTGTATTTCCGCCCGCGTGCCTACTGGGCAGACTGGCTGGAGTGGCACACCAAAACCCGCGACGTCGGGCGTCTCTCCTTACCGAATAACACCTTATTACTGGAATTCGACCGCCTGTTTGCCAATATCGAGCAAACTCAAAAATCAGGCCGTCGTTTCTGCGAAGAGTTAGGGATGAATCTGCTGGAGCGTCTGTTGCTGCGCGCAATGGAAGAAGATCCGCAGAGCCCGCAAAAAATTATGGATCCGCGCGTTATCGAAGCCTGCCAGTTCATCACCGGAAATCTTGCCGGAGAGTTGCGTATCGACGAAGTGGCGCGTCATGTTTGCCTGTCTCCATCACGGCTGGCACATCTTTTCCGCGAGCAGGTGGGGATCAACATCCTGCGCTGGCGTGAAGATCAGCGGGTGATCCGCGCCAAACTGTTATTACAGACGACTCAGGAATCTATAGCGACGATTGGCCGTGTGGTGGGATATGACGATCAGTTGTATTTCTCGCGGGTATTCCGCAAACGGGTAGGGGTCAGCCCAAGTGATTTCCGCCGCAGAAGTGTTGAGATTAACTATCCGGCTAAACCGTACAAGTCACATCCGTGGCCGGAGCAGGAAAACGCGGTGGCGTATCATTTTTGAGTTTTGCAGAGTGGGCCGCTGCAAAAGGGGCGGCCGTTTAAGTTCAACAACACCTTGGGTTGCCACCCAAACTGGCCTTAAGGTCAAGACCGTGGGCGTCGGCCCACACCGACCAGAGACCCGGTAACGCGCGGGCCTCTGGACTCCGCGCTTTTTTCACTGCGCGCTGTCGCGGGTATGACGGACATGTTCTGGCGCATTGGTAAGTGGCGCAAATCCAGGTGCTTCGCACTGCCTTCTCTCGGTCTTCGAGCCACAGGTCTCGAAGCCGCTCCGTTCAGCTGGATTTTAAGCACGCCAATCCACTTTTCTAAAAGATAAAAGAGACGATCTGCCGTTGATTTTAAGATCGTGCGGGCGATTCAGAAAGCTTGCTGAATGAGAGGTTGCAGACCTGAGGCTGCAATCCCGAAATGAAGGGACCGCGCAGCGGCAAGCTTTCCAGCCTGTCACTGCGGTAACTGAAACATAGCCACCGAGCGGAAGCGCTTTTTGAAAAAGCGAAGGAAGATCCAAGAGGGAAAAAGCATTTTTCCCTCTTGGTCGGTTTCAGCGCGAAAGGCCGAGTGATAACCGTTATTAAGAAACCGAAATTATCTCAGTCGGAAGTTAATTAATCCCGCGAGTTTACTCGGCAAAGAAGCTCTGTTTCAACGCCCGCTCTACACCCCGCAGTTCCGCCAGTCCCCGCAGACGTCCAATCGCCGAATACCCCGGATTGGTTTTCTTGTGCAAGTCATCCAGCATCTGATGGCCGTGATCAGGGCGCATCGGGATAGCGCGCAAATTACCTGCGCGGCGGCGGGTTTGCTCTTCGGTCAGAATGGCTTTGATGACTGCGACCATATCCACATCACCGTCAAGATGGTCGGCTTCATGGAAGCTGCCCGGAACTTCTTCGCGCAACGTGGCGCGCAGGTGGATGAAGTGAACGCGGTCAGCGTAATCGGTCATCATTTTCACCAGGTCATTATCTTCACGCACGCCGTAAGAACCGGTGCAGAAGCAGAAACCGTTATGAATACTGTCGACGGTTTCTTTCAGCCACTGCATATCTTCAATGGTGGAGATAATGCGCGGCAGGCCGAGAATAGGGCGCGGGGGATCATCCGGATGAACCGCCAGACTTAATCCGCATTGCTCCGCCACTGGCACAATACTGCGCAGGAAGTGCGCCATGTTTTCACGCAGTTTGGCCTTATCGATACCGTCGTACGTCGCCAGACGGGCACGGAACTGATCCAGCGTATAACCTTCTTCTGCACCCGGCAGACCGGCGATGATGTTTGACACCAGCTGGTCTTTCTCTGCCTGCGTCATCGCCGCAAAATATTCTGCCGCCTGTTTCTGTTCTTCAGCGCTGTAATACGACGTCGCGCCTTCACGTTTGAGCAAATGCAATTCAAAGGCCGCGAAAGCGATATGGTCGAAGCGCAGGGCGCGTGAACCGTCTGGCAGCAGATAACCCAGATCGGTACGCGTCCAGTCCAGAACCGGCATGAAGTTATAGCAGACCGTATAAATCCCACATTCCGCCAGATTACGAATAGATTGCTGATAGTTCGCAATGTGCTTCTCAACATCTCCGCTGCGGGTTTTGATTTCCTCATGTACCGGAATGCTTTCGACAACCGACCACACCAGACCTTTGGCTTCAATGATCGCCTTACGCTTTTTAATTTCTTCTACCGGCCACACTTCACCGTTAGGAATATGGTGCAGGGCAGTGACCACGCCAGTTGCGCCAGCCTGACGCACATCATCAAGCGAAACCGGATCGTTCGGGCCGTACCAACGCCATGTCTGTTCCATGTGTTTTCCTTAAAATTGTTAACTGACTCTCTGAATGTAGTTGACGCATGGCCGGTGATAAGTTCAATCTTAATGCGCGGTCTGGTCAGGTGGTCTGCTGGTCAGGCCATCAGACCGACATATGATTCAGTATCAAACCGATGATTAATGTGACCTGGATAACAGATCTGCGATTCAGCAAGAACATGGAGACAATAATGGAATTACCAACCCTGAAAGTGGAACGGCTGTATCGCCAGATTTCAAACGTACTGATTAACTGCATCAACACCGGTCAGTTCGCGCCGGGGGCGATGATCCCGTCCGAACGTGACCTGTCCAAACAGCTGGGCGTCAGCCGTTCTTCCATCCGCGAGGCGCTGATTGCACTGGAGATCACCGGCTGGGTGGAAATCCGCACCGGCAATGGTGTCTACGTCAGCGACCCGCTGCCACAGGCAACGCCAGCCGCACAGCAAACGGTCAGTCATGAAGAAGAATTCAGCCTGCAGTCGCTGGTGAAAGCACGACAGGTGTATGAAGCGATGACGGCGGAACTGGCGGCGATTAACGGTACTGAAGAGCAGCGTGTGAAATTGAAAGAAATTGCCGATGAGCTGAATAAGCTGAATGCCAACAACGACGCATTCCTCGAAGCTGACCGCCGGTTCCATCTGATGATCAGTGAGATGACCGGCAATGAAGTGCTGCACGATATGATGGGCTACCTGTGGGATAAACGCCGCTCACGCCGGTTTATGCGCTTAGAAAGCCATTACACCGAAGTCGATTTCGCCCGTGAAATGAATGCCGACCATCAGGGGATCCTGGACGCGATTCTGGCGAAAGATGGAGCGGGGGCGAAAGCAAGGATGGCAAGGCATTTACAGCATGTGTATGACCAGTTATTTGCGGAGTGATAGTGTCAATGCCGGACACAGGCGGCTTTTAAATTCAAAACCAACTCCAAAACCAACACATTGGGTTGCCACCCAAACTGGCCTTAGGGTCAAGGTCGTGGGCTCGCCGCCCACACTGGCCCAAAGGGTTTTAAACGAAACCCTTTGGAATCCTGCGTTTTTTTAACTGCGCGCTCTGCTCGCTGGCTATGTTTCAGGTATCACCGTGATAGCCGCAAAATCCCGCCGCTGCGCGGTTCCCTCCCTTCGGGTTGCAACCCGCGTAAAAAGACACGCGGTTTTCCACCTCTCGTCCGGCGGTATTTTGGAACCGGCCTCAGGCCTTTACTTCACAACCTTACTTGTTCTGTTTTATTTTTAAAAGCCAAGGGCGGTTCAGAAATCTTGCTGAACGGAGCGGCTTCGAGACCTTTGGCTCGAAGACCGAGAGAAGGCACCGCGCAGCGGCAAGATTTCCAGCCTGTCGCAGTGGCACCTGAAACATAGTGTCCAGCGATAGCGCGAAGTGAAAAAAGCGCGGAGTCCAGAGGCCCGCGCGTTACCGGGTCTCTGGTCGGTGTGGGCCGACGCCCACGGTTTTGACTTGAGGCCGTTTGGGTGGCAACCCAAGGTTTTGCCCGTGTGGGCGGCAAGCCCACAAAATAGCATTAGCTCGGATACGGCACCCATCCCCCGCCATTCAGGCGAATATAGATTTTCCCCTGATATTCCATTACCACCGAGTTCTCATTTTCAGACACCAGCGGCGTTTGCGGCAGGTTCGACGCGAAGGTTTTCCAGTCCATGGTCGGCGTGGTAAAGACTTTGCCATCGACTGCGCGGGCGACCATTTCTGAAATCGCCTGATAGCTGCTCTGGCCTTCGATTTTCATCGGCGACGGAGCATGTGGTGCCTGCATACCAAAGAACTTCACGCCGACCGGGATGTGAGTGATACCCGGACTCGGGATATCGCGCAGGCCGGAAATCTGCATCTTATCGCCCACCAGCGCCGCGCCATGTTCAGGCACCACCACCAGCATCACTTTACGACCCGATTTATCCAGCTGATCCATAAAGGTGTTCAGCTGGTTCAGCAGTGTCTGTGCGCGGTTATGGTAGTCCGCACCTTTATTGCTGCCGACGTAACGGTTGCCGTCATGCAGCGGGATCAGGTTGAAGAAGGTTGCTGTCCGTGCGGTGCCGGCTTTTTCCTGATTCTCAAGCCAGCGTGAGAACAGCTGCCCGTCGTTGAAAATGGGTGAACCGTCGAAAGAGGTCAGTTCATAACCCAGACCAGCCTGTGACATCAGCGGGGCTTTCATATCCGCGTCATCACGCAGATTGCCGATGTAATTACCGAACACGCCGGTGTGATCCATCGCCAGCTGCGAGGTAAAGCCCAGACGCGCCAGATCGTCAAACAGGTAACATTGCTGACCGGCTGGCTGGTACAAATCGTGGTGGGATGGCTGACCGCAGCTCGCACGCAGCAGGCGAATCGACGCCGGGCCACTGTATGCTGTGGCGGAGTTGAAATTACTGAACACAAAATCAAAACGCGACCACAGCGGCGAATTCGAAAGATTCACCGCGTCCAGATCAGCCCAGGCCAGCGAACAGATATTGATCACCAGCAGATCGAAAGGCTGAGCATCGGCTGGCAGGGCATCAGGAAACTTAGTCGCCTTGCGGCGTTCATTTTGGTAGAACTGATCCAGATACGCATTCAGGTTGGCATTGGTCGGCGGACCCGTGACGGTATTATCGGTACCGGATGACGCGACTTGTGCCGGAGCCGCCGCGGTATTTTGCGCCACAACCGGTGCCGGTGTATGCGTAAACAGCGGCGTGATCACACCGCTGAGATTCACCCATAACAGGGCTATCACCGTGAATGTGGTCAGGCGTAACCACTGTGAAATAAACAGATAACCGACAAGCAGGGCGAAACCGACTGCAATCCACTGCCAGTTGATGAAACGGTCAGCCAGTTCAAGCAGATAACTGACGCTGAAACCTGCGACGTCGGCTCCCTGATTGACAATGGAACGCCAGCCCGGCAACCACGTATCATGATAAAGCAGCGCAAGGCCGAACGGCAGGGCAACCCACTGTCGCCAGCGATGGAGGCGCAGGGAGCGAAGCGGGAATAATAATACGGCCGCAAAAACCAGATTGCTCAGCGCGTCAAAATTCAGATAACCCTGTGAAAGCAGAACAAATTTCAATAAGAAATAGTAGTTCCAGGCACCAAGACCGCGCCAGGATTGCCAGATCCGCAAGCGCGGAGAAGAAGAGTGCGATTCGTTCATAGTGAAGTTTTGGATTTCCCTGTAGCCGCAGAATTTTCAGGCAAAGTCGCGGAGCGTTTGCGGTTCTTATTGATGCTGCTGATGGTCATGGGGGTTAAATAACGCGGCGAAAGAAATCGCGTCGCAAAGCGGTTTCTCCAGCGCGGCAACCGGCTGCGCAGGGCATATCCCAGCGGAAGAAAAATCACCGCCGCCAGAATGAAAATTTCGATAATGTCCTGAATGTCCATTTCTCTTACTCCGGCGTGTTAATAACGGGCGTATCGCTCACGGCCAGCGTGATGGGAACGGGCTGATGAACGGGCGCACGTTTCAAAGGTTCAGATTTATGCGCCACAAAAGGCTGTGCTTCTGACACCGGATTTGCCATCGGCGGTTTGGCGGCCAGACGGCGAACTTCTGTCTGAATATCCAGCTCGTGACTCCAGAAAGTCTGACTGCTAAAGACTTCTTTCACCGGCAGATTAAACAGGAAGGCCAGAACGTTTTCGACATCACTGACCTGACAGTTCGACAGGAACAAATACAGATGACGTTCTGTCACGGTCAGAATATCGCCGTCGCGGCGCAGCGAACAAAGAGACATCGCCTGCTCAGGGCTGATCCCGGCGGCAGGGCGCAGTGAAATTAAAATCCCGCGTGATTCGGTCGCCAGCGCGGCGTGATCCCAGATATCGCGCATCACGTCGCAGAACACCGGCAGCGGCAGATATCCCTTATGATGCGTTGGTAAACGGCTGTCCAGCAGCACGTCGATGTCCTGCGGGACATGACGGGTAAATGTCAGATTTTGCAGGTCATCCAGTAAGGTCAGAAAGTTGGAAAGACGTGCAGCGTGCGGCACCACCAGATTGGCACCGCAGGCCTGCAACAGACGCTGGTCGACATAGCGCAGGGAAGAATTCATCTCGCGCACCACAATTTTCAAACCATTGCCGCGCTGAATGCGCAAAAGGTGGATCTGCCGTGCGAGCACTTCCACTTCATCGTTACCCGCCAGCGCAAAAATAACGGTGGCAGAACGGGCATGCGTGGCTCTTTCGGTCAGCGCGTCGTTGCCATCGAACAGGAACCAGCGCTCGGAAAGTGCAGGCGCGCCTTCCAGCACCGAACGCTCTGCCAGCAACATCCACTGATCATCACCGGTTTGGGCTGAAGCTGAAGATGAGGCGTCTTTCTGGATCTCCCAACCGTTCTCGCGCGGGATGAGAGGATAAAGCGTATTCGCTTCGGCACCCAGACTGTTATGCCACCAGGAGATGCCCCACTGGTTTGGGTTCACATCGGTTTTTAAATCAGCAAGGCCATATATATTGTGGTGGAATAAATGTAAGCGGGATTTAACCGCATTAATGCCATCGCCGAAGCAGATAATAAGCAGCGTCGCCCCTTTACTTTTAGCGCCTGACTGAATTTCACTCAGCCAGCGGGAAAGTTGTTTATCTTTTACTTCCTGACAGCGCACGGCAGGAAGTAATAAAATCATTAAAGAAGCAGGGGGGGCAGGCAGGCGATTAATATCGGCGGGCAATCCCAGAAACGCTTTTTTTCCTTCCGCGTGCTGATAATAAAACGTTTGCCTGGGGTATTTATGCAAATGGGTGAGAAGGATATTGTCATCAGCTAGTCTATTTTTATCATCAGAGCAAATTAAATTGTGCTGTGGAAAAAACAGGCTGACAGGGATTTCTCCCCGCTGAGCTTCAAGTACCTGACCACTCAAACGATATGCCGCTTCCTGACTGTCGGTGTTGACCCAGTAAAGCCCCTGAGCCTGCATCTGGCCTAAACCATTCCAGAATTGCTTCATACCCAATGAAAAGGAGAGTGCCATATTGTTAATCTGCTTCAGTCCGGTTTTGATTAAAAGTCTGCTGGGACACACTGATAAATGTGAGTATAATAAATTCTATCATTGCTACATTAAATAATCATAATTCTTCACAATAATGTTTGATACTAAAATGCCTAATCATGATGGGCAATTTTTGGCTGTGCTGAAGTATCAGCATTTGGATTGAAGCAGGGAGAGAAACGGTGGCGGCCAATATTGCAGACTCAGAAGAATCCGAACCGTCCAGTGATGATGATTTTTATGCGCTGAGTCACCTTTTTGCTTTGTCAGAATTACATTACGTAGATATAGCCCGTAAAGAAAAAATTCCGCAACTAATGTCCCGCTGGCCATTATTGGCTGAGTTGGCGCAATTCGCTGAACACGGCGCGGAGAAAAAATAATATGGCTGTCATCGCGTTACAGGGGTTTCGTGGCGGTACCGGTACCACCTCAGTGACCGCAGCGCTGGCCTGGGGGCTCGCACAACTGAATGAAAAAGTGCTGGTGATCGACTTTTCGCCTGAAAACATGCTGCGGTTGCATTTTGGTATGCCTTACGCTCAGTCGCGCGGCTGGTGTTCCGCGCATAAAGCCGGAGAAGCCTGGCAACAATCAGCGATGCGTTACCACGCCCGTCTCGACTTTCTGCCTTACGGTCATGTTTCAGCTGACGATGTCAGTGAGGCCAATTTCGACTGGCAAAAAGCGCTCACGCAGCTCAAAAATACCGGCGTCTATGATTGGATCCTGATTGATTCTCCGGCGGCTGATCCTCTGCCTGCGCAGTCGCTGGCCGACAGCACGGTGGTACTTCTGCACGCCGATACCCAGTCGCATCTTCGTTTACACCAGCACGCCTTAGCGCCAAACGGGCGCTATCTGCTCAATCAGTTCGTTCCCTCCAGCCAGTTACAGCAAGATATTTTGCTGTTATGGCGAGAAACCTTGCCAGCATTGATCCCGGTGATTTTACATCGTGATGAAGCCATGGCGGAATCGCTGGCGGTAAAACAACCGGTCGGGGAATGGAAAGATAACAGCAAGATCGCCCGTGAAATGAATACGCTGGCAAACTGGTTCCTGCTCAATCTTCGTCAGCCGCAAGCGGTGCGGAGTCCGGCAAAATGAACGGCCTGTTGAACCTGTTTTTTGTGCCGCCCGTCATGCAGGAATTGCAGCACCGTTACCGCCGTTACCGGCAGGCAAAATCTTCACGCATTGCTTCCGGCATGATGATTGTTTGTGTGGCGCTGTGCTGGCTGTTTCTGCGTTTTGAATCACCTGCCTGGCAGCGTGTCGGTGCGCAGAGAACCCGCTGGTATCCGCAAATTTCGCCTTCGCGGGTGCGTATTGCCGATCCGCTGCGTTATCTCGTTCAGAGTCTGTGGTTAATGATCATTATCCCGGCAGGAAAAACCCGTGGCGGCATCGTTTATAGCCGGTGGCCGCAACGGCTGCGGGAAAGGATCCATCTCTGGCTGGAATCGTTGCCAAAACGGGTGACGCAAAGTCCGCTCGAAACCCGTATCACACGTCGTATCGGAAAAATGAACCGCGCCGGCAGGCGCATTCTGATGCTGATGGCGGGGCTAGTGGCGGTTACGCTGGCTATGTTCTGCATTTCCCAGCCATTTGGTTATATTGCCCAGTTTATTTTCGTGGTGCTGCTGTGGAGCATTGCGATGATTATCAGGCGCATTCCGGGGCGTTTCCCGGCGCTGATGATGATTGTTCTGTCACTGACCATTTCCTGCCGCTATTTATGGTGGCGCTACACCTCAACCCTGAACTGGGAAGATCCGCTGAGCCTGATTTGCGGTTTACTGCTGCTGGGCGCGGAAACCTACTCCTGGACCGTGCTGGTGCTCGGTTATATCCAGACCATCTGGCCGCTTAACCGTAAACCGGTGCCGATGCCTGAGGATGTCTCGACCTGGCCGACGGTTGATCTGATGATCCCCACTTATAACGAAGACCTCAGCGTAGTAAAACCGACGTTGTATGCGGCGCTCGGGCTGGACTGGCCCCGTGAAAAACTGACTATTTACCTGCTTGATGACGGCAACCGGCAGGAGTTCGCCGATTTTGCCCATAAAATTGGCATCAAATATATTGCGCGTGAAACCCATGAGCATGCCAAAGCCGGTAACATCAATAACGCCCTGAAACAGGCAAAAAGCCAGCTGGTGGCGATTTTTGACTGCGACCACGTACCGACCCGTTCTTTTCTGCAACTGACCGTCGGCTGGTTCTTCAAAGATAAAAAACTCAGCATGATGCAGACGCCGCATCACTTTTTCTCGCCGGATCCGTTTGAGCGAAATCTGGGACGTATGCGCCGCACGCCGAACGAAGGCGAGTTGTTTTACGGGCTGGTGCAGGACGGCAACGACCTGTGGGATGCCAGCTTCTTCTGCGGTTCCTGCGCGGTGTTACGCCGTGATGTGCTCGATGAAATCGGTGGTATCGCGGTGGAAACCGTCACCGAAGATGCCCATACCTCGCTGCGTATGCACCGACACGGCTACAGTTCAGCCTATATCCGTATTCCGCAGGCGGCGGGGCTGGCGACTGAAAGCCTTTCCGCCCACGTCAGTCAGCGTATCCGCTGGGCGCGCGGAATGGTGCAGATTTTCCGCCTTGATAATCCGCTGTTTGGCAAAGGGCTGAAACTGGCACAACGGCTGTGTTATGCCAACGCCATGATGCACTTCCTGGCGGGGATCCCGCGGCTTATCTTCCTGACCGCGCCGCTGGCGTTTCTGTTATTACACGCCTACATCATTTATGCCCCGGCGATGGCGATAGCGCTGTATGTCCTGCCGCACATGATCCACGCCAGCCTGACTAACTCCCGCGTGCAGGGGAAATACCGCCATTCTTTCTGGAATGAAATCTACGAAACCGTGCTGGCCTGGTATATCGCACGACCCACTACCGTGGCGCTGTTTAATCCGCACGCCGGTAAATTTAACGTCACCGCCAAAGGTGGCCTGAACAAACACGCCTACGTTGACTGGAAAATCAGCCGCCCGTATCAGATTCTGATGCTGCTTAACCTGGCCGGATTATTCTTCGGTATTTACCGCATTATTTATGGCCGCCCCGATGAAATCCTGACCGTGGTGGTGAGTATGGCCTGGGTGATTTACAACATGATTATTCTCGGCGGGGCGATTGCGGTGGCGTTTGAATCGAAACAGGTGCGTCAGGCGCATCGTGTCGAAGCCAGAATGCCAGCCTCGCTGATACAACCGGACGGCCACATTTATGTGTGTACCGTGCAGGATTATTCGGACAACGGCGTCGGGCTGGAAACAGAAAGTGCCAGCCAGTTTAAAGCCGGTGACAACGTCACGTTGCTGTTGCACCGCGGTCAGCAGGAATACACTTTCCCGATGCAAATCAGTCGTGTGTTTGGTACCAGCATGGGAATGCAGCTTCTGCCGCTCACCACGCAACAACATATCGATTTCATTCAATGTACTTTTGCCCGGGCTGACAGCTGGGTATTGCGCGAAGACAGTTTCCCTGAAGACAAACCGATGGAAAGCCTGCGTGAAGTGCTGGGGCTGGGTATCCGCGGCTACCTGCGGATGCTGGATATTGCGCCGCAACGCTTCCGTCCGCTGGCCTCCCGCACCCGGTCGTTTGGCGGCTGGCTGCTGTCTTTCGCGCCGCGAAATCCGCCGCTGTCCGTTCAGCCTGATGAACCCAACCTGATGATGACCAAATAATGAAAAGACTTCCTCTAACAATTTTGATGGCATCCGCCCTGATGTCATTGGCGGTGGGTTCAGTGGCTCCGGCCTTCGGTGCGCCAGCTCCAGCCAGTGCAGGCAATCAACCCGTTCCCGCAGTTTCTGCGGACAATATCACGCCGTCGGCTCAGACGCAGGTGACATTACCGGTGGTTGCACCGGCAGTCGATCCGATGATCATTCCGGGCGCGCCGGTGCGCAGTGTCACGCTGCCGTTTGCGGATGTGGCGCCGACGCCGGGTGCGATTACCCTGCGCGGCATTCAGCCTAACGGTCAGATTGAATTCGGTGTGCGCAGTGATGAAGTGGTCACACAGGCGATGCTGAATCTGGAATTCACACCGTCACCGTCGCTGATCCCGGTACAGTCGCATCTTAAGGTGTATCTCAATGACCAGCTGATGGGCGTTGAAGTGATCGACAAAGATCAGCTCGGCAAGAAAAACCACTTACAGATGGCGATTGATCCGCGCTATGTCACAGACTTCAACCGCATCCGTCTGGAATTTATCGGCCATTACCAGAATGTTTGTGAGAACCCGGCCAATACCACGCTGTGGCTGGAGATCGGCAAGGGCAGTTCGCTGAGTCTGCAATACCAAAAACTGCCGCTGAGCAACGATCTGGCGCATTTCCCGGTGCCGTTCTTTGATGCGCGTGACAGTCGTCCGCTGGATTTGCCGATGGTCTTTGCCGGGTCGCCGGACGCCACCCAGCAACAGGCGGCGGCAATTCTTGCCTCCTGGTTCGGGACCAAAGCGCAGTGGCGCGGTCAGTCGTTCCCGACGCTGTATAACCAGATGCCGGACAGTCATGCCATTGTGTTTGCCACCAATGACAAGCGCCCGGATTTCCTCAAAGCGTTGCCGCCGGTGAAAGGGCCGGTGGTGCAGATGGTCAGCCGCCCGGATAATCCTTACGTGAAAATGCTGCTGATTTTAGGGCGTGACGATAAGGATCTGCTGACGGCGGTGAAAGGCATCGCGCAGGGCAACATCCTGTTCCGTGGTGAAGCCATCGGCGTGGATAATGTTGACCAGGCTCAGCCACGTCAGCCGTACGATGCGCCAAACTGGGTGCGCACCGACCGCCCGATGAACTTTGGTGAACTGAAACAGTACGCCGAACAGTTGCAGTCAGACGGTATTCAGCCGAACCCGATTACGCTCAATATCAATCTGCCGCCGGACTTGTTCCTCATCAACAGCACCGGTATCGATATGCGGCTGAAATATCGTTATACGTCGCCGCAGCTGAAAAATACCTCGCGCCTGAGCATCAGCCTGAATAACCAGTTTGTGCAGGACCTGACCCTGAAAACCGGTCACGATCAGGATTCACAACTGCTGCATCTTTCCCTGTTGCAGGGACTGCTCGATGGCAGCAAAGACCTGAACATTCCGGCGCTGAAACTCGGTGCCGTGAACCAGATGCGCTTTGATTTCGACTACACCTCGCTGCTGGCCAGCGGCACGGAAGGTCGCTGCGAAACCTACACCACGGTGCCAAATCATGTGGTGATTGACGACAGTTCAACCATCGACTTCTCCGGTTACCGTCACTTTATGGCGATGCCGGATTTACGTGCGTTCGCCAATGCTGGTTTCCCGTTCAGCCGCATGGCCGATTTGTCCCAGACGCTGGTGCTGGTTCAGCCGCAACCGCAGCCGGTGCAGCTGACTACGCTGCTTGATGCGATGGGCAATATTGGCGCGCTCACCGGGTATCCGGCGCTCGGCGTGGGGCTGACGGAAGATACTGCTAAAGCCAAATCGACCGATGCGGATTTACTGGTGATCGGCAGTCTGCCGGAAAGTCTGCGTGACGACAGTATGCGCGATGACAAAAAAGCCAATTTGCTGATCACTGCCGCACGCGACGCCGTGAATACGCCCATCCGCCAGACTCCGCTGCCGGACAATACGGCACCGGCGAGTGACGCTCAGGTGGATACCCGTGCGCAAATCACGGCGCAGGGCCCGATAGCCGCAGTCGTCGGTATGCAGTCACCGTATTTTGACCAGCGCAGCGTCGTGGCGCTGATGGCGAACAGCCCGCAAGGCTTTGAAATGCTCAACACCTCGATGCAGGACACTAAACAACGCGCGCAGGTCTTCGGATCGGTCAGCGTGGTGCGTGATTCCGGCGTCAGCAGCCTGAGAGTGGGCGACACTTACTACGTCGGTCATCTGCCATGGTGGGAACGTGTGTGGAATGCGCTGGCGACCCATCCGGTTTTGCTGGCGGTGATGGCGGTGATCGTGGTGTTGCTGGCAGCGATTCTGTTGTGGACCGGCCTGCGTTCTCTGGCGCGTCGTCGTCTGTCTGATGATGACCAGGAATAAGCACGTGAACACCTGTCACAAAATGCGTTTTCCTCTCAACCGGCTGGCCCTGACGTTAGGGCTAGCTCTGCTGGCTGCGCCGGCGATTTCAGCGCCGGTGGTTTCTCCCGAACAGTGGCTGCTGGAACAGGTGCGGGTCGGGGAGGCCAGCCATCAGGATGATTTAGTGCGCCAGTCGCTGTTCCGCCTCGAACTGATGGATCCGCAAAATCCTAAGGTGCTTTCAGCCCGTTTGCGTTTGCTTCTGCGTGAAGGCGATCAGGCCAAAGCACAGCAGCAACTGGAAAAAATCAAACAGGTGGCGCCCGGCTCCGACGATTACCGGCAGGCAGAACTCAGCCTGAAAATCGCCTCGCCAGAGATGCAGCAAAAGTTGCAACAGACGCGTCTGCTGGCGACGGCAGGGCGGCTGGATGAAGCCAAAGCGCAGTACGACGAACTCTTTGGCGGCCAGCCGCCGACGCTTGATCTGGCCGTTGAATACTGGCAACTGATCGCCCGCCTCCCGGGGCAAAAAGCCCGCGCTCAGGCGCAGCTTCAGGCGCTGAATAACCAATATCCTGGCGATGTTCAGCTGCGTCTGCAACTGGCGCAGATGGCCTTTGAGCAGGGTGATGACGCCAGAGCAGTGGGGCTTATCAAACAGGTTGCTGCCACCAACGAAGGGCGTTCACCCGCCGCCGATTTATGGCTGGCGCGCATTAAAGACCAGCCGGTAGGTAATGCCAGCGTCGACGCCCTGCAGCAGTTTATTGCCACCTTTGATACCGGTCCGCAGGTGATTGCGGCACAGCAGGAACTCCAGCGTCAGCAGGGGTTACTGGCCGACCCGCGTTATCAGGCACGTATCCGTGGTCTGGCGCAAATTGACAAAGGCGGTTCTACCGGCGCGATCGCACCGCTGAAACAGGCTTTACAGGCTACGCCAAATGATGCCGAAGTGCTGGGCGCGATGGGGCTGGCCTATTCCCGCGCCGGTAACCGCCAGCAGGCACTGACGATGTTCCAGCGCGCTAAAGCCGCAGAAACCGATGGCTATAACGCCGGAAAATGGAACAGCCTGATCCAGACCAACAGTTACTGGCTGAAAGTCGATCAGGGCGATAAGGCACTGAAGGCCGGTCAGCTCGAGCAGGCCGAAGCGGCTTATCAGCAGGCGCAGCGCCTTGATCCGCGCGACCCGTGGGCACCCGTCGGGCTGGGTGATGTGGCGGTGGCACGTAAAAACGATCCACAAGCCGAACAGGCTTATCGCCGTGCGCTGATGCTGGAGCGTGATAACAGCAGTGCCCAGCGCGGACTGGCAAACATTTATCAGCGACAGTCGCCGCAAAAAGCTCTTGATTACATCAATTCATTACCGGCGGCGTCACGGGCAAAACTCAGTGACAAACAGCGCGGTTTACAAAGTGACATTGTCACAGAGCAGGCAGAAAAATACGTCGCCGAGCGCAACTGGAATCAGGCAGCGAACCGTTACGCCGAAGCGCTGAAATTCAATCCGGATGATGTCTGGGCCACATATCACTACGCTGAAACGCTGAGGGAAGCAGGCGAACCGGCCAAAGCCGATGCTGTTTTCGCACAGTTTGCGGTGAAGCATCCTTCCGACCCGCAACAGGTTTACGCCTATTCGCTGTATCTCTCTGGTTCAGACCGCGATGATGCGGCATTGCGTCATCTGCACACCTTGCCGGAAGCAAGATGGGACGAGAATATGCGCGAAATGGCACAGCGCATCCGGCTGGACAAAACGCTCACTGCAATTGATGCCTCGCTGGCTGCGGGAAATACCGCGCAGGCGAAACAGGAATTACAGCAGGCCAGTCTTCAGGGGCTGAGCCTCAATCAGCAGCGTCGTGTGGCGATGGCGTGGCTGGATGTCGGTGAAACCAGCAGAGCGGCATCCTTGTTACAACCGCTGAAAGCTGCCGCCGCATCACAACCCGCAGGACAGGATAAGGCGCTGATTTATCGTAACGCTGCCAATGTTGAACAACAGCTTGGTCAGCCGCAGCTGGCGCGACAGGATTACGAGCAGGCGATGGTCGCCAGCGGCATCACCGATATATTGCCGCAGGACAACGACGGTTATACGCGGCTGACGCGAAACAATGCGGGGGATGACTGGCTTAAACGCGGCATCCGTTCTGACGCGCATGATTTGTACCGCCAGCAGGACGTGAATTTTACCGTGGATACGGATTCCTGGACCTCAAGCGGGACGCCGGGTAAATCCGATCTCACTGCCAACACCACCATGTTCCAGGCCGATATGCCGGTTTATCAGGGGCGCGGATTCCTGCGTGCCGACTGGGTGCGTATGGATGCCGGAACGTTCGACAATGAAAACGGCAACTATGAGG
Source organism: Rahnella sp. ATs2 (assembly GCF_051851855.1). Taxonomy (NCBI): domain Bacteria; kingdom Pseudomonadati; phylum Pseudomonadota; class Gammaproteobacteria; order Enterobacterales; family Yersiniaceae; genus Rahnella; species Rahnella sp. ATs2. The sequence continues at coordinate 34,584 of NZ_JBLYPL010000014.1, read as the reverse complement.
CGAGCTTCGGTACCTGTAGCGATCAAAACTGCCGCAGTTATCGCAGCCAGACAGCCAATGGCCTCAGCCTGGGCGCGGGCTGGGAAAATGACAAATGGAAAGGGGATCTGGGCACCACGCCGCTCGGCTTCCAGGTGGTCAACTGGGTCGGCGGACTGGCTTACAGCGGCGACTGGGACCAGATTGGCTGGACGACCACCGTTTCGCGGCGTCCGGTCTCCAGCTCGTTACTCTCGTTTGCCGGCGCAAAAGATCCGGGTACAGGCACCACCTGGGGCGGCGTTATCGCGACCGGTGGCAGTCTGGGTTTGAGCTACGATCAGGGGCTGGCAAACGGCGTCTGGGCTGACCTGAGTGCGCATCAGCTGACGGGTAAAAATGTCGAAGACAACACCCGTGAGCGCCTGATGGGCGGGTATTACTATAAAGTCATCAATGAGGATAACCGCCGCGCGACCGTTGGTCTGAGTTCGATGGTCTGGCATTACCAGAAAGATCTCAGCGGCTATACGTTGGGACAGGGCGGCTATTACAGTCCGCAGCAATATTTCTCGGTTTCCGTGCCGGTTAATTATCGCCAGCGTACTGAGAACTGGTCATGGCAGCTGGGCGGTTCGGTTTCCTGGTCGCGCTCTTCGACCAGTGACCAAAAGCGTTATCCGATACAAAATTTGATCCCGGATTCGTTACCGGATAAAAGCGCCATCGAAACCGGCAGCAGCGGTTCTGGCTTCGGATATACCGTGCAGGCACTGCTTGAGCGCCGTGTCAGCTCTCACTGGACGGTCGGCGGCGGTATCGATATTCAGCAGGCTAAAGATTACACACCAAGCCATTTCCTGCTGTACGCGAGATATTCGATGAGCGGCTGGCAGGGGGATCTGGATATGCCGCCGGAGCCGTTAGTGCCGTATGCGGACTTTAAGTAATGCCAGACCGGGCATTAGGGTGGTTTTTCGCTGGCGCGAGGCTTTTCTCGCTTACAGAACGTTTGCAGCGGTGGTTGGATCGAGATGATTTCGGTTTCTCAATAGCAGAGATCACTTATCGCGCTGCGCCGAAACCGCCCAAAAGGGGCCATGACGGGCCCCTCTTGGATCTCCCTCGTCTTAAACTGCGCGCTATCGCTGGAACGACGGGCATGTTCTGGGGCATCAGTGAGTGGCGCAAAATGTCATCGCTGCGCGATCCCCGAATTTCAGGTGCCGAGCCTCTGGTCTCGAACCATTCATTCGGTGCCATTTTTGAGCACGCCAATCAACTTTTCTAAAAGATGAAAAATAGTCTGCCGTTGACTTTAAGATCGTGCGGGCGATTCAGAAATCTTGCTGAACGGAGCGGCCTGGAGACCAAAGGCTCCAGGACCGAGTGAAGGCACCGCGCAGCGGCAAGATTTCCAGCCTGTCACTGCGGTAACTGAAACATAGCCAGCGAGCGGAGCGCGCAGTTAAAAAACGCAGGATTCCAAAGGGTTTCGTTTAAAACCCTTTGGGCCCGTGTGGGCGGCGAGCCCACGACCTTGACCTTAAGGCCAGTTTGGGTTGCAACCCAAGGTCTTGCCCTTAGTGGTCAGCGAAAAGCGAAATTAAACAGCGCCCTGTTTATAAGCATCCTCCCCCCATCTCACCATCCCCTCGAGCAACCGCTTCAACAACACCTGTAATTCAGCTGCCTTATCAGGCGCAAAAGCGAATGGCTCGATCTCCTCCATGTAATTCACCTGCGCCAGCTCCAGCTGAACGGCGTGAATATCCAGGTCCGGCTGACCGTAAGCACGGGTGATGTAGCCCCCTTTAAACCGGCCATTCAGGACATGACTGAACCGCGATTGCTGGTTACAGATGCGTTCGAGGATTTCACTCAGCGCCGGTGAACAGCTGGCGCCGCTGTTGGTGCCGAGATTTAAATCGGGAAGCTGACCGTCGAAAAGACGGGGGATGACTGATGCAATGGAATGCGCGTCAAACAGCAGCGCGTAGCCGAATTCCTGCTTCATGCGCGCCAGTTCTGACCGGATTTTCTGGTGATACGGCTGCCAGATCTGTTCAAGATATTGCTGGCGCCGGGCATCTGCTGGCGTCATACCCGGTTTGAACGTAGCGCGGCCATCAAACAGCGTATCGGGATATAAACCCGTCGTGGCAGTGGTATACAGCGGTTTATCGTCTGAAGGCCGGTTCAGGTCGATAACAAAACGGGAATACTGACCGACCAGAATGCTGGCACCGAGCGCCCGCGCAAAATCGTACAACTGCGGAATATGCCAGTCGGTATCTGAAAGCGGCAGCGCGGCATCACTCAGACCGCTGGCGACCTCCGGCGTCAGGTGCGTTCCGGCGTGGGGAATGCTGATCAGTAAGGGCGCGGTACCTTGCGTAAACTGGTAAGGTTCGGCGATAAAAGTGTCAGTTGACAGGCTCATGAACGAAACTCTCCCCGGACTTCTCCACGAAAGACAACGGTGCAGGGCAGCTGCCCGCCCAGCCAGTAAACCAGCTCAGCAGGACGCGACAGCGGCCAGTGTATGAAATCAGCGACTTTTCCGGCTTCCAGCGTGCCGTGCGTATCCTGTAACCCGAGCGCCCGCGCGCCGTGGCAGGTGATCCCTGCCAGCGCTTCTTCAGGCGTCAGGCGGAACAAGGTACAGCCCATGTTCAGCATCAGACGCAGAGAAAGTGCAGGGGATGTCCCCGGATTGGCATCACTGGCCAGTGCCATAGGCACGTGATATTTGCGAAACTCATTAACCGGCGGACATTGTGTCTCGCGCAGTAAATAATAGGCACCGGGCAGTAAAACAGCCACGGTGCCGCTGGCAGCCATTGCCTGTGCATCTTCGGGTGTGGCGTATTCCAGATGATCGGCGGATAACGCATGGTGCCGTGCCGCCATTGTGCTGCCGTGCAGCGAAGACAATTGTTCGGCGTGTAATTTCACCGGCAAACCCAAAGCCTGCGCGGCGATAAATACCCGCTCAACCTGTGCCGGAGAAAAGGCCAGATGCTCACAAAACGCATCCACCGCATCGGCCAGATTTTCACTGGCGACGACCGGTAACAGCGTATCGCAGATGAGATCAATGTAGTCATCGGCACGCCCTTTGAATTCTGGCGGCAGGGCATGAGCTGCCAGACAGGTGGATTTCACCTCGACCGGCAACATATGGCCCAGTCTGCGGATCACCCGCAACATTTTGAGCTCACTTTCTACGCTCAGCCCGTAACCGGATTTAATCTCAACGCAGGTCACGCCCTCTGCCAGCAGCGGTTGTAAGCGAAACAGGGCCTGCGCCAGCAGCTGGTCTTCGCTGGCTTCACGGGTGGCGTTGACGGTCGATAAAATCCCGCCGCCAGCTGCCGCGATGTCGGCATAACTTACGCCGTTCAGCCGCTGTTCAAACTCTGCGCTGCGATCTCCGCCGAACACCAGATGCGTATGACAATCGACAAAGCCGGGCGTGATGATGCCGCCCTCAAATTCATGCACTTTTGCGCCGGGAAAATCGGGGCAATGGTCGGCGCTGCCGGTCCAGACGATTTTTCCGCCGGTAACCGCAATTACGCCGTTTTCGATCAGGTTGTAATGTCCGTCCTGCATAGTCACCAGCGTGGCACCGCGCCATACACTTTCGCAGTCAGAGGGGGGGGCGGAGGAAAATTGTGGGGAGAGGGCTACCGGCATGACAAAGACTCCAGGCTGAATTTATCTTGTATAGACAACTAAAGTCAACCTAACGCATAACCCGCAAAGCGGCAAGGCAGCCAGCAATAGTTTTTTCTTATTACGAGATGTCTTCCAAAATTTGAATGAAGATTTGGATGAAGGTTTGTATGAACAGATAGCGGCGCTCAACGCCGCTATTAAGGTGTGCCGGGGTCAGCCGTGGCTGGAGAAACGGCCGAATAACTGATAGCGGGAACCCGGATAAATCAGGCGTGCTGAGGTGACCACGCGGCTGCCGCTCCAGGTACGGCGGTGGATCAGGAGGCAGGGCTCATGTTCGCCCAGTTGCAACAATTCGCGTTGTTCATCGCTGGCGCTGATAGCTTCCACGCGATGTTCACCTGCAGTCAGCGGCGCGATTTCCATCAGATAGGTATAAGGCGACTGCTTGTTCAGCACCTGCTGCAAATAGTCTGGCGCAGTGTCGGGATTCACAAACCGGTCTTCGATTTGTACCGGTACATTGTTTTCGTAATGCACAATTTGCGAATAAAACAGCAGGGCACCGGTCGCGATCCCCAGCTGAAGCGCCTGATCGGCATCGGCCAGCCTGGCCTCACACACCAGGATCCTGCTGTCATGCTGATGCCCCCGCCGGGCGATTTCATCGGCAATGTTATGCACTTCCAGCATCGGGGTATAAGCCTTGGCTTCAGCAACAAAGGTGCCGACCCCCTGCATGCGGATCAAAAATCCTTCGCTGGTCAGCTCCCGCAGGGCGCGGTTGATGGTCATGCGGCTGACGCCAAGCTCGTTCACCAGTTCACTTTCAGAAGGCACGCGCTGGTGCGGTTTCCAGACACCGGCACGGATCTGACTGATGATTGCCTGTTTCACCCGCTGATAAATCGGCGCGGGCGTATCGCTCATGGCGCCCGCCAGTTCGGACAATGTCTGCCGGGACACTTCCTCTTGCGCGGTACCCGTCTGCGACAGTGGCGTGGTCTCCGGCATGTCATTTACCTCACTCAACTTTTTCTCTCCCTCAATTTTATCTCACCCGACTCTTATCTCAGCCCACTTTTATCTCAACCAACAAGTGCGGGGCGTATCGTGAACGTTTTACCAGTCTGCACGTTAGTTTCTCCCGGAGGAAATTAAACAAAGAGGGCGTGACGGAAAACTAATTTAAAAAAAAAGGACAGTTGCAAGTTTACAGCGCAATCAGGCATATGTATATGTATAGACAAGTTGCTAAAAGGTTTCGCAATTGTCTCATGAAAATTGCGCTTATGTTTTTCTTGCTGACCTGGAACGCTGTTATGCCTGCTTATTTTGCTTCTCGCGCCTTACTTGCCCGGGGCTGGGCACACAATGTGCGTCTGGACGTAGATGTTACCGGATACCTTTCTGCTGTAACGCCTGACAGTGATCCGCAGGGCTGCCAGCGCCTCAACGGCCCGGTTGTGCCGGGAATGCCTAATCTGCATTCCCATGCGTTTCAGCGGGTGATGGCCGGGCTGGCAGAAGTTGCCGGCGATCCGCAGGACAGTTTCTGGACCTGGCGTGATCTGATGTATCGCATGGTGCTGCATCTTACACCCGAACAGGTCGGTGTGATTGCCCGCCAGCTGTACATCGAAATGCTCAAGGGCGGCTATACGCAGGTGGCTGAATTCCACTATCTGCATAACGACATCAACGGGCAGCCCTATGCCGATCGCGGTGAAATGACCGCGCATCTGAGCCACGCCGCCACACAGGCGGGCATCGGCCTGACAATGTTGCCGGTACTTTACAGTTATGCCGGATTTGGCGCTCAGCCCGCGCAGGCAGGGCAAAAACGTTTCATACAGGATGCAGACTGCTATCTGAAGCAACAGGAAATTATCCGCAAACAACTGAACGGCAATCCGCTGCAAAATCAGGGGCTGTGTTTCCATTCCCTGCGCGCTGTGACGCTTGAGCAAATGCAACAGGTGCTGAACGCCGGTGACAAAAATGTGCCTGTGCATATCCACATCGCTGAGCAGCAAAAAGAAGTGAATGACTGTCTGGGCTGGAGCGGTCAGCGCCCGATCAGCTGGCTTTATGACAATCTGGATATTGATGCCCGCTGGTGCCTGATCCACGCCACTCACGCTGACCGCTTTGAACTGGCGAGCATGGCAAAAAGTGGGGTGGTGGCAGGGCTGTGCCCGACCACTGAAGCGAATCTTGGCGACGGGATTTTCCCTGGTGTGGATTATCTGACTCATGCTGGCCGATGGGGTATTGGCTCTGACAGCCATGTATCACTCAATGTGGTGGAAGAACTGCGCTGGTTTGAATACGGGCAGCGTTTGCGTGACCAGCGCCGCAACCGCCTGACCACTCCTGCACAAAATTCAGTGGGGGACGTGTTGTATAGCCAGGCATTGCAGGGCGGTGGACAGGCCTGCGGGGCAGCCATCGGACAGCTTTCGGCAGGGTATCGCGCTGACTGGCTGGTACTCGACGGCAACAGTCCTTATCTGGCTGCGGCAAAAGACGGTGAACTGCTTAACCGCTGGTTGTTTGCCGGTAATGCCGGGCAAATCCGCGATGTCTATGTCGGCGGTATCGCGCGCATTACAGACGGGCAGCATGAGCAACAACAGGCTGCGGCTGCGGACTTTCTGCACCTGCTGGATCAGCTGGCGGAGGACGCTGTATGACAGACTGGCAGCATTTCACCTTTGACAGTCTGCCGGTCAGCCCGTGGCGCAACGGCGGTGGTGAGACCCGCGAAATCATCAGCTATCCGCCGGGTAAAAGTGATTTTGAATGGCGCATCAGCATTGCCACTGTCGCGCAGGACGGCCCGTTTTCGGCCTTTCCGGGTATTGACCGCTCCATTACTTTGCTTAGCGGTGATGGCGTGTATTTACAGGCATTGCCGGACATCGACCATGCTCTCACTGTTACAGGCGAACCCTTTTCATTTAGCGGGGATATCGCGCTCAGCGCCCGTCTGACGGGCGGTGTGACGACAGATTTCAACGTGATGACACGCCGTACAGTTTGCGCCGCGCGGGTCGTGCCTGTCAGGGAAAGCCTGTGCTTCAGCCTTGAGAAAGGCGGGGTAATTTATGTCATCAGCGGGATATGGCAACGTCAGGATGGCACGCTGATCCGGGCGGGTGAGGGTTATTACTGGTCTGAACCGGCAGAACATCGTAGGGAGTCACTGACTCTGAAACCCGTTGAACAAGTGGACGGGTGCCTGTTGTTGTGGGCATCGATGATTTCACCGGAACACGTTTCTATACCTTAGTTTTTAGCATTGTCATGAATACATAAACACCCGGCGGACAGCGTTCTTAGCCGGGTTTACTTCCCGTCTCACTTGTCTATACAGGAATAGATTATGGCTTCTTCATCCACTGAATTCACCCTTTGCCGCCTGCAACCGGGTCACGTTGACTTGCCGATGCTGCGCAGGATTTATCAGGGCAATGTCCGCCTTGAACTTGCTGAGGAGGCGCGTGCAGGCGTGCTGGCATCGCAGGAGACGGTCACCCGCATCGTGGAATCTGGCAAAGTGGTGTACGGCATTAACACCGGTTTCGGCAAGCTGGCGCAAACGCGTATTCCGGCAGAGCGTCTGGCGGAACTGCAACGCAATCTGGTGCTGTCGCACAGTGTGGGTATCGGCAAGGATCTGGCTGACAATGTGGTGCGTCTGGTGATGGCGACCAAAGTGCTGAGCCTGTCACGCGGGCATTCCGGTATCCGCATCGAAGTGATTGATGCGCTGATTGCGCTGTTTAACGCCGGCGTTTATCCGTGCATTCCTGAGAAGGGTTCCGTAGGGGCTTCCGGTGACTTAGCGCCGCTGGCGCATCTTTCCCTGATGCTGATTGGTGAAGGTCAGGTGACAGCAAAAGGTGAAAAAATGTCAGCCACGCAAGGGCTGGCCACCGCCGGTCTGAAGCCTTTCGAACTGGGTCCGAAAGAGGGGCTGGCGCTGCTCAATGGTACGCAGGTTTCGACCTCGCTGGCGCTGTCCGGTTTGTTCGAAGCCGAGCGTGTCTTCTCCGCAGGGCTGGTGGCGGGTGCGCTGTCGCTGGAAGCCATCAAAGGTTCAGTCAGACCGCTGGACTCGCGTATTCATGAAGCCCGCGGACAGTTGGGACAGGTTAGCGTGGCGGCAGCACTGACCACTTTGCTGACCGGCAGTGACATTGTCACTTCTCATGCGGATTGTAGCCGCGTTCAGGATCCGTATTCCATCCGCTGCGTACCGCAGGTCATGGGCGCCTGCCTCGATAACCTGCATCATGCCGCACGCATTCTGCGTATCGAAGCCAATGCGGCGTCTGATAACCCGCTGGTGTTTTCTGAAAACGGGGATGTGATTTCCGGCGGTAACTTCCATGCCGAGCCGGTGGCGTTCGCCGCTGACATCATCGCACTGGCTGTTGCCGAAATCGGTGCGATCTCCGAACGCCGCATGGCACTGCTGCTGGATACGGGACTTTCCGGTCTGCCGCCTTTCCTGGTCAACGACGGCGGGGTGAACTCCGGCTTTATGATTGCGCAGGTGACGGCCGCTGCGCTGGCATCAGAAAACAAATCACTGGCACATCCTGGCAGCGTGGACAGCCTGCCGACTTCGGCGAATCAGGAAGATCATGTTTCTATGGCGACCTACGCCGCACGCCGTCTGGGTGACATGTGCTTTAACACCAGCGTCGTGGTGGGCATTGAAGCGATGGCGGCGGCTCAGGGGATCGACTTCCACCGTCCGCTGCAAAGTTCGGCCACGCTGGAAAATGAGATGAAAGCCATCCGCGAAAACGTGGCGTTCCTGGAGAAAGACCGCCTGATGGCGCCGGACGTGGAAATGATGCGTCTTTGGGCTTCCCGTGAACACTGGCCGGCTGCGATTGAAGCGCTGCTGCCAAGCTTTGCCTGAAACTATTTCTGAATCCGAATCTGAATTTTAGAGGAAACGACAATGAACGCTCCACAAAAAACGGCGGTTGCCCGTGTTGTCCGTGCGCCACATGGCACAGAACTGAGCTGCCAGAACTGGCTGATTGAAGCGGCGTACCGCATGATCCAGAACAACCTGGATCCGGATGTCGCTGAGCGCCCGGAAGATCTGGTGGTGTATGGCGGGATTGGTAAAGCAGCGCGTAACTGGCCTGCGTTTGAAGGCATTCTCGAAAGTCTGCGCAAGCTACGCGAAGACGAAACCCTGCTGGTGCAGTCCGGCAAACCGGTGGGTGTTTTCCGCACCCACACTGACGCACCACGTGTGCTGATTGCCAACTCCAACATTGTGCCGCACTGGGCGAACTGGGATCACTTCCACGAGCTGGATAAAGCCGGTCTGATGATGTACGGCCAGATGACCGCCGGTTCCTGGATTTACATCGGTGCGCAGGGCATCGTGCAGGGTACATATGAAACCTTTGCGGAAGCAGGGCGTCAGCATTACAACAGCGACCTGCGTGGCAAATGGATCCTCACTGCCGGTCTGGGCGGCATGGGCGGTGCTCAGCCACTGGCGGGCGTGCTGGCCGGTGCCTGTGTGCTGGCGATTGAATGTCAGGAATCGCGCATTGATTTCCGTCTGCGCACCCGTTATCTCGATTACAAAGCGCACAGCATTGATGAAGCGCTGGCGATGATTGAAAAAGCCTGCGCTGAGAAGAAAGCCATTTCTGTTGGCCTGCTGGGGAATGCCGCTGAAATCATGCCAGAGCTGGTGGCACGTGCCAAAGAAGGCGGTTTGCGCCCGGATATCGTTACTGACCAGACTTCTGCCCATGACCCGCTGAACGGCTATCTGCCGGAAGGCTGGAGCCTGGAGAAATGGCAGGAGTCACGTCAGTCAGACCCGCAGTCTGTGGTAAAAGCCGCGCGCGCGTCGATGGCTAAACACGTTCAGGCGATGCTGGATTTCCATGCGATGGGTATTCCGACCGTGGATTACGGCAACAATATCCGTCAGGTCGCTAAAGACGAAGGCGTTGCTAATGCCTTTGATTTCCCGGGTTTTGTACCGGCTTACATTCGTCCGCTGTTCTGTGAAGGTAAAGGCCCGTTCCGCTGGGTAGCGCTTTCCGGGGATCCGGAAGATATCTATAAAACCGACGCCAAACTGAAAGAGTTATTCCCGGATAACGCCAATCTTATCAACTGGCTGGATATGGCGCGTGAGCGGATTGCCTTCCAGGGATTACCGGCACGTATTTGCTGGCTTGGGCTGGGCGAGCGTCACATTGCCGGTCTGGCGTTCAATGAAATGGTACGCAACGGTGAGCTGAAAGCGCCGGTAGTAATTGGCCGTGATCATCTGGACACCGGTTCTGTGGCCTCGCCAAACCGGGAAACCGAAGCCATGAAAGACGGCTCGGATGCGGTTTCCGACTGGCCGCTGCTTAACGCCTTGCTTAATACGGCGGGTGGCGCAACGTGGGTGAGTCTGCATCACGGCGGCGGCGTGGGTATGGGCTTCTCGCAACATGCCGGTATGGTGATCGTGGCCGACGGCACCAAAGAAGCTGATGCGCGGCTTGAACGCGTGCTGTGGAATGACCCGGCGACGGGAGTGATGCGCCATGCGGATGCGGGGTATGATCAGGCGCAGGCGTGCGCAGAACGGAATCATTTGAACCTGCCGATGATCTGACTTGCCTTCCCTAAGGTTAAGACCTTGGGCTCGCCGCCCACACTGGCCTTAAGGTCAAGACCGTGGGCGTCGGCCCACACCGACCAGAGACCCGGTAACGCGCGGGCCTCTGGACTCCGCGCTTTTTCACTGCGCGCTGTCGCAGGTACGACGGACATGTTCCGGCGCATTGGTGAGTGGCGCAAAATGTCATCGCTGCGCGATTTCCGAATTTCAGGTTTCGAGCCATAGGTCTCGAACCGTTCATTCGGTGCCATTTTTGAGCACGCCAATAACTTTTCTAAAAGATAAAAGACATTTTGCCTTTGAATTTAAGATGGTGCGGGTGATTCAGAAATCTTGCTGAACGGAGCGGCTTCGAGACCTATGGCTCGAAGACCGAGAGAAGGAACCGCACAGCGGCAAGATTTCCAGCCTGTCGCCGTGCTTCCTGAAACATAGCCAGCGAGCGTAGCGCGCAGTTAAAAAAACGCAGGATTCCAAAGGGTTTCGTTTAAAACCCTTTGGGCCAGTGTGGGCGGCGAGCCCACGACCTTGACCTTAAGGCCAGTTTGGGTGGCAACCCACGACCTTGACCTTGACCTTAAGGCCCGTTTGGGCGGCGAACCCAATTCTCTGGCCTGTGTGGGCAGCAAGCCCACGAAAAATTTCTCTTGTCCAGCTTTGTAAGCTGGTGTCAAATCAGATGATTAGCGTCCTGACGGGCAAGACCGTTAAATAAAGGAAATCATATGACCCAGACCCTCCGCGTAGGCCTCATCGGCTACGGCTTCGCCAGTAAAACTTTTCATTCCCCGCTGATCGACGGTACGCCCGGTCTGGAACTTGCCGTGGTTTCCAGCAGCGATGCCGGTAAAGTCCATGCCGACTGGCCCAATGTGGCGGTAGTCGATTCGCCGGAAAAGCTGTTTGCTGATGCTTCCATCGATCTGGTGGTGATCCCGACGCCTAATACCACGCATTTCCCTCTGGCTAAGCTGGCGCTGGAAGCCGGTAAACATGTGATCGTGGATAAGCCTTTTACCGTCACGCTGGCAGAAGCCCGCGAGCTGGATGCGCTGGCACGTGAAAAAGGCAAGGTACTGTCGGTGTTCCATAACCGTCGCTGGGATTCCGATTTCCTCACGGTTAAAACGCTGATTGAAGAAGGCGCGCTCGGCGAGGTTGTGTATTTCGAATCCCATTACGATCGCTATAAACCACAGGTGCAGGAACGCTGGCGTGAAAGCGATGCACCGGGCAGCGGTATCTGGTTTGATTTGGGTTCGCATCTGCTGGATCAGGCGCTGCAACTGTTCGGTGTGCCGGAAACCTTGCAGGCTGATCTGGCCGTGCTGCGTCCCGGCGGCAAAGCGGTGGATTATTTTAACGCCGTGCTGACGTATCCGCGCCGTCGCGTCGTGCTGCACAGCACCGTGTATGCAGTGGCAGAAACAGCGCGCTTTATCGTGCAGGGTGAAAAGGGCAGCTACGTGAAATTTGGTCTGGATCCACAGGAGGATCGACTGAAAGCCGGTGAACGTTTACCACAAGCTGACTGGGGATTCGACAAACGAGATGGCGTGATTACGCTGAGTCACGATGGCGTGTTGGCTGAGAAATCACTGCAGACCATTCCGGGCAATTATCCGGCCTATTATGCCGGTGTGCGCGATGCGATTAACGGACAGGGCGATAATCCGGTACCGGCCGCAGATGCTATCCGCGTCATGGAAATGATCGAACTGGGGATCCAGTCCTCTGAGCAACAGGCGACGCTGAAAGTCATTAAGAACTAATAAGTCGTCTGCGTTTATGAAGTGTCACTTTCGTGGCACTTTTATTTTTCATTTGTTATTCACTTTGCAAGGAAGGTTCATGTCCTGGTTACAACGTCTGAAAATCGACAAATTTTTGCTGATCCTGGTCTGTGTCGTCGTCGTCGCTTCATTTTTCCCGTGTGAAGGAATTTATAAAATCTTCTTCGGCTACCTGACCACGGCCGCTATCGCGCTGCTGTTCTTTATGCATGGGGCGAAGCTTTCCCGTGAAGCCATTATGGCGGGGATCAGCCACTGGCGCTTGCATCTGGTGGTGTTCCTCAGCACCTTCGCGCTGTTCCCGCTCCTGGGTCTGGGCATGAAATGGCTGGTGCCAGTGGGTATTTTGACGCCGACGTTGTATTACGGCTTCCTGTATCTTTGCGCACTGCCAGCGACCGTGCAGTCGGCGATTGCTTATACCTCAGTGGCGGGTGGTAATATTCCGGCGGCGATTTGCAGCGCGTCGGCATCCAGTATTCTCGGCGTATTCCTCTCGCCGGTGCTGGTTGGCTTGCTGATGCACACGCAGGGCGGCACCAGTGACACCTTGCACGCCATCGGATCTATCGTTTTACAGCTGATGGTGCCGTTTATTATCGGGCATCTGTGCCGTCCGCTGATTGGTGCGTGGGTGCAGCGTCATAAAAAAATCGTCAATATTACTGACCGTTCTTCGATACTGCTGGTGGTTTATGTGGCATTCAGCGCTGCCGTGGTTGAAGGGATATGGCATCAGATCGACGGATGGTCACTGCTGGCGATCCTCGGTTGTTCAATTGTGCTGCTGACGATTGTGCTGATTATCAACACCTACGTGGCCCGTCTGTTTGGTTTCAATACCAAAGATGAAATCACTATTGTGTTCTGCGGCTCGAAGAAAAGTCTGGCGAACGGTATTCCGATGGCGAATGTGCTGTTCCCGGCGGCGGCTGTGGGCGCGATGGTGTTGCCACTGATGATTTTCCATCAGATCCAGCTGATGGTCTGCGCGGTGCTGGCTTCGCGTTATGCCAAACGTGTGGCGCGTGAAGAAGCTGAAGCGGTAGTGAAGAAAGAAGAAGTTAAGCCGGTTTAACACACTGAATAAAAAAGAAAAGGGCGGGAATAGTATCCCGCCCTTTTTTGTTGCTTAAAAAACAGTTACGCGGACACTTTATCGCGAATAGCCTGCTTCTCAGTTTCAGTCAGGAACGCCATAGTCAGGCCATTCTTTTGCGCCTGACGGATTTCTTCCTGAGTCAGACCAGCAGCTGGCGCGGCAACGTTATATTCGTTGGCAATCTCGATACCCTGAACCGCCGGGTCATCGGTATTGATAGACGCCAGCACGCCGTGGCGCAGGAATACTGCCAGCGGGTGGTTTTCGAAAGAGCCGACGGTGCTGGTCTGAATGTTTGAAGTCAGACAGGATTCGATACCAATCTGGTGCTTCGCCAGGAAGTCCATCAGTTCAGGGTCTTGCGCCGCTTTCACGCCGTGGCCGATACGTTCTGCACCCAGTTCACGGATAGCCTGCCAGATGCTTTCCGGACCTGCCGCTTCACCGGCATGAACGGTAATGCGCCAGCCCGCGTCACGTGCGCGGTTAAAGTGGCTGAGGAACAAGCTGCCGGGGAAGCCCAGTTCATCACCGGCCAGATCCAGCGCGGTAATGCCATCGCGGTGCGCCAGTAGGCCTTCCAGTTCCTGCAGACAGGCGTCTTCACCAAAAGTACGGCTCAGAATGCCGATCAGACGCACATCGATATCATGATGTTGCTGACCTTCGCGGATCCCTTCAATCACCGCTTCCACCACGCCAGCCACCGGCAGTTTGTGGTTCATCGCCATGTAGTAAGGGGAGAAACGCAGTTCGGTGTAATGCAGACCGGCACGCGCGGCATCTTCAACGTTCTCTTTAGCAATACGGCGGCAGGCATCCAGATCGCCCAGCACTTTGACGCCCCAGTCGAGTTTTTGCAGAAAACTCACCAGATCCGGCTCGGTATGCATCACCTGCACGTGCGGGCGCAGGGCTTCGATTTCATTGGCAGGCAGGGTCAGATTAAACTGACGGCCTAAATCGAGAATGGTTTGAGCGCGGATGTTGCCATCAAGGTGGCGGTGAATATCGGTCAGGGGAAGGCGTGTGTCGATCATGGTGTGCACTCATTATTATTGAAATGTGCGGGGTATTATAACTGTAGAATCACCCTGAATGAAATGTTGTTGCGCAACTAAGCTCCTCCCCCTTCGCAGGGGGAGGTCAGGAGGGGGTTTCACAGACCAGACCATCGCCTGTGGGGTCACTTAACCCGTTGTTTCTCTTGTGATACCCCACCCCAACCCTCCCCTTCGCAGGGGAGGGAGCTGCACGGTTATTGCTGCAAGTTTTTTATTGCGCGGATCAAAGCCTGTACACCGGCTTCCACCTTCGAACGCGGGCAACCGACGTTCAGGCGCAGGAAGCCGTTGCCTTCTTCGCCGTAGGTATAACCCGGCATGATCGCGACTTTTTGATGTTCGATCAGCTCTTTTTGCAGCTGTTTATCGTCAAGCCCCAGCGGACGTAAATCAATCCACGCCAGATAGGTAGACTGCGGTGGTTGCCAGTTGAGCTGCGGGAATGCGGCATTCAGCTGGTCTGCGACGTAATGCAGATTGGCTTTCAGGTATTCACGTAACGCATCCAGCCAGGGTTCACCGTGGTGATACGCTGCCACGTGGGCGTGAACCGCCAGCACCGCAGGAGACGATAACCCGTCACAGGCTTTCAGCTGATGCAGGTAAGTTTCGCGCTGTGCCTTGTGGCTGATCAGCCCGTAAGCGCCGGTCAGCGCAGGGATGTTGAAGCTTTTCGAGCCTGACGTCAGTAATGCCCATTCACCGCGCGCAACTTCATTCCACGGCGTATGCTGATTTTCGCCCCAGACCATATCCATATGGATTTCATCACTGATCACCCGCACGTTGTGACGTTCACACAGCTCAGCGATCAGCGTCAGTTCTTCGCGCGTCCAGACTTTACCGGTCGGATTGTGCGGGCTGCACAGCAACAGCAAGGAGCAGGCCGGTTGCGCCAGCAGGCTTTCCAGATGTTCAGCATTCAGCGACCAGTCGTTACCGTTTTTGATCAGCGGACAGGCCAGCATCTGGCGCTTATTGCCATCCACTACTTTAAAGAATGCGTCGTAGGCGGGCGTAAATGTCACCACGCTGTCACCCGGCTGGCTCCACTGGCGGATAAGTTGCGCAACCATATAAATCACTGACGGGCCATACACCACCATGTCAGTGTCAATCTGGCTGTTAAAACGCTGCTGATACCAGTGCGCCACCGCGTCGAGGAAATCGTCATGATGCCAGCGGCTGTAACCGAGAACGCCGTGTTGCAGGCGTTTTTGCAGCGCATCAAGAATGCACGGCGCGGCGGGGAAATCCATGTCTGAGATGGTAAAGGGCAACAGGTCGGCGCTGCCAAAACGGTCGGCGACATAATCCCACTGAGTACACCAGGTGCCATGACGATCGGTCACGGTATCGAAATCAAAAGAAGCTGAGGACATTCGTTTCACTCCCTGAATAAAGCAGAAAAGGGCGACATAAGTCGCCCTGTTAATCAGAATTTTACGCGGTGACCGGTTCCGGTGCGCTGTGACTGGCCGCGGTGCGGATCAGGTAATCCAGTTCATCTTTCACTGACTGCACCTGCGGGCCGATAACCACTTGCAGGTTGTGCTCGTTAAGATGCACGACACCAATCGCACGGTTAGCTTTCAGCGTAGCATCGTCAACCAGTGACATATCCGCAACCGAAAGACGCAGACGCGTGATGCAGTTATCCAGTGAAACGATGTTACCGGCACCGCCCAGCGCGCTCAGAATAACCGGCACGTTGTAGCCAGATTTGCTGGAAGACGGTACGGCTGCTGCGGCTGGCATATTCTCAGATTCACGACCCGGCGTTTTAATGTTAAAGCGCATGATGGAGAAGCGGAAGATTGCGTAGTAAGCCGCGAACCAGATAGCGGCCACCAGCGGCACCAGATACCATTTGGTCGCTGTACCGTGCAGGATACCGAAGACCACGAAATCGATGATGTTGCCATCAGTATTACCGATGGTTACACCCAGAACCGACATGATCGTGAAGCCCAGACCGGTCAGCAGTGCGTGGATAACATACAGAACCGGTGCCACGAACAGGAACAGGAATTCGATCGGTTCAGTCGTACCGCCAACCACACAAGCTACTACGCCGGAAATCAGCAGGCCTTTAATTTTATGACGGTTTTCTGGTTTCGCGCAGTGGTACATCGCCAGTGCTGCACCCGGTAAGCCGCCGAGGAAGGCTGGCATTTTACCCTGAGACAGGAACTGCGTCGCGCTTTCAGAGAAACCGTGAGTGGTCGGACAGGAAAGCTGCGCCTGGAAGATAGTCAGTGCGCCGCTCACTTCGCGACCACAAACATCCAGCGTGCCGCCTGCTTCAGTGAAGCGGATCAGCGCAACCAGAATGTGATGCAGACCGAAAGGTAACAGCAGACGTTCACCGGAACCGAAGATCATCGGACCAAACACGCCCGCGCCCTGGATCAGACGGCCAAGACCGTTGATCCCTGCGGGGAAGAAAGGCCAGATCAGCGGGATAATCAAACCAACCAGACCCAGCACCACGGTCGTCACGATAGGCACGAAACGGGTACCGCCGAAGAACGCCAGTGCATCCGGCAGACGGATGGTGTTGTAACGTTCATGCAGGATGTAAACGATGATACCAACAATGACCGCGCCCAGAATACCGGTGTCGATAGACTGGATCCCGAGGATCATCTGAATGTTGTTGGCTTTCAGAACCGCCGGATCCACTGTCGGCAACGTACCGTTAGCAGTGAGGAAGAAGTTGATCGCCAGGTTCAGCACTGCGAAACCGACGAAGCCGGAGAACGCGGCGACACCTTTGTTTTCACGCGCCATGCCCAGCGGGATAGCGATAGCGAACATCACCGGCAGGAAGCTGAACGCGAACGAACCGACCTTGCTCATCCAGACGAAAATCAGCTGGAGAATGGGATTACCTAAAGCAGGCAACAACGTAACCACGTCGTGACTGCTTAATGAACTGCCGATACCCAGCATGATGCCGCAGAAGGACAGCAAGGCGACCGGCAACATGAAGGTTTTCCCTAAGCTTTGGAAAAATTCCCAAAGTGTAATTTTTTGTTTTTTAGTGGCAGGCATACCCGCTCCCTGAGTTGTTTTATTAGGCTGTGTGGTGACGGCGGCTAAGATAAAACGTTTTACCTAAATAATACGTGTTGTACCTCACATTATTCGATCATGCCCGTACAGCGCTGGTAAAGTGGAGGTTAAACGTTTTACTCATTACGTCAAATTAGGTATAACTGTCTGACCACGCTAATTTTTCCTGCGGTAGAATTCCGCGGGCAATGCAGCGGACGGGAAAGGATCCCGTTTCATGGAGTTTGATATGAACGACAATGTCTGATGAATCATAAAAAAATAACCATTATCGATGTGGCGCAACATGCCGGTGTTTCGGTCACTACCGTTTCGCTGGTGCTCAGCGGAAAAGGGCGGATCTCTCAAACCACGGCAGAGCGGGTGAACCGCGCTGTGGATGAACTGGGTTTCGTGCGTAACCGTCAGGCCAGTACGCTGCGGGGCGGTGAATCCGGGGTTGTCGGGCTGATTGTGCGCGATATCTGTGAGCCGTTTTATGCCGAAATGACCGCGGGTCTGAGCGAAATGTTTGAAGCGCAGGGGAAAGTGTTATTTCTGCTGCAAAGCGGTTCAACCGGCAAAGGGCTGATGCGCTGTTTTGAAACCTTACTCACGCATGGCGTGGACGGCATTGTGATCGCCGGCGGGGTGAATTCAGTCGCAGGGCTGAAAGAAAGAGCTGAAGAGCAGGGCGTGCCGCTGGTGTGTGCCGCGCGTTCAGGCGGTATTGAAGGTATCGATGTGGTGCGCCCCGATAATATGCTGGCCGCAAAAATGGCCACGGAATATCTGATCAAGCATGGTCATAAACAAATTGCTTATCTGGGCGGCGAAAGCCATTCGTTAACCCGCGCCGAACGTCTCGGCGGTTTCTGCGCCACGTTATTACAGTACGGTCTGCCGTTTCGCAGTGAATGGATTATCGAGTGCGATTATCAGCAAAAATGTGCGGCCGATGCGGCAGAAACCTTGCTGTCGCACTACCCGAAAATCAGCGCCATTGTTTGCCATAAATCGTCTGTCGCTCTGGGCGCTTACTTTGGCGTGTTACGCACCGGCGCTGAAGTCGGCGGCGGGGCGGTGGACAGTTTTTATCAGCAGAAAATCGCCCTGATCGGCATGGAAGACGCGCCTGAGTCTGAACTGACCGAACCGCCGCTGACGTCGATTGCCAACTCAGCCCGTGAAATTGGTCATGCCACGGCAAGGCGTCTGCTGCTGCGGATCGGCGGACAAAATCTTGAAGCACAAAACATCATTGTGCCTCCGGCGCTGGTGGAAAGGGAATCCGCTTAGCAGGTTGAAGGCTTATGCACGTCTGCCAAATCTAATCCTTCTGCAATCGCTGCCGCAAACGCATCGATTGCAGGGATCTGACTGGCCGGGACATTCGGATAGATAAGCCACAGCTGACTGCGCGGGGCGAAATCTTTCAGGGCATACAATTCCAGCTGATCGCGCAGCGCGTGGTGTTCAACCAGAGCGCGGGGCATCAGTCCCAGTCCGCGACCTTCGGCAATCAGTGATAACTGCAACGTCGTTCCAAACGCTTCGAGATTAATCAGCAGCGGCAACCCTTGCTCGGTCAGCGCACGTTGTAACGCGGCACGAAAACCACACCCCTGCGGATTCAGGATCCATCCGCGCTGATAGCAATCCTCCAGTCTCTGCGGCAAAGCCTGCGGATCCTTCGGTCCGACAACCACCAGATCCACCGCGCCCAGCGGTTGATTTTCCACACCTTCCGGAAACTGTTTACTGAGCGGAAACAGCACGACAGCGGCTTCAAGCTCCTGGCTCTGCACGCGCAATAACAGCTCCTCGCCCCAGCCGCTCGACAAACGTGGCTGGATCTCCGGGAACTGCGATGAGAGTTTTTTCAGTGCAGGCAGCAGACTGCTTTCGCTCAGGCTTTGTGGTACCGCAAGACGCAACAGGCCGGACGGCGGGCTGTCGGCGGCAACCAGATCGGTCAGGGCATCCACTTCGCGCAAAATATGACGGCATTGCTGATAAACACGGTTGCCCATCAGCGTAGGTTTCAGCGGTTTGGTCTGGCGGTTGAGAAGCGCAATGCCCAGCGATTCTTCGAAATTCTGTACCCGGCGGGTAATGGCCGGTTGCGTCAGCCCCAGTTCATCGGCAGCGAGGCGGGTGGATTGCAGGCGTATCACTGCCACAAAAGCAGTCAGGTCTTCAATTTTCATCAGCACTCTTTATGTAATTGGCTCGCTTAATTGGCCATTTCTACAGGCATTTTCTTGCCCGATATCGTCATTGGTCAGTCAGGCAGAATAAATCAATTTTAAGCGGGAAGCTGGATCCTGATGCACAATTTTATGTGTGATTTGCATATTAGCTTATCCATAAAATGAATTTTGGTTGTGTTTCGCCGGTGCTAGCCTGTGGTGATAACGGTGCTGAGTTGTCTCTGATGAGATAAAGAGAAGAGGAAAGCCATGACAACATTACAGGTCGCGCCGCTGCGGCAATTCCTGGCGGATTTCACGCGGCTGGTGCAGGAACCGCACGGGCAGACAGAAATTCTGGCGCAGGGAAGTCGTCTGCTGGGCGAACTTATCCGCCATGACAGCTGGCTGCCCGACGAGTTTGCACAACCGCATCCTGAGCATTATCAGCAATATTTGTTGTATGCCGATCCGCTTTCGCGCTTTTCCGTCGTCAGCTTTGTCTGGGGGCCGGGGCAAAAAACGCCGATTCATGACCATCGGGTCTGGGGACTGATTGGTATGCTGCGGGGCGCGGAAATCAGTCAGAACTACGCACGTCATCCCGATGGCTCACTGCAACCGGAGGGCAAACCCGTCACCCTGCAATCGGGTGACGTCGAGAAAATTGCGCCGGATGTGCTGGATATTCATCAGGTGAGCAATGTCTACAGCGACCGGGTATCGGTCAGTATTCATGTTTACGGCGACAATATTGGTGCGGTATCGCGAGCGGTCTATCTGCCTGATGGCACTGAGAAAACCTTTATCTCCGGCTATTCCGGTTCCTGTCTTCCCAATATATGGGATCTGTCCAAAGAGAAAACTCATGACTGATTTGCATGCGTGGCCATTGCGCCATTTTTCCGGGCTGCATGAAGCCCTGCGCGAAGGGCAGGAAGTGGCACTGATTGATGTGCGCGAGGAAGCGGCATTTGCTACCGGACATCCGCTGTTTGCCGCTAATCTTTCACTGTCGAAGCTGGAACTGGACGTGCTGGATCGTATTCCAAATCGTCGCACAGCGATCACGTTGTACGACAATGGCGAGTTTTACGATGAGACCCGTGGTGAGCGTAAAGCGGTGCGTGCCGCTGAATTTCTGAAGTCGCTGGGTTATCAGGATATCGCCTTACTGGCAGGCGATCTGGCGGGATGGCGCGAAGCTGGCGGCGAAATCTTTATTGACGTGAATGCGGCAAGTAAAGCCTTTGGCGAATGGGTGGAACATCATTACCACACGCCATCGCTGAGCGCAGAACAGGTGCAGGCGCTGCAACAGCAGGGCGCAAACATTGCAGTGCTGGATGTCCGCCGCTTTGACGAGTTTCAGGCCATGAGCATTCCCGGTGGCGTCAGCGTTCCGGGCGGCGAACTGGCGCTGCGTCTGCGCGATGTGGTGCCGGACGAAAAGACACATATCGTGATTAACTGCGCCGGACGCACCCGCAGTATCATCGGCACGCAGTCGCTGATCAATGCCGGAGTGACCCAGCCGGTGACCGCCTTACGTAACGGGACAATTGGCTGGACGCTGGCAGGTCAGTCTCTGGCGCATAATCAGCTGGCGCATTTTCCTGAGCTCAGCGAAAGCGCCAGAACGTTTGCCCTGAAAGGTGCGCAGGCTCTGGCAATTCGGGCAGGTGTGCGCTCTGTGACGTTGTCACAAGTTCATGACTGGCAGCGGGATGATTCACGCACGCTGTATCTGTTTGATGTGCGTACCGCTGAGGAATACCGCGCCGGTCATCTGGCTGGATCACGCCACGTCCCTGGCGGTCAGCTGGTTCAGGAAACCGATCACACGGCGAGCGTGCGCGGTGCCCGCATCGTGCTGGTAGATAATGACGGTGTACGCGCAAGAATGGCGGCTTCCTGGCTGGCGCAGATGAACTGGGAAGTGTATGTGGCCGATGTTCAGCCGGATGATCTGAATGAGCAAGGCGACTGGCAGGCACAGGTGGCGCCCGCTCCGGCGGTTGAGTCGGTTAAACCCGAGCAACTGCTGAACTGGCTGAGCGACGAAAACACCGGCGTGCTTGATCTGACCACCAGTGCCAACTTCCTGAACCGCCGTATTCCCGGTGCTGTCTGGACCACACGCGCTAATATCCCGCAGATTATCGCTGCACAGCCTGAAAAACAGCGCTGGGTGATCACCTGCACCAGCGGGTTACTGGCACGTTACGCTGTCACCGAAGTGGCCGCACTGACGGGTAAAGAAGTTTATCTGCTGGAGAAGGGGACCGTAGGCTGGATTGCAGCCGGGTTGCCTCTGGAACGCGGTGAATCGGCGTATCTGGACAATGCACAGGATCGCTATAAGCGTCCGTATGAAGGAACGAATGTCAGCCCGCAGGCCATGCAGGATTATCTCGACTGGGAATATGGTTTAGTCGCGCAACTGGAGAAGGACGGGACACACGGTTTTACGTTATTAGCAGGTCAGGCTTAACGCTGTGGCCTCTGCGTGAGGAACGCAGAGGCTGCATTAATACTTAACGGCGGCCGCGCGGATGGGTGCGGGCTGTCCAGTCATAGGTTGCGGAGGTACTTGGAACGGCTTTATTACGACGCTTTTCAGCACGGGCTTTAGCAGCCACTTTTTCTTTTTCTGCCATCAATGTATCGATGTAATCATCTTTAATCCGGTTATTTTCCGAATTCGTCAGCTCACGGCCCTGTGCTTTACGGGCTTTATCCAGCAGAGTTTTCAGCTCACGCTGCTCGCTTTCCGTCATATCTTGTTGAGTCAGTCTTTTCATGGTTACTGCATCCTGTGAGGAAAGTGGCTAACAGTGTAGTCGAATTACGTCCCGGAGTCGCTGCAGGCGCTGACTTTATCTCTGTTACTGTTCTGACGTCGGTGCTGGCCTGAAAACAAACCCTTCTGAACTGATGGAAATTACGCCGATCAATAAGGGGATCCCGATGATCGGCGCTGATCTTTAGTTTGATCAACGGCATAAACGATCCCTTGCATGAAGTTACCGGACGACGTTGCTTTCAAAACCCGCTAAACGACTATTCGACAGTGGAATACTTCACATAATGGTTGGAGCAGTTGAAGTGTGCGACATAACCCAGCGTGCCATTCGGGCCTTTAGCGCTGAAGGGAATGTGGTAAGTCCCTTTATCTTCTTTCACGTCATCGCTGATAAAGTTCAGAACCGGCACGGAAGTGCCCATATTATCTTTATCATTGCCCCAGTTCGGGATGCGGTTTTCCATGTAGTCACGGGTCACCGTATCAATGGCGTTATCTTTGGTTATCTGAGCACAGGCGCCTTCAGTTGAACGCTGCATCCACCACGGATACACATAGACAGAACCCAGCATCAAAACCATCAATACGAAAATGACTGAAATGATCCCGATTAAAACGACTTTACTCATAATGCTTGTTACTCCTGAAAATTATCAGTCAAATCATAAGCTGCCCGGATAAATCCCGGCCACGCCCAGGCATGAAAGCGCGTATGTTACGCCACTTAGGCAGCATAGGTTAAGTAATATCAGCCTTTCTGTTGCATTCGCTTACAGAACCCACTATCGCAGCCGAGACCTGTGATGTTAGCCTTTTTACATTATTGATTGTTATCACAAGGAGTAAGGCATGAGTCAGCAAACCGATTCGCAACAACCTGTCGTCGCAGTGCTGGGACTGGGTGCAATGGGGCATGCATTTGCCGCAAACCTGATTAAAAAAGGATTCACCACCCGCGTGTGGAACCGTACCTCTTCCCGTGGTGATGATTTAGTATCAGCTGGCGCGGTGCGCGGACAAACCCCGCGTGAAGCGGTACTTGGCGCGGATGTGGTGATCACCATGCTGTCTGACGGGGCAACGTCGATAGACGTGTATCAGGGCGATAATGGTCTGCTTGCCGGTCTTAAACAGGGCGGGATTATTGCCCAGATGGGCACGCTGGGCGTGGAAGGTACCGAATCTCTGATTGCACTGATTAAGGCGCAGCGTCCGGATGTCATCTTCTTTGACGCGCCGGTTTCTGGTACCAAAGCCCCGGCTGAGCAGGCGCAGATTGTGGTACTGGCCAGCGGCGATCGCGAGAAGGGCGCTGCGGTTGAGCCGGTCTTTGCCGCTATTTCTAAGGCGACCAAATGGCTGGGCGAAGCAGGGCGCGCCTCGAAAATGAAGCTGGTCGTTAATGCCTGGCTGATTGCCATGATGGAAGGGATTGCAGAAAGTACCCAACTGGCAGAAGAACTGGGTTTCACTACCGATGACCTATGGAACGTGCTGGAAGGCGGACCTCTGGCAGCGCCGTATATCAAAGGTAAAATGGAAATGTTCAAAAGCGGCGATTATACCCCGCAGATGCAGCTGACCTGGGCGCTGAAAGATATTAATCTGGCGATTGAAGCAGGCAGTCAGCTCGAACTGCCGGTGATGAAGCGCATCAGTCAGACCTGGCAAAGCGCTGTTGACGGCGGTTATGGCGATCAGGATCTGGCAGTGGTGTATCGCTACCTTGGCAGCAAATCGTCTGCGTAAATCCTTACTCTGGCTCACGGAAGAGCCGGTAGTTTTCGTATTTTTTCGTGGTCTTTTTTCATAACCTCGCAATATAAACCAGACCATCTGGCTATTGGTCACCCGTTCTGACGTTGTGATAGCGTTGAATGCTGTTCCTGTCACTGCGGAGTTCGCAATGAGCCAGACTGTTACCTCTATTCCCCTGATCGACTTCAGCCAGTTTTCGGGTTCGCCTGACCAGCGCGACGCGTTTCTTTCACAGTTGCGCTACGCCGCCCGGGAAATCGGTTTCTTTTATCTTAAAAATCACGGTGTCGATGCGCAGTTGCTCCGTGCGGTGCAACGGGTCTCGCGCGAATTCTTTGCGTTGCCGGAAGAAGAAAAACTGTCGGTGGCGATGATTCACTCTTCGCATTTTCGCGGCTATAACCGTGCCGCCTCGGAAATCACACGGGGTCAGCCTGACTGGCGTGAACAGTTTGATCTCGGTGCAGAACGTCAGAAACTGCCGGTCAGTGACAACACCCCGGCGTGGGCGCGATTGCAGGGGCCAAATCAGTGGCCCGCCGCGCTGCCCGAACTGCGGCCGTTGCTGCTGCACTGGCAGCAGGAAATGACAGCGATGTCATTACGACTTTTACGCGCCTTTGCGCTGGCGCTGAGGCTGCCGGAAGATGCGTTTGATGCGCTTTACGGCGAAAAACCTAATGAGCACATCAAGCTAATCCGTTATCCGGGGCGTTCAGAAGGCAGCGGAAATCAGGGTGTGGGCGCGCATAAGGATTCCGGATTTCTCAGCTTTTTACTTCAGGATCAACAACGCGGCTTGCAGGTTGAAGTCGAGAAAAATCAGTGGGTAGATGCCTTACCGGTGGCAGATACGCTGGTGGTGAATATCGGCGAGTTGCTTGAACTGGCGACTAACGGCTATCTGCGCGCCACCGTACATCGCGTGGTTTCGCCACCCGCCGGAGCTGAGCGGTTGTCGCTGGCCTTTTTCCTGGGTGCTCAGCTGGATGCCGTGGTGCCGCTGTTTCCGTTGCCTGAGGATCTGGCAAAAGAGGCGCGGGGAGAGGCCAGCGATCCGCTTAATCCGTTATTCCGCGACGTCGGCTTCAATTATCTGAAAGGGCGGCTGCGCTCACATCCCGACGTAGCGCAGCGTTATTATGCTGATATTACAGGCTGAGCCTGATGCGCTCAGCTTTCTGGTGCCTGTGAAGTATCGACGCTGACGACGGTCGACATGCCCGGCCGGAGTTGATCACTTTGCAGCTGTCCGGGTTCCAGTTCGATACGCACGGCGATGCGTTGAGAAATCTTGGTGAAATTTCCCGTTGCGTTGTCGGCTTTCAGCACGCTGAACTCAGAACCCGCTGCGGGAGCAATCCTCACCACATGTCCCTTAAAAGTATGATCGTTAAGGGCATCGACGGTGAATGACGCCGGCGTTCCGACCGCCATGCCCGCCAGCTGGCGCTCTTTGAAATTGGCGGTCACCCAGACTGTTTTCGGTGTAATCGAGGTTAACTGCGTTCCGGCGCTGACGTATTGTCCCAGCCGCGCACTGACTTCCCCCAGTTGTCCGTCAGAAGGGGCCACAATCTGCGTATGTTGCAGATTGATTTGTGCGACTTCTACCCTGGCCTGTGCGGCTTTAAATGCGGCGGCCAGCGACGCTTTATTAGCATCCACCAGCGCCAGACTCTGACGGGCGATATTGACCGATGCGCGGGCTTTGGCCACGTTTGCCTGTGCGGTCAGCAATGCAGCATGAAGCTCATCGCCAGTGGTTTTGGAAACCAGACCTTTTTCCAGCAGCGGGCCGTTGCGGCCGGTATCCAGCGTCGCTTTGCTTTGTGTCGCCTGCGCACTCTGCAGTTCCGCCTCAGCCAGTTGCAGGCTGGCCGCGCCGGAAGCCCGGTTTTGCTCGAAGTTCTGCAACGTCACCTGAGCCTGCGCTGCCGCGGCTTGTGCCTGCAGAAATTCCTGGCGATAGGTGCTGTCGTCGATAACAAACAGCAGGTCACCTTTTTTCACCGACATAAAATCCTGTACTTTCACATCGGTGATATAGCCGGAAACCTGCGGGCTGAGCAGGGTGACATTGCCGCGTATGTAGGCGTTGTCCGTCGATTCGACCTGAGAATTAAACGGAAATAACTGCCAGCTGTATAACACAATCATGACCCCGATAATCCCGAGGCAAAGCATCACAATAATGGATGGGTAACGAAATATATTTTTCATCAGTTTTTCCGTTTCACTCTTTTTGATTCACCAGCAAAAGCCCGTTATTTATGCAACAGCCTCAGCGGCTGCACGTTTTTTTGTCTGGATCCTTCCGACCCAAATATGTGCGCACAGGACGGCAAAACAGCCCAGCGACATATAAGAAACCACCATGAAAACATCGTTGTAAGCCAGCAGACCGGCCTGTTGTGTGACTTTCTGGCTAAGAAGGGCCAGACCTTCGGCGTTGAGCTGGGTTCCGTCATTTAAGACCGGTTTCAGCAGGTGGCTGTATTGCGCAATACGTTCGGCAACCAGCGGATTTTGCAAATTGATATGTTCCACCAGTGCGGCTGAGTGAAACTTTTCCCGCAGGATCTGAATGGTGCCCAGGAATGCGCTGCCTACCTGCGCCCCGATGTTTTGCGTCGAGAGAAAAACCAGCACAAAACTGATGATCTGGCTTTGCCCGAACTGCAGCGCGCGGACAAAACCGAGCCACAATGAGGTCGGCAGGAAGATGGCACCGGCAAAGGCGATCATGCCCTGCGTCAGGTAAAACTGTTCGGGGCGGGTGTCCACCGTCGAACTGGCATCCATCAGCGAGGCAATGCCGATCAGTGCAATCGAAAAAAGGTGGATATAAACAATCCGGTTGGCTTTATGAATGATGCTGACGACGACCAGCCCGGCAAACGTTGCCGCCAGGATCACCAGGAAAAGCGTGACCAGCTGATCGTTAAGCAGTCCAACCAGATTCAGAAATCCCACCATACCGGTGGTTTGCTCTGACAGCAGCATTCGCACGAACAACATGGAGCCGGTAAACAGCAACATCTCCGGCGTCATCAGCCAGCGCAAATCAATGATCGGATTCTTACGTTTTAACTCGACCATAAAAGAGAGTGTGAGCGCGATAATACCGACCACCAGCACTTCACCAATCCAGTCTTTTTCCTGCCACCAGTAATAACGACCCATCGTCAGAACCACTGACATACAGGCCACTGCAGTGGCGATCAGCGGATAACTTATCCAGTCGGTACGCTCAAATACTTTCACCCGCGGCGGGTGAGTCAGCGGCAAAATCCAGATGATCGCCAGGCAGATCAGCGACAGCCCGGATTCCAGCGTGGTCAGCTGATGCCAGTGCCCGAGATCAAGCAGATGCGGTGAAATAATGCGGGATACCGGCAGGGCGATCTGGCTTCCCGCCAGACCAAAACACAATCCGGCGGTCAGCTTTTTGGCCGGGGGGAAGATTTCAAACATATAAAACAACGCCAGCGGGCCGAGCGACGCCATCGCAAAACCCATCACCGCGCGCACGGCCAGCGCGGTCTGGAAATCATGCGTAAAGGTTTGCGCCATAGACGCCACGGCAAAAAACAGCAGCCCGTATTCCCCGAAGCGGCGAAAACCAAACTGTGTGCGAATTTTATAAAGCAGGATCGTGCCAGTCACACTGGTCGCCGTGTAGGCCGCCACCAGCCAGTAACTTTCAACGTTGGAAATACCCAGCGACCCCTGAATTCCCGGCAGATTTGAACTGACCAGGTTGATACCCAGACCCTGCGTCATACCGATAATCAGAGATGCCAGTGCATACACTGCAATACGCAGACGCGGATACTGCAAAAGCCAGGTGCTGACCTCAACCGCAAAAGGGTGATGTGTTGACGGCGGAACCGGCGGTGCAGTCTCCGTTTTCGATGAGGCGGTTTCTGGTGGAAGTGTTTGTGGTGATGCATCCCGTGTTGATAATTCACCGGCATCCTGCCGGACATCTGAATCAGAACGCGTCGTCATCGTTATGCCTTGTAAGTCATTACCCAACTAGTTTGTAGCTTGCTACATAATGTAATAAGACGTGTCATATGTGTCTAGTTCAATTATTCATATCAGTGATATTTACAAATGCAAATAGCGAATAACTAATCAGTAACGAAAGTAATTAATCTAAAAGGAGGGAGATACGGAAGGAGTAAAACGCCACTTACAATGCGGCGATATTGGCAGTGATACTGGCGAGAACGCCGCGGGCGATATCTACGTTTTCAGGCGGAATGCCTTCCATCACGCTGATAAGAATATCATCGGTCATGCTGCGAACCTGATTGGCAAGTTCTGTGCCGGCTTCTGTCAGCTTAATGTCTTTGGAACGACGGTCGGTTTCACCGGGGCAACGTTCCAGCAAGCCGAGCTCAGCCAGACTGTCGAACAGGCGGATAGCGGTGGGGTGTTCGACTTCCAGCAGCGAGGTGAGTTCGCCCTGAGGCAGGCGGCCATTGGCGGCTTCCAGATGTAATAACACCTGACCGCGGGCCAGAGTCAGGCCAATAGTTTTGAAGCGGGCATCACAATAGGTACGCAACTGGCGACCAATATGAATGGTCTCCGGTAAAAAACGAACGGCGGGAGAGGTTGCTTCCGGGCGGCGGCGTAATGTGGTCAAAGGTTCCTCACTGTCGGAGCGTAAGCAGGTTTTAGTCGCGTCAGAGTAGCACGATGGACAACATTTACCAGAAAAGGGAGGGCGCTGTTAACATTTTGAGACAAGTGGAAGCAGGATCTAAGCAAAGTATTCAAAAAGTATTTATTCTGTCAGCAAGGTTTTTTTCATGATTATTTTCATCCCTATGACGGAGAGTTACGATGCAACCAGTCATCAATATGATCACCCTGGGCGTAAAAGATTTAGCCATCGCCACCGAGTTTTATCAGCACGGACTTGGCTTCCCTAAAGTGGTCATTGATTCTGACGGGGTCAGCTTCTTTGAGTTAGCCGGTGCCTGGTTGTCGTTATTCCCCTGGGAAGAGCTGGCAAAGGATGCGCAGGTCAGCGCTGAAGGACAGGGTTTTCGCGGTATGGCACTGGCACAAACTGTCGCCAGTGAGGCTAAAGTGGACGCGGTATTAGCGCAGGCAGTGAAAGCGGGCGGCAAACTGATCAAACCCGGACAAAAAGTCTTCTGGGGCGGATATTCGGGGTATTTCGCCGATCCGGACGGACATCTGTGGGAAATTGCTTATAACCCGTTCATGCAGATAGGGCCGCAGGAAGAATGATTTCTTGTTTTCCCGGCGCTGACAAGCGCCGGGTAGCGTTGCAGTGGATTGCGATCCTGCTTCCAACTTTATAATTTAATGTTTTTTTTGCCACTCCTCTTTTGTTTATGGCCTTCACGCAAAGGTTCACGGTCATCTCTCTCCTTAGACTCCTCCTCAACGTGTTATCAGCTGAGGAAAAACTATGCGCAATTCACGACCGCTTAACGCAGCCTTATTCGGGATAGGGCTTAATACGTACTGGCCACAATTCACCGGTCTGGAAGCACGGCTGACAGGCTATCTCGGGCAAATCGAGCAGCAACTTACTTCGCCGGAGATCCTCATTCATAACGGCGGGCTGGTCGACAGTGTGGAAAAAAGCGACACGCTTGCCGCTGAACTGAAACAGGTTTCTCCGGACGTCATTATTATCGCCATCAGCACTTACGCTCTGAGTTCAACAGTGTTACCGCTGGTGCAGCAATTTCAGGTTCCGGTGCTGATCCTGGCTCTTCAGCCTGAACGTCATCTTCCCTATCAGGTTATCAGTGAAATGACCGATCGCGGGGCACGGACCGGTGAATGGCTGGCACATTGCCAGGCATGCAGCGCGCCGGAACTGGCCAATGTGTTTAACCGTGCGGGCATTGCATACGAGATGATTGTCGGCGCGCTGAATAATGACCCGTATGTCTGGCAGCAAACACAGCAATGGCTGACCGCGATTGGCGTAAAAATCCGGCTGGGCAAAAGTACGGTGGGAGTACTGGGGCATTATTACAACGGCATGGTGGATGTGTATTCCAACATGACCAATCTTTCAGCCAAATTAGGTGTCCGCTTTAAACCCCTCGAGATGTGCGAGCTGAACAGTTTGCGTGAGCAGGTCAGTGATGCGCAACGTGAGGCGAAACAGAAGGAAATCGGGAGAAGTCTCCGCACAGATACCAGTTGCGATAAAGCCGAGCTCGAAAGGGCAGTGACGACCGCGGTCGCGCTTGAGCAACTGGTTGATAATAACGGGCTGGATGCACTGGCCTATTATTATGAAGGGGCGCCGGGCAATGCTTACGAGAACATCGTGACGTCGGTGATCCTCGGCAATACGCTGCTGACGGGGCGCAATATTCCCGTTGCTGGTGAATATGAAATCAAGAACGTTATCGCCATGAAAATCATGTCGCTGCTCGGAGCGGGGGGATCGTTCTCTGAACCTTATGGTATTGATTTTGATGATGATGTTGTGCTTTGGGGGCACGACGGGCCAGCTCATCCGCTGATGGCAGAAGGTGAAGTGCGTCTGGTGCCGTTACCTGTCTATCACGGCAAACCCGGGAAGGGCATTTCTATTCAGATGAGCGTGCGCAAAGGCCCGGTAACGTTCCTTTCTGTCATCGAGGACATCAATAACCGTGTGATTTTACAATATGCCGAAGGGCAGTCGGTCGAAGGAGAAATCCTGGATATCGGAAATACCAACAGCCGTTACCGTTACCCATTGTCAGCGCGGGAATTTACGAAAGACTGGTCATGCGGAGGAGCTGCACATCATTGCGCGATAGGGATCGGACATCAGGGCGAAACAATTGAAAAACTGGCGACGTTACTGGGCGTGGTAACACAGAGGATTTGTTGAAACATTAACAGGAATAGATATTTTAGTTACAACATACAGTATATTGCTTTTAATAACGGTGCCCGTCTGTTAGCCATAAAAAAACACCGCCATCCGGCGGTGTCTGTCATTATTCTTACAGAAAAAGAGGGAATTATAGACCCCGTTCTTCCATCAAAAGAGCCAAATCGACCAGACGGTTTGAGAAGCCCCATTCGTTATCATACCAGGCGAGGATCTTCACCAGTTTGCCGCCAATCACCAGCGTAGAAAGCCCGTCGACGATAGAAGAGCGCGGGTCGCCGCGATAATCGCTGGAAACCAAAGGTTCTTCGCTGTACCCCAGAATTCCTTTCAGAGGGCCGGATTCAGCCGCCTTACGGAATGCTGCGTTGATTTCCTCAACAGTGGCTTCACGTTTCAGATTGACCGTCAAATCAACGATGGAAACCACAGGGACCGGCACACGCAGTGAATAACCGGTCATACGGCCATCCAGTTCAGGAATGACTTTACCGATAGCTTTTGCCGCGCCGCTGGAATAAGGAACAATAGATACGGCCGCCGCACGGGCGCCGCGCAAATCTTTTTCCGGCTGGTCATGCAATGCCTGACTGTTGGTATAGGCATGTGTGGTATTCATCAGGCCATGTTCAATGCCGAATGTCTGATGCAAAACCTGCGCCGCAGGAGCCAGGCCATTAGTGGTACAGCTACCGTTACTGACAACTTTATGTTTGGCCGGGTCATACTGACCATCGTTTACACCCATCACAATCGTGATGTCATCGTTTTTGGCCGGTGCGGAAATGATGACGCGTTTAGCACCACCTTGGGTGATGTGAACTTCCGCTTTTTCTTTCTCAGTGAAGAAACCGGTGGCCTCAATGACGATGTCAACGCCCACGCTGCTCCATGGAATAGCCGCAGGATCTCTTTCAGAAAATACGCGGACAGTTTTGCCATCAACCAGCAACTGACCTTCGTCAGCTTTTACGTCTGCCTGTAAGGTACCGGAGAGGGAATCATATTTGAGGAGGTGAGCGAGGGTTTTGCTGTCAGTCAGGTCGTTTATGGCGACAACCTGAAAATCATCGCGACCGAGCGCAGCACGCAATACGTTACGTCCAATCCTGCCGAATCCGTTAATACCAACTTTGACCATGATGAACTCCTTAGTTATCTGACTTAGGGTTAATCTAATCTGAAGAAGGGATGGCGTAAATGACAACAATAGATCTATTTACGCCAATATGCGTGAGCAAAAACGTTCTCTGTATTCTGTAGGCGTCAGTTGTAAATTTCTCTCAAAGACACGACGCAGATTAAGGCCACCACCAAATCCCGTGGTGAGTGCAATTTGCTCTACGCCTTGTGTGGTTTGTTCAAGAAGCTGTCTTGCAGCATTGAGGCGAACTTCTTCGACATACTTCGCCGGTGTGATACCGGTTTCACGAGTGAATACCCGGGTAAAATTACGCGG
This sequence comes from Rahnella sp. ATs2, assembly GCF_051851855.1. NCBI lineage: Bacteria > Pseudomonadati > Pseudomonadota > Gammaproteobacteria > Enterobacterales > Yersiniaceae > Rahnella > Rahnella sp. ATs2. The sequence goes on along the minus strand of NZ_JBLYPL010000014.1, from coordinate 2,125 downwards.
GCTCATTGCCACGCGCCCGGCCAGTCCTTCAACAGATAAATCGCCGGTAAGATTTTCAGGCAACCAGGCCTGAAGCTCGCGGATAGGGCCATCGCTGGCCTGATTCAAAAGATAGCGGCTATATTGCGCTTGTCCACCAGGCCGGCGGAGAAACATCACCAGATTTTGTGCGACGTTTCTGGCGACGCTGAAGCCGTGATCATCCTCTACCAAGGCCAGGGTGAGATCGAAACCTGAACTGACACCGCCGGATGTCCAGATTTCACCGTCCTGAACGTACATCGGTCCGCGTTCGACTTTTACCTGCGGAAATTTCGCCTGCAGGGTATCAAGCAGCCGCCAGTGTGTGGTGGCATGACGGCCATTGAGCAGACCAGCATGAGCCAGCAACATAGCACCGCCACAAATTGACACCACACGCCGCGCGTGGGGTGCCGCGTTTTTCAGCCAGTTAACAACGCTTGAGCTTTCTTCTTCAGTCAGACCTTTGCCGGTGATAATAATCGTGTCACGGGGTTCTGTCGGATCAAGATCACACAGCCGGTGGTCGGCCAGCAGGTTCAGACCTGAAATACCATGAACGACACGGTGCGATTGCGTGGTGGCCACCGCGACCTGATAAGGCGAACTTTGGGGATTAACAGGCAGCAGCTGATTGGCCTGCATCAGGATATCGACGATGCCTGCCGCTTCAAATAACATGCCACCGTCAGGAACGATAACCAGAATGGTTGTCATGGCGTTAAATATACCTTTCATACAAAATGAGTCAGATTTGAGTTTAGCAAATAAGAACGTTTTACGGCAGTTAAAAGCGAAAGCAGGGTGCAGATGCCAATTCTTCCATGTCTGTCACAGGTTTTCGGGTAAAAAAAAACAGATTTATGCATGATCCTGAGGGATGATATCGGTATCTTGTCAGCGCTGAGACTCACTTATTAAAACCGTGGAAATTCATGATTTCTCTACTAAAAAAACCTTTCAGATTCAGTGTGATTATCATGCTGATGATTTTGGCTGGCTGCTCGAGTAAGCCGAAATATAAGAAGTACGATACGCATGCCTATGATGATGAAATTGAAGATGCTGCTGACCAATATAAGGTCGACAGAAAACTCGTTAAGGCTATCATCCAGGTCGAATCAGGTTTTAATCCCGAAGCCGTAAGTCGTTCAAATGCCATTGGTTTGATGCAACTTAAAGCATCAACCAGTGGCTGTGATGCTTATCGCTACAAAGGCAAACGCGGCTGCCCTGATGACGATGATTTGCTGGATCCGGAAACCAACATTGACCTCGGAACCGCATACATCAGCGCATTGCAGCGTCAGCAACTAAACTGGATTAACGATCCGCTGACACGCCGTTATGCAACCGAAGTGGCTTATGCAAATGGTGCGGGCGCATTATTGCGAACATTCTCTGCTAATCGCCAGACCGCGATTCAGATGATCAATCAGCTGACGCCCGAAGCGTTTAACTGGCATGTCCGGCAGTATCATCCGGCGCCTCAGGCACCGAGATACATGGCCAAAGTCGAGAAGGCTTATGCAGGTTTATAGCATTTAGACATGCTGAAAATGGGTACGCTACGTGAAATCTGCAGGATTAGGGTACTGATGTAATTCCAGAAATCACGTAGCGCGATCAGTTCAAAGTGCGATTTCTGATGTCAAAAGGTGGAAATGAGATGGTGACGAATCTGTTTAAGGATTTTCCTGTTAATGCACAGGAGGGAAATGAAGAAACGTTCGAGCCATTATTGATGAAGCCAGATATGCGTATCGAGAGAATTATTTCAACCGGTCAGGCGAGTCCACCGGGATTCTGGTACAGCCAGCCGCAAAGTGAATGGGTTACAGTGCTTCAGGGCTCGGCAGGTTTAAAATTTGAAAACGAGAAAGAAGTGCGCGTGATGAATGCCGGTGACTTCGTAAATATCCCGGCGTTGTGCAGACATCGTGTGGAATGGACAAGTACTGAAGAGCCAACGATTTGGTTAGCCATTTATTATGCTGAAGAAACCCAGGACAAAGCAGGTGAGGTATGAACGGCGTTGGATATCGAGGTGCTGGTACGTAGCTGATATTGTATTTAACATAATATACATTATGCGCACCAAATC
>NZ_JBLYPL010000013.1:0-159989 GCF_051851855.1 Rahnella sp. ATs2 | reverse complement strand
TGCGAACGTGGTCAGCACGCTGACCGACGGAAGCTATACCGTAACGGCTTCTGTGAAAGATGCCGCAGGCAACGACGGTTCTGTTACACACGACGTCACGGTTGATACCGTTGCGCCGGTTCTGACTATCAATACCGTGGCTGCTGATGACGTGATTAACGCCATCGAGAAAGGCGAAGCCCTGACCGTCAGCGGCACCAGCAATGGCGCGGAAGGCAGCACCGTGACGCTGAACCTCAACGGCCAGAACTACACCGCAACGGTTACTAACGGCGCGTGGACGCTGAACGTTCCGGCATCCGACGTTGCGAAACTCGGCGAAGCGGATTATACCCTGACCGCCAGCAGCACCGACGCGGCAGGTAACACCGGCAGCACCACGCACGATGTTCTGGTCGACAGTTCTCTGCCGTCCGTCAGCATCAGCCCGGTGGCGACAGACAACATCGTCAACGCCACTGAAATCAACGCCGATCAGACCATAAGCGGCAAGGTTACCAACGCGGCGGCGGGCGACACCGTCACCCTTACGCTGGGCGGGAAGACTTACACCACGACCGTTCAGGACGATCTGAGCTGGAGCGTCAGCGTGCCTTCTGCGGATCTGAAAGGGTTCGGCGACGGCGACCTGACTATCAGTGCATCCGTGACCAATCAGCATGGCAACACAGGCAGTGCAGATCGCGAGATCAACATCGACGCCGGTCTGCCGGGTCTGCGCATCAATACGGTGGCGGGCGACGATGTGGTCAACAGCATCGAGATCCAGCAGAACCAGATCGTCAGCGGCACCAGCACCGATATCGCGGCGGGAAGTTCAGTCACCGTGACCATCAACGGCGTCGATTATCAGGCGACCGTTGGCGCGAATGGCGCGTGGTCTGCTGCGGTTCCGGCAGCGGACGTGGCGAACTGGCCAGCGGGTGCGTTGAATATCAGCGTGACCGGCACCGACGTGTCCGGCAACAGCGTAACCATCTCGAACAACGTCACCGTGGATCTGAGCAGCGTGGCAATCACCGTCGATACCATCGCGGTGGACGACATGATCAATGCGGCTGAAAAAGCGGCAGACCTGACGCTGACGGGGTCGACGCAAAATGTCGAAGCCGGTCAGACCGTGACCGTGAATTTTGCGGGTCACACCTATACCGCGACCGTCGGCACCGACGGCAGCTGGAGCGTGAAAGTTCCGGCAGGCGATATGACCAGCCTGAAAGACGGCGACGTCACCGCAACCGCCAGCGTTACCAACGTAGCGGGCAATAGCGCCAGCGCAGCGAATACGGCGGAAGTGGATGCGTCGGCACCGACCATCACCATCAACACCATCGCCGGTGACAACGTGCTGAACAGCGCGGAAGCAGGCGCAGATGTGGTGCTGAGCGGCACGTCTACCGCCGAAGCCGGTCAGGTGGTAACCATCACCCTGAACGGCAACGAGTACACCGCGACCGTCGGCACCGACGGCAGCTGGAGCACTTCAGTTCCGGCGGCGGACGCCTCAGCGCTGACTGACGGCACCTATTCTGTGAACGCGACGGTAAAAGACGTGGCGGGCAACAGCTCTTCTGTCAGCGGTTCCATTCTGGTGGATATCACTGCGCCGATCGTCAGCGTGAATACGGTGGCGGGCGACGATGTGATCAACGCGGCGGAACACTCGCAGGCACAGGTGATTACCGGCGGCAGCACCGGCACCCAGCCGGGCAACCTGGTCACGCTGGTGATTGGCGGAGTCACCTATTCCACGGTGGTGGATGCCAGCGGTAACTGGAGTGTCGGCGTTCCGGCAAGTGTGATTAAGGGGCTGGCCTCCGGCGAGAACACGATTTCTGTCAGCATCACCGACAGTGCGGGGAACACCGGCAGCAGCGATCACCTGATCACCGTGAATGCCAGTGCGGTCAGCCTGAGCATCGACACGATTGCGCAGGACGACATTATCAATGCGGCGGAAAAGGGCACCAGCCTGACGATTTCTGGCGGCAGCGACATGCTGGCGACGGGTACTGAAGTGACTGTGGTGCTGAACGGGAAAAGTTATACCGCAGAAGTCGGCGCGAACGGTGCATGGACGCTGAGCGTTCCGTCAACCGATCTGGCGGCGATTGCGGACGGTAATTACACCGTGAGCGCCAGTGCCAGCGATGCGGCGGGCAATACTGCCAGCACGACGCACAACGTGGTGGTTGATGCTACCGCGCCTGCGCTGCTGATCAATCCGGTCACCGCCGATGGCATGCTGAATGCCGCCGAACTGGGCCAGCCGCTGACGCTCAGCGGCACGTCTACCGCGCAGGCGGGTCAGACGGTCAGCGTGACGCTCAACAATGAAACCTACACCACCACCGTGAATACCAACGGCACCTGGTCGGTGAATGTTCCGGCGGACGACGTGGCAGCCCTGAAAGACGGCACGCTGACGGTCACCGCCAGCACCACCGACGTGGCGGGGAATCCGGCATCTGCCAATACCTCAGTGATTGTCGATACGGTTGCGCCAACGCTGACCATCAGCACCATCGCCGGTGATGACATCATCAACACAACCGAGCAGCTGGCGGGTCAGACCATCAGCGGCACCACGTCGGCGGAAGCGGGACAGATTGTCACCGTGACCTTTAACAATCGCGAATACCACGCCACCGTCACTACCGGCGGCACGTGGAGCGTGAATGTGCCTGCGGCGGATTTCAACGGCGCGGCAGACGGCAGTTATACCGTCACTGCATCCGTGAAAGATGTGGCGGGTAATCCGGCGGCGACAGATTCTTCTGTAAGCCTCAGCGGTGCCGTACCTGAAATCACCATCAACACCTTCGCGCAGGACGATGTGGTCAGCGCGGCGGAACACAGTGGTCCGCTGGCGATCACCGGTACCTCAACCGCAGCGGCCGGTTCGACCGTGACCGTGACCCTGAACGGCGTGACGTACACCACGCAGGTGGCAAACGATCAGACCTGGACGCTGAACCTGAGCGCCAATGCCGTGAACGCGCTGGCGGATGGTGAGAATTACAGCATCACCGCGTCGGTCACCAACAGCATCGGTAACAGCGGTTCGGCCAGCCACGACATTGCGGTCGATACCACCGCGCCATCGATGACCATCAGCATTGATTCGGTCAGCGATGACACCGGTCGCAGCACCAGCGATTTCGTGACCAGCGATAACACCATCACGCTCAAAGGCGCGTTGTCTGCGGCTCTGGGTAACAACGAGTCCGCGCAAATCAGCCTGGATGGCGGGGTGACCTGGACCACGCTGACCGTGACCGGAACCACCTGGAGCTACGCGCAGGGAAGCGCGCTGGCGGATGGCAGTTACACCTATAACGTGCGGGTGATTGACGCGGCGGGTAACGTCGGGTCAACGGCGTCGCAGACGGTGGTGATTGACACCGTGGCACCGGACGCCAGCCAGACCATCAGTATCGATGCGATTTCGCAGGATACCGGCCTGAGCAGCAGCGACTTTATCACCAGCGACACCACCATCAATCTGCGCGGCACGCTCGGTGCGGCGCTGGGGGCGGATGAGTACGCACAAATCAGCCTCGACGGTGGCACGACCTGGAATGACGTCAGTATCAGCGGCCTGACCTGGACGTACATCGACGGGCGCACGCTGACCGACGGGGATTACAACTACCAGATGCGGGTGGTGGATCTGGCCGGTAACGTCGGCGCGACCGCCAGTCAGGTGGTCACGATTGATACTACCGCACCGGACAGCAGCAAAACGGTCAGCGTTGATGCCATCAGCACGGATACCGGCCTGAGCAGCACTGACTTCGTGACCAGCGACACCTCGCTGACCGTCACCGGTTCGCTTGGCGCAACGCTGGCTGCCGATGAAGTGGTGCAGGTGAGTGTCGACGGCGGTCTGACGTGGGCGAACGCGACGACGATCGGCACCGGCTGGACATTTACCGATGGCCGCACGCTGACTGACGGTGATTACACCTACAACGTCCGCGTGGTCGATGCGGCGGGTAACGTCGGCGACGTGACCTCGAAAGTGGTTACCGTCGATACCACTGCGCCGGACAGCAGCAAAACCGTGACCATCGACAGCATCACGACGGACACCGGTTCTTCTGCCAGCGATTTTGTCACCAGCGATACCTCGCTGACGGTCAAAGGGTCAATTGGCGCGGAACTGAGTCCGGGTGAAGTGGTGCAGATCAGTATCGATAACGGCGCAACCTGGACCACCGTGACGCTTCAGGGCAGCACCTGGACTTACGTTGACGGCCGCACGCTGACTGACGGGCAGACGCTGTATCAGGTTCGCGTGGTGGATCAGGCCGGGAACGTCGGTCAGACCGCGCAGCAGGTGGTGACGATTGACACCACCGCGCCGACGCAAGTCATCACCATTGAAGCGATCAGCAATGATACCGGCGATTCCGCCAGTGACTTCATCACCAGCGACAATACGCTGACGATGACCGGTTCACTGAGCGCGGCACTCGCGACCGATGAAAGGGCGCAAATCAGCCTCGACGGCGGTAAAACCTGGTCTGACGTGGTGGTGAACGGTCTGGGCTGGAGCTATGACGCAACCGGCACCGTGCTGGCGGACGGCAATTACAACGTGCAGGTTCGGGTTATCGATCAGGCGGGCAACATCGGCACCATCGGCAGCCAGACCGTGGTTATTGACACGCTGAACCCTGAAGCCGTGGCGACCATCGTTCAGTATTCCGATGACGAAGGCGATCGCACGGGTTCGTTCGGTTCCGGCACGTACACCGATGAAACCGCACCGACGCTGAGCGGCACGCTGAGCAAGGCGCTGGCCGATGGCGAAGTGCTGAAAATCTACCGTAACGGCGTGTATGTCGGCGTCGCCACGGTGGTCGGTCTGGCGTGGACCTTCTCCGATTCAGCGCTGGCGGACGGCACGTATATCTATGTGGCGAAATCGCAGGATCTGGCGGGAAACACCACGTCATCCACTGATTTCACCCTGACGGTAGATACGTCGATTCCGACCACGATTGCCACCGTGACGCCGGAATCCACGCAGGATACGACGCCGATCATCAGCGGTACCTTGTCCGAAGCGCTGGGCGAAGGGATGTATGTGCAGGTGGTGGTGAACGGCGTGACCTACACGTCGGAAACCGGCGGCGCCGTGGTGGTCGATCCGCTGAACAACACCTGGTATCTGCAGGTGCCGGGCGCGCTCGGACTGGCAAGTTATGACGTGACCGCGCAGGTCAGAAGCAGCGCAGGTAACGGTAACGATGCCGGCATCAGCACCAGCGCGATAGTGATTTATGCAGAAACGGCGGTGGACACCAGCTGGGCAACCACTGCGGGTGCCACATCGACCAATGCCATGGCTTTCAGCCTGAACAGCGGCGGTTTGTGGAACATTGTCACCGGTATTTCCGATTACACCAGTTCTGGCCTGAACAGTTATACCGGCACCACGCTGACCAACTCACGCGGCAATATCGTGGTGAGCTACACGCTGGCCGATACCGACCGTAACGGCACGTCAGACATTTATGCAACGGAAACCAACTACGGTGGCTATATTCAGGGCAAATGGACGGCGAATACGGATGGCACTTATACCTACGGGCAGCAGGCGATCGGCACGCTGATCTGGTACGGCGGCGTGATTGCTTACGACAAAACCGGTGACGGCTGGGTTGATCTGGCTTACGGCGATGCGGGCGGTGACTCCCGTACTTATCTGGTCAACAACAATGGCGTGGTGACCCCAGACGGCACCAACGGTGCGGCGGGCCTTGCCGGAGTTTCTTATCGTGAAATCTCCGGTGTGGATATCAATAACGACGGTACCGTGGACATCGTTCAGCACACCAACCGCAACGGCGTGTACGCCCTGACGGTGGTGAACAATAACGGGACCGGCACATTGTCGGAAACGCAGAGCATTGCCAACGTGTTTGTGCCAAATGCCGCAAACACCACCACGGCCGTGTCTATGACCTGGGCGGATTTCAACGGCGACGGCCTGATGGACTTGTACATTTCCTCCGGCCTGAATCCGAACGGAACGTACAACTATGGTGGCGCGATTTACTACAACAGCGGGCAGGGAACGTTGCTGACTACGCCAACGGCGGTGGAAACATCGACCACGAACGCAGCGTCAGCCGGTTATCTGTCAGCCGCTGTGGACTGGGACGGTGACGGTGATATGGACATCATCAAGTTCAGCACCTATTCCGGCAGCCAGACCGCCACGTTGTATCTGAACGACGGCACCGGCAAAGGCTGGACAAACAGCGCGCTGGCGTCATCGCTGGTCAACGTAACGGGGATTGCGACCCTCGATTACGACTGGAACGGGACGCAGGATCTGCTGGTATCGCAGGCCAACGGCAAAGTGGTGTACATCGCTAACAACAGCACTATTGCTGACGGCACGGCGATCCACCTGCGCATTCTCGACGGCGAAGGGATGAACGTGTTCTACGGCAACACCGTGCAGCTTTATAACTCTGCCGGTGAACTGGTGGCCTCACAGATCATCAACGCCCAGTCAGGTATCGGTATTAACGATGCCTCGGCGCTGGTGAATTTCTACGGGCTGGATCCGAATGAAACCTATTCGGCAGTGCTGGTACGCAACATCAACGGCGTGTCATCCAATGCGACCTGGAATGACCTGACCGCAGGCGATGGCACCAGCAGCTACTCGTTAACTGCAGATGCGGCAACCGGCGGTAACAGCGGGACGATCACCGGTACCGGCTACAACGACACGTTTATCGCGGAAAGCGGCACCTATGTGTACAACGGCTCCGGCGGCTGGAGCACCACGTCAGACCATGCGACATGGAGCGCCACCGGCGGTCAGGACATCGTCGATTTCCGCAATGCCACCAGCGGCGTCACGGTGGATCTGAGCAGCAGTAACGCGCAGAACACCGGGTTCAACACGTCAACCTTCAAGGATATCGAGGGAATTGCCGGATCGAACTATGACGATGTGTTCACCGGCAGTGCGGGCGATAACGTGTTCGAAGGGCGCGGCGGCAACGATACCTTCAACTTAGGCAACGGCGGGCACGACACGCTGCTGTACAAGTTGCTGGACAGCGCTGACGCCACCGGCGGTAACGGCTCGGATACCATCAACGGCTTTACGGTCGGCACATGGGAAGGCACGGCGAACTCAGACCGTCTGGATCTGAGCGAACTGTTGCAGTCCGGCGGTTATACCGGCACGGGCTCGGCCAGCTACGTCAATGGCGTGGCGACGCTCGATGCCTCGGCGGGCAACATCACCGATTACCTGTCGGTGACCACAGAAGGCAACAATACCGTCATCAAGGTGGATATGGATGGCAGTGGTTCAGCGCAGTCGATGACGACCATCGCCACGCTGAATAACGTGCATACCGATCTGGCGACGTTGCTGGCGAACCATCAGCTGATTGTCGGTTAATCAGTCGCAGAGCGGAGCAGGGAATTACCCTGTTCCGCTTCTGCGGATGGCCTGTTCATGTTCCGGAATGAGCGTGAAGGAAGAATGAATTAGGGAAGAATGAAGATGAAAAAAGAGACCATGTTAGATAAAGGCTACACCGCCTGGCTGAAAGCCATGCTCGATATCGCGAAACACTACCGTCTGGATTATTCAGAAGAACACGTTAAAGCCACCATCGCGTGGGAAATGGGTTCACCGGCTGACGTCGTGCTTGATGAAATGGCAAAAAAGCTCGGGCTGGGACGCGTGACCCGTGATTTGCATCCGCGTGATTTGGATCCGGTCAGTGTGCCGTTTGTGGTCACGCTCGATAACGGCCGGCTGGGTGTGGTGACACATCTGGACGCCAGCGGCCAGTGCGCCGTGCAATTTACTGAAGATAACGGGCTGGAAACCACCCTGACGTCTGAACAACTTTCCGAGCGGGCGCAGAGCATCACGCTGCTGCGACCGCTGCATACCATTCCTGATGCGCGCGTTGATAACTACATCAAACCGTACAAGAAAAACTGGTTCTGGGATCTGGCACTGAAAGACTGGCGTCGTTACAGCGACATCATGCTGGCGTCGATGATTGCCAACTTGCTGGCGCTGGCGGGCATGCTGTTTTCCATGCAGGTGTATGACCGCGTGGTGCCGTCGCAATCTATCCCGACACTGTGGGTGTTATTTGCCGGTGTGATGCTGGCGATCACCTTTGAATTTGTGATGCGCATGGTGCGCGTGCATATTTCGGATGTGGTGGGTAAGCGCGCTGATTTGCGTATTTCCGACCGCGTTTTTGGCCGCGCGCTGCGCATTAAAAACGGTGCCCGTTCCAAATCCACCGGCTCCTTTATTTCGCAAATCCGCGAGCTGGAATCGGTACGTGAACTGATCACCTCGACCACCATCAGCGTGATGGCCGACCTGCCGTTCTTCCTGCTGTTCACGGTGATTTTGTGGATGATTGGCGGTCCGCTGGTGTTTGTCGTGTTACTGGCGCTGCCGCTGTTGCTGATCCCCGGATTACTGATCCAGAAACCACTGGCGAAACTGGCCAGTGAAGGGATGCGCGAATCGGCGGTGCGTAATGCCTCGCTGGTGGAAGCGGTGGAATCTCTGGAAGACATCAAACTCATGCGCGCCGAACAACGTTTTCAGAACCAGTGGAATCACTGCAATGAAGTGTCGGCGGATATCAGTATGCGTCAGCGTTTTCTGACCAGCATGCTGATGACCTGGACGCAGGAAGTGCAGTCCATCGTCTACGCCGTGGTGCTGCTGGTCGGGTGTTATCTGGTGATGAGCGGCGATATGACCACCGGTGCGCTGGTCGGCACCACGATTCTGGCTTCGCGTACCATTGCGCCGCTGGCGCAGATTTCCGGTGTGCTTTCCCGCTGGCAGCAGGCGAAAGTTGCGCGTAAAGGGCTGGATGAACTGATGCAGCGCCCGATTGATCAGGAAGACGGTCAGAAGATGGTCCACAAGGCGCAAATCACCGGCGACTACGCGCTGCATGACGCGGTGTTTTATTACGATGAGGAAGAGAAAGTCGCCAATCTGACCGTTGCAAAACTGCACATCAAACCGGGTGAGAAAATCGCCGTGCTGGGCAAAAACGGGGCGGGCAAATCGACGCTGTTGCAGGTGCTGGCGGGTATGCAGCAGGTTCAGCAAGGGCAGGTGGTGCTCGATAACGTCAATATTAAACAGATTGATCCGGCGGATTTACGCCGTGACGTCGCGCTGCATAACCAGAATGCCAGCCTGTTCTTCGGGTCGGTGCGCGACAACATCACTATGGGACGCCCGCAGGCCACCGATGAAGAAATTCATCAGGCGCTGGTTATCAGCGGTGCGCTGACGTTTGTGCAGCAAAAAGAGAACGGCCTGAATTTCCTCATTCATGAAGGCGGTGTCGGACTTTCGGGCGGTCAGCGTCAGGCACTGTTGCTGGCGCGTAATATCATCACCCAGCCGCAGGTTCTGTTGCTCGATGAACCGACCGCATGGCTGGATGAGATTTCTGAATGGAATCTGATCAATCAGCTCTCCGGCTGGGCAAAAGACAAAACGCTGGTCGTCGCCACGCACCGTCTGGCGCTGTTACAGCTGGTGGATCGCATCATCGTCATGGATAACGGGCGCATTTCTCTCGACGGCAACAAAGACGAAATCCTCAACAAGCATTTCAGGCAAAAAGGACAGGCACCGGCAGCGGCGCAACAGCCCGTGAAACCGCCGGTTAAACAGGAGGCATCATGATGAACGGACGCACATCATTCCAGCGCCAGCAGGCAGAAAAAGCGCTGCCACGCTCCACCCTTCTGGTGTGGGCCTTATCGCTGATGCTGCTGTGTTTTTTCCTGTGGGCGAATTTCTACACCCTGGATGAAGTCACCACCGGCACCGGTAAAGTCATTCCTTCTTCTCACGAGCAGATCGTGCAGTCGCTGGAAGGCGGGATTGTTCACAGCATCGACGTGCAGGAAGGTGAAGTGGTGGAACGCGGGCAGCGTCTGGCGCAGCTCGACCGGACCAAAACCGAATCCGGCGTCCAGGAAAGCGTGGCGCGTTTACATGCCGCGCTGGCGACGGCGGCGCGTTTGACGGCGCAGATCAACAACACGCCGCTGGTGTTCCCGCAAGAGCTGGATGACGAGCCGGAGCTGGTGAAATCGGAAACTGAACTGTATAACTCCAGCCGCAACAGTCTGGAAAAGCAGTTAACAGGCCTGAAACAGGGCGTGACCCTGATCCGTCGTGAGCTGTCGATGACCGTGCCGCTGGTCAAACAGGGCGCGGCCAGTGACGTGGAAGTGCTGCGTCTGCAACGCCAGATTAATGAAATGGAAAGTAAGGCGACCGATCTCGAAACGCAGTATCACGTGCGCGCCGGTGAAGAGCTGGCAAAAGCCAACGCTGAGATTGAAGCGCAGCGCTCGGTGATTTTAGGGCGTAAAGATTCACTGAATCGTCTGGAATTCTTCTCGCCGGTCAAAGGGATTGTGAAGAATATCGACGTCAATACCGTCGGAGGCGTAATCCCGCCGAATGGCAAGCTGATGACGCTGGTTCCGATCGACGATCAGATGCTGGTGGAAGCGCAGATTTCCCCGCGCGATGTGGCATTTATTCATCCGGGGCAAAAAGCCAAAGTGAAGATTACCGCCTATGACTATTCTATCTACGGCAGTTTCGACGGCGAAGTGACCACCATTTCTCCGGACACGATCCAGGATGAAGTCCGCCGTGATGTTTACTATTACCGGGTGAATATCAAAACCAGCGCTAATTATCTGGAAAATAAACACCACGAGAAGTTTTATATTTTCCCCGGCATGATCGCGACGGTAGATATCAAAACCGGCAACAAAAGCATTCTTGATTATCTGCTGAAGCCGCTCAACAAAATGAACGAAGCGCTCAGGGAGCGTTAATCTTCCTTCCCGCCTTCTGAAAAACTGCAGCCTGAGTGCTGCAGTTTTTTTTCATTACTGCGCCATTTCAGCTTCGGCAAGAAACATAAAAACGCGGTCGTCGTTTTACAAAATCCTTTCAACGGGCGTAATTACATGGGTCATGATCTGCTGCTGAAAATGGCGATGGCTGATGATTATCGTGAAAAATGCGCAGGGCGGGAAAATTCCTATAAATAGAAATGAGATCCTGACGGTTAATAATGTTTAACGCAGATAAATCATTGCGTTGGTTTATTTTTATATTAAGATTTACATATTAAATACTTTTTATTTTCAATGTTAAATATAGAATGCCGCCACGTAATTTTAAAATATCAGATCCTGAAGATTATTGTATGACAAGTGTTATGCAATATTATCCGTTTTGTAAAACTTAACTCTTTCAAGGAACCTTATGTCCCTCTCCCGCAAAAAAGGAATTTACCTGTTCAGTGCCCTGATGATGTCAGGAATGACGCTATCTGCCAGCGCAACTGAACCGGCCGCGGCGCCAGTGACGCCATCAGTGACGCCATCAGCGACGGCACCGGTTGTGGCTCCTGCTCCGGCACCCACACCCGCCGTAGATCCTGCATCAGCACCTGTTCCCGCACCAGAACAGACGCCTGAGCCAGTAACCACCAAAGCACCGGCTGCTGAAACAACGTTGCCAACCACTCCGGCAGACACCACGCCTCCGGCACCGGAACCGGCAAAAAATGTCATCCCGGAAGAGGTCACCGCTGAAAGCATTAACGCCGCCGGAATAGCCCCTGCACCGGCGCAGATGCCCGACAGTGAAGAGCAGAAGCGTGCGTATGCCAGCGGTGTCATGCTGGCGCACTTTATCGAAGAGCAGCTCGCTAACCAGAAAAGCCTGCATATCACGCTGAACAAAAATATCCTGCTGGCGGGTATCGCCGATACGTTCGCCCATCAGGGGAAAATGACCGACGAAGATATCCGGGCGACGATGTCCGCGTTTGATGAGCAGGTTAAAGTGCTGACGCAGGCGCAAAACGAGAAGAAACAGGCGGAAGATAAGGCCTACGTTGATGCGTTTGCCAAACGTGAAGGCGTCAAAAAGACCAGGCAGGGTCTGCTGTATTTCATTGACAATAAAGGGGAAGGCGCTGCGCTGAAAGACACCGATACCGTACAGGTGAACTACAAAGGGGTGCTGGTCGATGGCACGGTAGTGGACGCGCCGAAAATCGATAATGCCTACGAGGTTTTCCGCGTGGCCACTATGCCGCCGGTGCTGCGCGACAGTGTGAAACTGATCCGCAAAGGGGGACAGATTACCGTGGTGATCCCACCGGCGACGCTGGAAAAAACCAAAGACGCCAGGGGTGAATCGCCGCTGAATAACGTCGTGATTTACACCATTTCCGTGGTTGATGTGAATCAGTCTAAATAAAATTTTCGTTCTTTAAGCAACGGGACCCGCAGGCCCCGTTGCTGGTGTTCAGCCAGCAGAATCAGTGATGCACAGCAATATACCGTTCGTACTTCGCCGGTTTTAGCTGGCTGAGATCCACCAGCACCAGACCATCAATACAGTTGTTGAATTCCGGATCACTGCCGAAATCAATGAACTGCACGCCGCCGCTTTCACATAGTTCTGAATACTGCTTATACAGCGCCGGAATACTGCATCCGAGATTGGTCAGTAAGCGCTTCAGACGTAGCAAATCTTCCTGATAATCGTCGCCGCAAAACTGTGCCAGCACATCGGGCAGCGAAGCCGGATACGGGCGGCGCGAAGTTGCCAGCGGTAACGCCGGTGCGAAATACAAACGATAAAATGCCACCAGCAAATCGCGTGCAGGCAGCGGCATGCCGCCGGAAATCGACACCGGACCAAACAGATAACGCGTCTGCGGATATTTCGCCAGATACGCGCCAATGCCAAGCCACAGGTAATCCAGCCCGCGTTTGCCCCAGTAAGCGGGCTGAATAAAGCTGCGTCCGAGTTCGATGCCCTGCGCCAGAATCGGGTCCATCTGATGGCCGTACTGGAACAGACTCTGACTGTAAATTCCGTTCAGTCCTTTGCTGGCGACCTGATCGGCGGTCGGGATAAACCGGTAAGCGCCGACGATTTCCAGCGCCTGCGGATCCCATAAGACCAGATGATAATAATCGTCGTCGTAGCCATCGAGATCACGGCGGCGACCGCTGCCTTCACCGACGGCGCGGAATGCAATTTCCCGCAGACGCCCCAGCTCGCGCAGAACGGGGACGTAATCCTCGCCGTGACGACGATAGAGATAAATCATTTTGCCGTCCGGCGTTTTGCCCAGCACTTCACTGGCTTCCAGCGCGTGTTTCAGTACGGCGCGATCTTCCGCACGGGCAATTGAGGTTTCAGTGTGGAACAGCCCCGGTTTGCCTGCGCCGAGGCGGTAAAGATGTTTACGAAAACGCGCCGCCAGATCGCCCGCCTGCATTTGTCCGTCGTGCCAGCTGGAATACGGAATGCGTGCGCCGATTTTCAGCGTCAGACTGTTGCCGCGCTGGCCGAACATTTCATGCACCAGCAACAGCGTACTGAGCGGGCGGTAAATCATCGACGTAAGATAAAACAGCGCGCTGTTGCTGCCGCTGATATGTACCGGGACCACCGGCGCACGGGCTTTGGCGGCCAGACGGATAAAACCGGTGTGCCATTTGCCGTCGCGCACGCCTTTGGAACTCATGCGGGAGACTTCACCCGCCGGGAACACAATCAGCACGCCCTGATTTTCCAGATGTTCCTGCATCTGTGTCACCTGATTGCGCCGCGTGCGGTTGCCCATATTGTCCACCGGGATCATCAGGCTGCCGAGCGAGGACACCAGCGACAACAGCTGATTCGCCACCACTTTGACATCCGGACGCACCGACGCCACCGCGTGCAGCAGCGCCAGACCGTCGAGCGTACCAATCGGATGGTTGGCGACAATCACCACCGGGCCGTAACTCGGGATTTGCTCGCGGTCACGTTCCGTCAGTTCACAGCGAATAGTAAAATGCTCCAGCACCTGCTCGGCCATATCAATCCCTTTCAGGTGCTGATACTGACCGGCAAAGCGGTGAAATTCTTTTTCGCGGAATAAGATTTTTAACAGACGGCGTTGCCAGGAAGGGGTTTTGTGCTGCGGGTCGAGATCCTGAAACAGGGTATCCATGCTGAACATAGGATGTCCTCCGGTTGAAGTCTCCCGACCATAATCAGGGCGCATGACAGTGATGTGTCACTTTGATGGCAGTACGGGGAAGCGTGAATAAAACAGCGGTTCAATTTGTTGCGAAAGTCATCAATTGCTAATAAAGTCAAAGACTCATTTACGGCTTCGCAACATGCCTGAACCTTCTTCGTGAGACACGAATTTCCATGCCTGAACCTGCTTCGCCCGACCTTGCTGCGGTCAGCCCGTCTAAGACCACGCTGCGAATTCTCTCCATTCTGGTGTTCAACTTTGCCAACTATCTGACCATCGGCCTGCCGCTGGCGATTTTGCCGGGTTACGTCCACGAACATCTTGGTTACAGCGCGTTCTGGGCCGGGCTGGTGATCAGCCTGCAATATTTCGCCACGCTGCTGAGCCGTCCGTATGCCGGGCGTTATGCCGATAAAATCGGGCCGAAGAGGGTGGTGATGTTCGGGCTGAGCGGTTGTCTGCTCAGCGGCGTGTTTTATCTGCTGGCGCTGGGATTTGATGCGTCACCGGCGGTCAGCCTGGCGTTGTTGTGTGCCGGAAGGATATTACTGGGCGCAGGGCAAAGTTTTGCCGGAACCGGCTCAACGCTGTGGGGCATCAGCGTGGTAGGTTCGCTGCATATCGGCAAAGTGATTTCGTGGAGCGGCGTGGTGACGTATGGCGCGATGGCCATTGGCGCACCGCTCGGCGTGCTGATTTTTAGTCTCGGCGGCCTGACGCTGCTGTCGGCCTGCATCATTCTGGTGGCGCTGGCGGCGTTAATCACCGCATGGCGCAAACCGCCGGTAACCGGCACTGCGTCTGCGCAAATTCCGTTCCGTCAGGTGCTGGGCAAAATTCTGCCGTACGGCATGATGCTGGCGCTGGCGTCCACCGGCTTTGGTGTGATCGCCACCTTCATCACCCTGTTTTACGCCGCCAAAGGCTGGTCGGGCGCGGCGTTCTCGCTGACTTTCTTCAGCGTGGCGTTTGTCGGCATGCGGTTGTTACTGCCCAACAGCATTACGCGTTTTGGCGGATTGCAGGTGGCGCTGGCCTGTTTTGTGGTGGAAATCGCCGGGCTGATGATGGTGTTTTTCGCCCCGACCGCGTGGGCTGCGATGGCCGGTGCGTTTATTACCGGCGTGGGATTCTCGCTGGTGTATCCGGCGCTGGGCGTGGTGGCGGTGAAGAAATTGCCGCAGGAAAATCAGGGCAGCGCGCTGGCGACCTATTCGGCGTTTCTGGATTTATCTCTGGGAATTACCGGCCCGCTGGCCGGTGTGCTGATGGCGCAGGCCGGGATTGATGCGATCTATCCCGGCTCGGCTTTGCTGGTGTTTATCGCGATGGCGCTGGGTCTGCGGTTGCTGTTACGTCAGCCCTCGCCGGAAACCAGCGCCTCTGTCAGTACCGATTAAACCGCCTGCCGGAGGCCTCGGATGCGCCCCATATGCAGCGTATCCACCAGCTCGCCGTCACGCAGGGCGTAGCACGGGCTGAGGCCTTCAACGCTGAAACCGAACTTTTTGTACAGCCCGATAGCAGCCTCGTTATCGGCATAGACCGTCAGTTCGACGCGGGTCACGTGCAGCCATTTGTCGCATAACTCAAGGGCAGCTTCGATAAGCTTGCTGCCGACGCCTCGCCCCTGAAATTGCGTATCCACACCAATCCCGAACGTTGCCACATGGCGGCGTCGCCACGGCTGCTCGACCATTAAGGTCAGATTGCCGACCAGTTTACCGTCGATGCACGCCACCAGCGCGAACCGGCCGGGCGCGGCATTAGCAAGCCGGTCTTCCCAGAGCGTGGCGGGCGGATAAGGTAGTTGTAGTGTGTCGCTGTAAACAGGAACCTGAGCGTATAGGTGCTGAAGCGCCTCTGCATCTGCGGCTTCAGCGTGACGAATGACTATTTCGCTCATGGCGACACTCCTCTTTTTGTGGTTACTGTTTGAATATCCTCTACATTTATCAGGAATAGGAAAACTGTCAATTGAATGTTTGGTGAAAAAAAATGCTTTACAAGTGCGAATGATAATGATTATTATTGCCATGCGTTCCGGGGATGGCCTCACACCAAGGTCAAACGGGTCCCCATGAATGCACGACATTGCTCACATTGCTTCCAGTATTACTTAGCCAGCCTTATGCTGGCTTTTTTTTTCTTCATATTTTGAGCTGTGGATGCGTTGGCTGCGCTCGCTTGCGCGTTGCTGCGACTCAAACTATCTCGAAAAACTCCTTAGTTCCTCAGGCTATTAGCCGTCAGGCAAGGATCATATTCTGCTGCCATATCACCCGATCTCCGGCGGGTGGTTGGGCGATGACGGTGCTGCCGGATAAGCGGTTATTGAGGAACATCAGTGAGCTGGCCGGTTGTGCAGTGACGTCGGTGAAATCGAACGTTGCCTGCGTCAGGGTTGAGGAAAGAATATCGATTTGCTTTGGCGCAGTGCCGGAAAGCGTGAAGCCGACCTGATTAAATTGCGAAGCCTGAACCGACAGCGTGGAAGATTTCAGGATCACCGGGGCAGACTGTGTGGCGGCGTTAAACGTGCAGCGCACAAAATTTACAGGCGCGGTGCTGTCGAATGCGTGTCCGCTAATAGCGTTGAACACCGTATCGGTAAAGGTAATAGCAGCCGTCACGTTGTTTCGCACCACCGGCGCACCGTCTTCCAGAAATGAAAACTGGCACTGACGAATGACGTTCGGGCGCGCAGCGCGTTGCGAGGCCTGACTGATAATCAGCGTGCCATCGGCGGTGCAGCCGGTCATCTGCAAACCGTCGGCATTGACCCACAACATCCCGGACTGCGGGATGGCCTCGTTGGTGATCACCACCAGATCTTCCAGTGTCAGTTCACTCACGCCGGAGCGGGCGACAAACCACGGGCAGACGTGCTTACGCACATTGATACGTTTGGCGCTGCCTCCCCAGGTGACGCCGGAATTGGCAAAGGTCATCAGGCCGGAATTACCGGTATAAGTGAGATCGTGTTCGTACTGACCGTGGGTGACGAACGGGCCTTTTTCCGCGCTTTGTCCGCTGGCATGACAATTCTCGACCAGGCAATACGCCGACGCCGTGAAATCATTTAAATGCCGTGCATTTGCTACGCTGCAATCACTGACATGGCCGTACAGACAATAGATTTGCTGTGTCAGATATCCGGCACCGCCAAAGGCCGTATTCGGCGGATTGATGAGAGAGCATTGCTGCGTCAGATAATGGGTATTCCAGCGGCGCATCACCACCGGCCAGAAAGAACCCGTTGAGTGGATCCCCTTCACGTTGGCATATACCGCGTATTCAAACGCCACCGGATGACTGCCGGTGATCTGATCATCTCCCGCCCCGGAGAACTGCATATTTTTAACAGTAACGAATTCAACTGGCTCGACTTTTTGCCAGCTGATCACCCTGCCAGCCAGAAGTTCCCAGCCGTTGTAATAGCCAATCTGGATATGTGTGCTGTCAGGAATAGCGATGATTTCCACCAGCTTTTGCAGCTCGCGTTCCGCCGCGCCTTTCACCGGCGTAACCTCCACCGCGTACCAGTCGCCCACGCTGAACAGTGATGAATCGGCAACAGGGAAGATATCGGTCTGTTCCTGCAACGTTTCTGTCAGCGTGAAGGTGACAGGCGTGCCGGTGACAGTGCCCTGGAAAAACAGCACGGCGGCAAACGGGTCATTGACCGGTGCGCTGGCAATGCCGGTGGTGAAAACGCGGTTGTTCTGGAAATCCAGGGTGATGTCAGAACGTGTGAAATGATGGCGGCGCTGAAAGAGCAAATCCGTAAACGCCAGAATCTGGCTGATTTGCGGATCATTCACTAACGCATCCAGCGCATCGTCAGCGGGTTGATCAGCATTAAGAATGCCGAAAGTGCGGAAATCGCCCACGCCCTGATGGATCAGACGCCAGCGGCCATTGGCCGAATGGTCAGAACTGATCACTGTGCCGTTATTGGCGGGCAGAACGCAGTTTTTGTCCCAGTGATAATGACCGCCGCCGCCGTCACCGGCCTGAAAATAACCATTAACGAAGACATTATGATCCAGACGTATTTTATGATTCTTCAGTGCGGATACAGAATTGAACGTTTTCATGGAGGATTCCTTATGAGGCTCAGGGGTGAGCCACTTTATTTTGTTATACCTCCGTGTTTTCAACCACAATATGCGGCCCTGTACTGGCTGGCACAACAGAGGTGGTATTTATCAGGATGTTATTCTGTTCGATAAAATAAGAGGGGCGGGAGAATGCCTTATCTGAAAATAACCGTCTGCCGTGCGTGAATGTCACGTGATGTGCCTGATAATGATTAATACCGCTGGCGACCTCAATATGAAGCTGCTCGTCACCCGTCACTTCAGTTTGCAATGGCCTAGCCGCCAGGTCACGGGATGGTCGCCGGTGCGCGAAAGTAAAGGCCGGGACATGTGATCGCCGGCCAGCGTGGAATCGCCATTAATCACGATTTTCTGCGGTCCATCTGCGGTTAAAATAAGGGAAACATTTTCAAGACGGCAGGCGTTAAAGTTAATTTCTTTATTTTTAATTAACAGCGAAACATCTTTGTCCGTTCCTTTGAACTGGCAATGGGAAAAATAGACCAATGAACGACCATTAATGGAATTACGGGCTTCAGCCGCCGCATGAGAAACAATAAACGGATCGTCCGGTGCCAGATTACTGATCGTGGAATCATGACGCGGATCCAGCACAAATCCGCAGTTTTCAAACACGTTCATTTTGATACTGCGCCGGCTGTTTTGCAGTAATGTCAGCTCTCCGCTGACACTGCAGTTTTGCACCGTCAGGCCGTCACAGTTGAGGCGCAATATACCGAGATTATCCTGTTCCGCATTCCGGTGAATGCAGACATCCGTTAAGGTCAGATCCGTGACATGCGTGTCTGCGGTCAGCATGGAACAGCGGTGTTGGTTGATGACAATCCGTGCTGCCGACTGGCCCCAGGCTTTGCCGGAATTGGCCAGCGTCAGGATGCCGGAGTTGGCCGTGAAGTGCAGATCATGTTCATACTGACCGTGTGTCACGAAAGCACCGGAACTGTCACCGTTGCTGTGACAGTTCTTTACCACGCAGGAAGAGCTGGCGGTCAGATCGTTAAGATGTCGGGCATTAGACGTTGTACAGTCGCTAATCACGCCATACTGGCAGTAAATTTGTTGGGTCAGATACCCTGCGCCACCCCAGGAAACCGAAGGCGGGTTGGTCAGCGAACAGTGTTCTGTGCGAAAGAAGGTATTCCAGCGGCGGAAAATAACCGACCAGAAGGTGCCCTGCGCGTGAACGTTAATGACATCGCAATAAATGGCATATACCAGCGCGACGGGCTGGGAACTGTTATTAGCCAGCTGCCCCTCTTCGACATATTGCATATTCCGGATACAGACATTTTCAACCGGCGTGACTTTTCGCCAGTGCAGATGACTTTGTTCCTCCAGCACCCAGCCGCTTCTGTAATTAAGCCGGATATGTGTTTCATCAATCTGTTCTGTCACCTGCACCAGCCGTTGTATTTTTCGCTCTCAGTGGCCGGTTAGCCTGGCCGATTCCAGGCAATACCACTGGCCGACAGGATATAAGTCGCTGTCCTCTACCGGATAGATTTCTGATAATAAAGGCAAAGGCTCCCGGAGAACGGATACAGTGGTTTGCTCTTCAGCCAGACCTGTGAAAGAAAAAATAGCGGCAAGATAATTATTTTTGGGGTCAGCCAGTATTTCCAGCCCCGACGCTGTCACTGTGTGGTTATTAAAATCAAGGGTGATATTCGAGCGATTAAAGCGGTGGCGTGACATGAAGTTCAGCGAGGTATGGGCTTCAATCCGGTGAATAAGCGGATCATTGACCATCGCATTCAGTGCCGCATCTGCCGCGTTCTGTCCGTTAAATATGCCGAACTGGCGAAAGTCCATGACGCCGTTATGTAATTGCAGCCAGCGGCCTTTAGCAGATTTAAGCGAAGAAATGACGGTGCCCTGATTGGCTGTCTTCTCGCTACCTGCATCCCAGTAAACCAGCTTTGGCGCGCCATCCCCGGCAAAGTGATATCCCAACACCACGGCGCAGGTCCGGTCAGCAGGCGCAGAGAAGTTTCTTAACGCCATAATGTTGCTCGCGCTAATTATATTATCCGAATTAATTTCAACGGATTTAAATAATCCGGCCGAGACGACCCCACCGGTTATTCCCGCGATCAACTCGCGGCGGTTAATCATGATAATTCCCGGAAAACAGACGTCACATCAGCGTTCCTGAATATGTTCAATATTTGAGTATTGTACTGATGAGTCATTAAGCAACTTACGGGAGAACAATTTGCCTTAATTTTCTTCAAATCCTTTGGAATCCGTTGCCTGCAATTGTTCATATTTTTTGAACAGAGGAGTGAAGTTTTTACGCTTTCTTATTCTCAGCCGTTGACTAGACTAGAGAAAACATTGAGGAGAGTTGAACATGATCTACTTACGTAAAGCACAAGAACGCGGTCACGCAAGTCACGGCTGGCTGGAAAGCTGGCATACCTTCTCTTTTGCCGATTATTACGATGCGAACTTTATGGGATTCTCCGCGCTGCGGGTAATCAATGAAGATTTCATCGATGCGGGGCAGGGTTTTGGTAAGCATCCGCATAAAGACATGGAAATTCTGACCTACGTGCTCGACGGCACCGTGGAACACCAGGACAGCATGGGCAATAAAGAACAAATCCAGGCCGGTGAGTTCCAGATAATGAGCGCCGGTACCGGTGTGACGCATTCCGAATACAACGGTAACAGCGACCGTAAACTGCACCTGTATCAGATCTGGATTATTCCAAATCAGAAAGGGCTGGAACCGCGTTATGAACAACGCATGTTCGATGCGCCGCAGGGTCGCCAGCTGGTGCTTTCTCCGGATGCCCGTGAAGGTTCGCTGAAAGTCTTCCAGGATATGGAATTGTCCCGCTGGGCGCTGAAAAAAGACGAACAGTCTGTTTATCAGATTCAGGCTGAACGCCGCGTGTGGATCCAGGTGGTGAAAGGCACGGTTTCCGTTAACGGCCAGAAAGCCGGGGCGAGCGATGCGCTGGCGATCTGGGATGAAACGGCGCTGTCGGTTCACGCAGACGAAGACAGTGAAATCCTGCTGTTTGACCTGCCGCCGGTCTGATAACAGGCAAGTCAAAAGCGTAAGGCGATGCAATGGCATCGCCTTTTTTGCGTCCTGATTTCGTTATTTAAAGCTGACGTTAATGCCGATATTGCCCTGATAACCTTCCTGTTTACCGTCAAAACCCCGCAGATAATTGGCGCTGGCATACAAGGCTGCATTTTTGCTCAGCGTCGCAGTGATCCCTCCGCCCGCTTTCCAGGTACTTTGCGTGAAGTCAGGCGAAATACGGGTACTGGCGATAGTGACCGCGGGGGCATCGCTGAATGTCGATACCGCATCAAGGTTCAGGTACGGCGTAATGTTCGGCTGATCCACCTGCGGCAGATGGGAAAGTCGCACACCGGCCCGTGCCTGCACGCTGTTGTCAGTGGTTTTTTCTACCGAGGCTATCCCGTCGTTGAAGCCTTTCATGTGCAGATACTGATAAATCACCTGCGTCTGAGGTTCGAGTCGCCAGCTTTGGGTTATCGCCAACGGAATGCCGCCTTCGGCTGACAACGCCACCCCGTAGCCGTCCTGTTTAGCCTGCGTTTCACTCTGGAATTCGGTGTGGTAATCGGTGACTTGCCCGACGAAATCCAGATACGCGCCGCTGTCGGTCTTCACGGTGTAATAACCGCCAATGCCGTAAGCATCGGTAGACACATCTCCGGTATCGGTGGATTCACCCACCAGCCCGCGGGCGCTGTCCGAGCTGTTGGTTTTCTGATCCCCCAGCGAAATCATTATCCCGGCATGCACATTATTCCCGCGCGGTGTCTCATCCTGATACAAATCCTTGCCGATCTGGATATAACGGATGTCGCTGTCAAAACTGAAGCGTCCGATATCGTAATTATCATGCGCCCCGCCGATGCGGGCCCATGTGCCATCCTGAGCGCGTTTGACGCTGTCGCCGGTACGTTCGTGATAAGACCCCATTGAGCTAAAACCGTACTGCCGGTTAAGGAAGGGCGCGGCTATGTAACCCACGACATCCGTCCGGTAGGCGATCACTGGTTTAGGTATCGGTGTCGGTGTCGGTTGCGGTGTAGGTTCTGGTGCCGGATCAGGATCAGGCACCGGTTCCGGCGGCGGCACCGGCTCCAGATAAGTGCGCAAATACCAGTCTTTTGACGAACTGCTGCCGCCTTTATAGAGATAATAATCGTAGGCCCCGGCACTGACTTTTCTCAGCAATTTCAGTGACGATGTGTCATCGCCATCCACCTGCACCAGACGGATCCCGTCGCCTGTTGTCAGCGCGCCGCTGCCCCCGACATTACGCACCAGCACGCCAAATTGTCCGCTCGCGTTACCCTGAACATGCAGTGAATCGGTGGGGGAATTATCGCTGCCCAGTTGCGTGTTGAAATTCAGCGAACCGTTGCCGGAAAGCGTGCTGGCGTTAAGAGTGTGGAATTGCCCCTGCTGCGGTTGAGTGAAGTTCAGCAGACTGTTATCCATAGATAAATTAGTGAGTACTGAATCGCCGGTCAGATTCCACACCGACTGGTTATTCAGCGTCAGTGAGGAGAGATTTTGCACCGCGCCGGTCAGCACGGAGCCATCCAGCGTGACATCGGTTTTCGCCGTGGTCGCATTGATAATATTGCCGATAATCTGGCTTTTGCCGCTGACATTCACCGTGCTGGCACCGTTATCGGCAAAAGTCATCGCTGCATTAATCCCTAAAACGAGGGAAGCATTGTCGATGATCACCTGGGCAGCACCGTCGTAAATCTTACTGATCCCGACATTGCCACTGTTGATGGTCGCATTATCAATGCGCACTTTTTGCACCTGATCGGCTGTCATGGGGTCGGCATTCAGCGCCAGGCCGACAGAGGCGTTTCCAGGGGTGGAAATAAGCAGTCCGTCTGCCAGTGTCAGATCGTTGGCACCATTAATTGTTACGCCATTTGTTGCAGCCGCTTGTGTGGTAATGGAACCGCCGCTGACTTGCACCACGCTGTCGTTTTGCACCATCAGACCGTTGCTGTACTGCCCTAATGTGTGGATATCAACGTTCTTCATTTGCAAATTACCGAACGTCACTGCCACTGCATTACTCTGATCACTGTCCGTCACGATGGTTCCGCGATCATAAGTAACATTTGAAAAACGGTCAGCAGACCCGTCGATACTTATCCCCTCACGAACCTGAGACAAAATTGACGTATTCAGTAATGTGGCATCGGCATTGTTGATAGCTATTGCAGAACTGCTGGACATTCCCCCAAGATGATTAACGGTCAATCCCGTGGCATTCAGCGTTGCGCCCGTATTGACTTCAACGGCATTATCCGCATTATTGGCATTAATTGTGGTGTTAAGCATATTTGCCGTGGCATTCTCATTAATCACCAGTGCGGCACTATTTGAATTAATCGTTGCCTCGTTGATATTTAATACACTTCCTGTGTCCTGAACAGTGATGGCGTGAGAAATACCGGATGACGTGCTGTTGTGATTAATGACGGAATCTTTTCCGATATTAATTATCCCGCCATTTTGAGCAATGAGGGAGGAACTAAGCTGGCTGCCCGTTGCGTTAAACTGGTTGGCGAGTACAGTCAGTTCTGCGCCATTATTCACCATTATTCCATATTTTATCAACGGGTTATCCGCGACAATATTTTCGTTATCCTTTGTGGATAAGGTCAGCGTTTGATTGTTCGTGAGTAATAGCGGCAAAGAGTAATTTGCCGCACTGGCACTCATGATGGCTATATTTTGCAGACAGCACGCCAGCAGGATAAATCGGGTTATTTGACTGTATTTAAACGCCGGCATCGGGCATTCCTCAAAGAAAACAGGTAATGAATGCCGGACAATGTATTCAATAATCCTCAAACGATAAAATCATTCGATATCAATTTTTAACAGAACGCAGGCAATGATATTAATCGGATTTAGTTTTTATTTATGACACCGTAAAATATTTTATTGATATGTCATTTCATGCTGTAGTGATAATTGTTATTCGTTTTCTCTGTAGCGACACTTTTTTCCTGCGCGAATGACATTTGCTCAAAATGTGAAACATTTCACATCGCCGGACAATCTCCGTGAAATTTTATGAACAGGCTCGCACATTTTCCCGGAAACCATGGAAACCGGTTTCCATAACGCCTCAAATACCCTCAGCAAGCAGAAACGGGCAGAACATAAATCATCTGGGAGTGAAGCAAAATGAAAAGAATCATGCTTTGTTGTTCGGCGGGAATGTCGACCAGTTTATTAGTACGCAAAATGAAAGAAGTAGCGGCAGAGCGCGGCGAAGAAGTGCAGATCGACGCGTTCGGAGCCAGCGAGTTTGACGAAAAATTCCGTGATTATCAGGTCGTCCTGCTCGGGCCGCAGGTGCGTTATATGCAGGCTGATTTATCCAAAAGAGCCGCAGAATTCAATATTCCGGTAGAAACCATCAACATGATGGATTACGGCATGCAGCGCGGCGACAACGTGCTCGACTTCGCTTACGGCCTGATCGCACAGGAAGGAAGCCGCGTATGAGTGGCCTTTATCAGGCGATGGTTAACGTCATCGAAAAACACATCACGCCACTGGCGGGCAGCGTCGGTCAGCAACGGCATGTGATCGCCATTCGTGACGGGTTTATCGCGGCGTTGCCTTTCATGATTATCGGCTCATTCATGCTGGTGTTTATCTTCCCGCCTTTCTCGCCGGACACCACCTGGGGTTTCGCGCGCGGCTGGCTGGATTTGTCGCTGAAATACCGCGAGCAGCTGATGCTGCCGTGGTATCTGAGCATGGGCGTGATGACATTTTTCATCTCGGTGGGCATCGGCGCAAGTCT
The DNA here is from genome assembly GCF_051851855.1 of Rahnella sp. ATs2. Lineage (NCBI taxonomy): Bacteria > Pseudomonadati > Pseudomonadota > Gammaproteobacteria > Enterobacterales > Yersiniaceae > Rahnella > Rahnella sp. ATs2. Next base: position 134,876 of record NZ_JBLYPL010000013.1, on the reverse strand, counting down.
CGGTAAACACTACAAACTCGACCCGATCATGACCGGCTTGCTGGCGTTTATGGCGTTCCTGCTGGTGGCGGCGCCGTATCATGACAAACAAATCTCGACGCAATATTTCTCCGGCGAAGGCATTTTCACTGCGATCCTGACGGCGATTTATGCCGCTGAAGTGTATGCGCTGCTCAAACGCCGCAACATCACCATCCGTCTGCCGAAAGAAGTGCCGACCGGCGTGGCGCGTTCGTTTGAAATTCTGATCCCGGTGGTGGTGATTGTCGCCACGCTGCATCCGCTGAACCTGTTTATTCAGTCCACCACTGGCATGATTATTCCTGAAGCCATCATGCACTTGCTGGCACCGCTGGTTTCCGCATCCGATTCTTTGCCGGCAATTTTGATTTCGGTGTTTATCTGTCAGGTGCTGTGGTTTGCAGGCATTCACGGTGCGCTGATTGTGACCGGCATCATGAACCCGTTCTGGATGACCAATCTGGCGCTGAACCAGACGGCGTTACAGAACGGCGAGCCGCTGCCACATATCTATCTGCAAGGATTCTGGGATCACTATCTGCTGATTGGCGGCGTCGGTTCGACCCTGCCGCTGGCGATCCTGCTGCTGTGCAGTAAGGCCGTGCATCTGCGCACCATAGGCAAGATGGGCGTGGTGCCGAGCTTCTTCAACATCAACGAACCGATCCTGTTTGGTACGCCGATTATCATGAATCCGGTGTTCTTCCTGCCGTTCACTTTGGTACCGATGCTGAACGCAATTTTTGCGTATACCGCCACCAAACTGGGCTGGGTCGCGCAAGTGGTCTCGCTCACACCCTGGACAACGCCTGCGCCCATTGGTGCGTCATGGGCCGCAAACTGGGCATTCAGTCCGGTAATTATGTGCCTGTTCTGTATGGTGTTATCAGCCGTAATGTACTACCCGTTCCTGAAAGCCTATGAACGTACGTTGCTGAAACAGGAAGCGGAAAAAGCCACGGCACAAACGGCGGGCAATGCCGTGCCGGCAAACAGTTAAACAGCCAAATAATTCAGTTAAAAACGTAAAGCTAACGGACAGCGAGGATGACAATGAAATACGCATTTCCAAAAGAATTCTGGTGGGGCAGTGCCAGTTCAGCGCCGCAGACGGAAGGTGAAACCCTGAGCCACGGCAAAAGCGCGACGGTGTGGGATCACTGGTATTCACAGCAGCCGACACGTTTCCACAACGACGTGGGTCCGCAGGATACCTCGACGTTTTATAAAAACTGGCGCGAAGACATTGCTCTGCTGAAACAGCTGAACCACAACACGTTTCGCACGTCGATTTCCTGGGCGCGTTTGATCCCCAACGGACGCGGCGAAGTGAATCAGGAAGCGGTCACGTTTTATAATCAGGTGATCGACGAAATGCTGGTGCAGGGCGTGCAGCCGTTTATCAATCTGTTCCACTTTGATATGCCGATGGCGATGCAGGAAATCGGCGGCTGGGAAAACCGCGACGTCGTGCAGGCTTACGCAAAATATGCCGATACCTGTTTTGAGTTGTTCGGTGACCGCGTGAAGCACTGGTTCACCTTCAACGAACCGGTGGTGCCGGTGGAAGGCGGCTATCTGTATGACTTCCATTACCCGAATGTGGTGGATTTCAAACGTGCCGCCACGGTGGCGTATCACACCATGCTGGCGCATTCTCTGGCGGTGAAAGCCTATCGTGCCCGCAATACCGGTGGTGAAATCGGCATCATTCTTAACCTCACGCCGTCTTATCCGCGCTCGCAAAATCCGGCAGATGTGAAAGCCGCCAATATTGCGGATCTGATGTTTAACCGCAGTTTCCTCGATCCGGCGCTGCGCGGTGAATATCCGCAGGAGCTGGTGGAATTGCTGAAAAAACACGATCAGCTGCCGGTCTGTCAGCAGGGCGATAAAGAACTGCTGCAACAGGGCGTGGTAGATTTACTCGGCATTAACTATTACCAGCCGCGCCGTATTCAGTGCCGCGACAGTATGGTCAATCCGGAAAGTCCGTTTATGCCGGAATGGTTTTTCGATAACTACGTGATGCCGGGCCGTAAAATGAACCCGCACCGTGGCTGGGAAATCTACGAGCAGGGCATTTACGACATCCTCACCAATCTGCGTGAAAACTACGGCAATCCGCGCTGTTTCATTTCTGAAAACGGCATGGGCGTGGAGCATGAACTGCGCTTCGAAAAGGATGGCCGGATTGACGATGATTACCGCATTGAGTTCGTCAGCGGACATCTGAAATGGTTGCACCGGGCATTGCAGGAAGGCAGCGGCTGTCTCGGCTACCATATGTGGACATTTATTGACTGCTGGTCATGGATGAATGCCTATAAAAACCGGTATGGTTTCATCCAGCTGGATCTGGAAACCCAAAAACGCACAGTGAAGAAAAGCGGCGAATGGTTCGCGGCGGTGTCTAAAAACAACGGTTTCGACTAACACAAGGAAAGACATGGCAAACATTAACGACGTTTCGCGGCTGGCGAAGGTGTCGAAAGCGACGGTGTCCCGTGTTTTGAGTGGCAGCCGCGGTGTGAAAGAGGAAAGCCGCCTGGCCGTAATGCAGGCGGTGGAAACACTGCAATACAAACCGAGCGTGATTGCGCAGTCGCTGTCGACCCAGTCTACCGGCTGTATCGGCGTGATTTGTGCGACGGAAAACATTAACCAGTCCACCGGTTATCTGCACGCGCTGGAAAAAGAGCTGCGGCTGAATCAGAAGTATTTGCTGTTGCGGTTTGCCACCGACGCCGCAAGCCTTACGCATTCCGTGGACGAAATCGGGCGCGGTCTGTGCGATGCGATGATTGTGATTGGCGCGCGATTTGCGTTGCCGGCATTGCCTGAAAACGTCATCACCATTGATTGTCTGGATGCGGATTCAGCGCGCAGTATTCATTTTGACCGCAGCTTTGCGGCCGAAACCGCCTGCCAGTATGTGCTCAAACAAGGGCGCAGACAGATTGCGCTGATCAATACGGAGAGTCATGAAACTGCCGGGCAAATCTTGCAGGGATATCATCTCGCGCTGGAGAAATTCCTGCTGCCTTATGACCGGCGGCTGGTACACAGCGGCGGACAGGCATTGTCGCAACTGCTGGCACAGAACGTGCCGTTCAACGCGCTGCTGGTGCCGGACGATGCCACCGCGCAGGACGCACTCCGTCAGCTTGCACAGCACGGGCGTGCCGTGCCTGAAAATGTGATGGTATTCAGCCTCGACAGCACGCTGCCGCCGGGTGTTTCTGCCGTTCCGGCAATTGCCTATCCGCTGGAAACACTGGCACAACGTGCGATGGCGTTACTGACCGGTCAGTTTTCCGCAAACCTCCGCGCACCGGTTCGCGGTCAGCTTTCCCTGCCATCCTGACAAACCTCTCATGTCGCGCAGCAACGGATATCCGCCTGCGCGATTGTTTGCTAACATCACACTCTGATCCCTTAACCTTTTCAGCGGCACCATCTCATTGATGAATATCAAGAAAAAAAGACCCGTACTCCAGGATGTTGCCGACAAGGTGGGCGTCACCAAAATGACGGTCAGCCGTTATTTGCGCAATCCTGAACAGGTTTCCGGTGCGTTGCAGGAAAAGATTTCTGCGGCGCTCGATGAGCTGGGTTACATCCCCAACCGCGCACCGGATATTCTTTCCAATGCGAAAAGCCGCGCCATCGGCGTTTTGCTGCCGTCGCTGACCAACCAGGTGTTCGCCGAAGTGCTGCGCGGCATCGAAAGCGTGACCGATATTCACGGCTACCAGACCATGCTGGCGCACTACGGCTACAGCCAGGAGCGCGAAGAACAGCGTCTGACCTCGCTGCTTTCCTACAATATCGACGGGCTGATTTTGTCCGAACGCCATCACACGGCGCGTACGCTGAAGATGATTGAAGTGGCCGGTATTCCGGTGGTGGAAATGATGGACTGCGTATCGCCGTGCGTCGATCTGGCGGTCGGGTTTAACAACTTTGAGGCCGCCCGCCAAATGACCCAGCAAATTATCGCCCGCGGCCATCGGCATGTGGTGTATTTCGGCGCGCGTCAGGACGAACGTACGATTATCAAACAGCAAGGTTACGAGCAGGCGATGCGCGAATCCGGGCTGAAGCCTTACAGCGTGATGACCAGCCGCTCCTCGAGTTACAGCGCGGGCGCGGAATTACTGCGTCAGGCGCAAAAAGACTGGCCGAAAATCGACAGTATTTTCTGCACCAACGATGACCTTGCGGCGGGCGCATTCTTTGAATGCCAGCGTCAGGGACTGAAAATCCCTTCACAAATGGCGATTGCTGGTTTCCACGGTCACAACATGGGACAGGCGATGGAACCGCCGCTGGCAAGCGTACTCACGCCGCGCGAAAGAATGGGGCAGATTTCCGCCGAACGCCTGCTGGCGAGATTACGCGGCGAAGAAGTAGTGCCGAGGATGGTGGATGTCGGATTTACGATATCTGCGGGTGGAAGTATCTGATCTTTTACTCCTTCCCCTCTCACGAGGGGAAGGCTGGGATGGGGTGTGGGTTTTGCAGATGACAGCGCTGCCATTAAAACCCCCTCCCGACCTCCCCCTTCGCAGGGGGAGGAGAAAGTCTTACTTCTGTACTGTCTTCAGTGCTGCAATACAACGATCCACCACACCTTCAAACTTGTGATCGATATTCACGCGCAACACATCCGGTTCATCATCGCCCGGTTCTTCGAGGGCATCGAACTGGCTGCGCAGTAAATCGGTCGGCATAAAATGTCCGGCGCGGGCTTTCAGGCGGTCGGCAATCACGTCAAAACTGCCTTTCATGTAGATGAACACCATGCCTTCGTTGTCTTTACGCAGCGCGTCGCGGTAGCGGCGTTTCAGCGCAGAACAGACAATAATGCCGGTTTCATTTTTATGGCGCAGGCTGTAAGCCGCGTCGTTCAGGCGCAATAACCACGGCGCACGGTCGTCGTCGTTGAGTGGCGTGCCGCTGGCCATTTTCTGGATATTGGCGCGGGGATGAAGATCATCGCCGTCGATAAATTTCGCGTTAATTTCACGGGCCAGTGCCGCGCCGACGGTGGATTTACCGCTGCCTGACACGCCCATCAGAATGATGCTTTGTCCTGCCATAAGTATGATCTCTATCCCAAAATGAACATTTTGACTGCGTAGTGAGTCCTAATATTAGCATGTTACCGGTATCATGATACCGGTAACAAATGGAGATGTGACTAATATCACAAAGGAATGCACTGCTGTTTTAGCGGTCGCGGTCTGTACCCGTTGCACTGTTAATTCCTACAACATGTTGAAAATTAAAAACAATGCGTCACCCGGTTTTTAGCCATACCGCAGTGACAGCATGAGGGGAAAGAATATGCCATTAGTTATTGTAGCGGTGGGTGTCGCACTGCTGTTGTTACTTATGATCCGATTTAAGCTTAATGGCTTCATTGCACTGATCCTGGTCGCGCTGGCGGTGGGTATCATGCAGGGAATGCCGGTCGACAAAGTCATCACGTCGATCAAAAACGGGGTAGGCGGCACGCTCGGCAGTCTGGCGCTGATCATGGGCTTCGGTGCCATGCTCGGAAAAATGCTGGCGGACTGCGGCGGTGCGCAGCGCATCGCGACCACGCTTATCGAAAAGTTTGGCCGTGAACACATTCAGTGGGCGATTGTGCTGACTGGTTTTATCGTCGGTTTTGCGCTGTTCTATGAAGTCGGCTTCGTGCTGATGCTGCCACTGGTATTTACCGTGGCGGCGGCGGCGCGTCTGCCACTGCTGTATGTCGGTGTGCCGATGGCGGCTGCATTGTCCGTGACGCACGGTTTCCTGCCTCCGCACCCTGGCCCGACAGCGATTGCCACCATTTTCCATGCGGATATGGGCAAAACCCTGCTGTATGGCTCACTGCTGGCGGTGCCGACGGTCATTCTGGCCGGTCCGGTGTATGCGCGTTTCCTGAAAGGGATCGACAAACCGGTTCCGGAAGGCCTGTTTAACCCGAAAACCTTCACGGAAGAAGAGATGCCTGGCTTTGGCGTCAGCGTCGCGACGTCACTGGTGCCGGTCATTCTGATGGCATTCCGTGCGGTCTGCGAAATGATCCTGCCGAAAGGCCATCCGGTACTGGCTTACGCTGAGTTCTTTGGCGATCCGGTAATGGCCACGCTGATTGCGGTACTCATCGCTATCTTCACCTTCGGCCTGAACCGCGGTCGTAAGATGGATGAAGTGATGGCAACCGTCAGCGATTCCATCAAAATCATCGCCATGATGTTGTTAATCATCGGCGGTGGCGGCGCGTTCAAACAGGTGCTGGTGGACAGCGGTATTGAAAAATACATCGCCGCCCTGATGCACGGCAGCAACCTTTCGCCAATCCTGCTGGCGTGGTCAATTGCGGCAGTGCTGCGTATCGCACTGGGTTCTGCTACCGTTGCCGCGATTACCGCGGGCGGCATTGCTGCGCCACTGATCGCGACCACCGGCGTCAGCCCTGAACTGATGGTGATCGCCGTCGGTTCCGGCAGCGTGATTTTCTCGCACGTCAACGATCCGGGTTTCTGGTTGTTCAAGGAGTACTTCAACCTGAGCATCGTCGAAACCTTTAAATCCTGGTCAGTGCTGGAAACCATCATTTCCCTGTGCGGCCTGGGCGGATGCCTGTTGCTGTCGATGGTCGTCTGACGACAGATTGTTAGCATAAAAAAGGCGAGCCGCGTGGCTCGCCTTTTTTACATCATTTTAAATTGTTTTAAGCGTCTGGATAATTTGCGGATTCAGTTCCAGCATTTTCAACAGTTTCAATGCTGCGCCATTTGGCAAACGCTTTTGTTGTTCCCATGCCTGCACCAGCGAGGGAGAAACACCAAGCAGCCGGGCGAACTCATCCTGTTTAACACCTGCTTTTGTGCGAATTTGTTTTACTTCAGGCATGGAAATACGCGTGATATGCGCAGGTGCCATCCCACCTTTACGGATCGCGATCATTTCTTCAGCGGATTGTCGCAATTCTTCAAAGAATTCTTTCGTCATGGTCTATCTCCTGTGTCACGACAGACTTCGTACAATGTTTTTCAAAATCGATTTTTCGCTTTCCGTCAGAGAATCTTTCTCACTCTTGGGATAAACCAGCAGCATGTAAATCTGACCATCAGCGCACAGGTAATAATAAATCGCCCGCACACCTGCACTTTTCCCCCGACGATGGTTACCCCAGCGGACTTTTCTGCAACCGCCCGTCCCGACGATCAAAGCCCCTGCATCGGGATAATGCGTGAGGTATTCCTGAAACTGGCGATATTCCTCCTCAGTCAGCAGCTCTTTGCATTTGCGGCTAAAAGTCGGGGTTTCGATAAACTCCAGATATTCCATATGACTCATTCCATGACTCAAGATGGCAGGATAATACTCTCACAGGGTAAGAGTTCAACGCGAGGTTTTTCTCGTCAGAAACGAAAAAGGCGAGCCACGTTGCTCGCCTTTTCGTTTCTTCTGTCGCTAAATCTTCAAATACGCCCTGATTCCATCGAGGAACATCTGCGTTGAGAGCATGACCAGAATCAGGCCCATCAGGCGTTCGAGGGCGCTGACGCCTTTGTCGCCGAGCAGTCGCAGGAACAAATTCGACAGCAGAAGAATGGCCATCGACAGGCCCCAGGCGATGAACAGGGCCAGCGTTAAGTGGCTCATCTGATTCGGATACTGGTGCGAAAGCAGCATCAGCGTGGCGAGAATCGACGGACCGGCCACCAGCGGGATCGCCATCGGCACGAGGAAGGGTTCTTCACCGGCAGGCAGGCCGCTGCTGCTTTTCTCTTCCGACGGGAAAATCATTTTGATAGCAATCAGGAACAGAATGATACCGCCGGAAATCGACACGGTTTCGGTGCGCAGATTCAGGAACGACAGGATTTTTTCACCGGCGAACAGGAAAATCAGCATCAGGATAAGCGCGATCAGCATTTCGCGCATCAGCACCACTCTGCGACGTTTCGGGTCGAGATGTTTTAAGACCGACATAAAAATCGGTAAGTTGCCCAGCGGATCCATAATTAAAAACAGCAAAATGGTTGCTGAAATCATTTCGGTCATAACTACCTCAGAAAAAATGCCTGTTATAAGTTGCGCTGCTATTAAAGGCTGCACTATTGATTAAATTCACTTGCCACTTCTACTACATTTTGTAAGGTGGTAGACCCGCGCGTTAACGGGGCACAGTGCATCAAAACAGGCACTCGCTTAGTGCAAACGCGCGTTCAGGCTGTTTTAAGCAGTTATCACCCTCAGGGCAGGACAGATATTATGAAAAATGTAGGTTTCGTTGGCTGGCGTGGAATGGTTGGTTCTGTACTCATGCAACGTATGATTGAAGAACGCGATTTCGACGCTATCCGTCCGGTATTCTTCTCCACCTCTCAGCACGGTCAGGCCGCGCCTTCTTTCACGGGTCAGTCTGGGACCTTGCAGGATGCCTATGATCTGGACGCACTGAGTGCGCTGGACATTATCATCACCTGTCAGGGCGGCGATTATACCAATGAAATCTATCCTAAGCTGCGTGAAATCGGTTGGTCCGGCTACTGGATTGACGCAGCTTCCTCTCTGAGAATGGAAGATGACGCGATAATCATCCTCGACCCGGTCAACAGCGCCGTGATCCATCAGGGTATCGACAAAGGTATCAAAACCTTTGTGGGCGGTAACTGTACCGTCAGCCTGATGCTGATGTCGCTCGGCGGCCTGTTCGCCAATGACCTTATCGAATGGGCATCTGTCGCCACCTATCAGGCGGCATCCGGCGGCGGCGCGCGTCACATGCGTGAACTGCTGACCCAGATGGGCATGCTGCATAACAGCGTGGCGAAAGAGCTGGAAAACCCGGCATCGGCGATTCTGGATATCGAACGTAACGTCACTGCGCTGACCCGCAGCGGCACATTGCCGACCGATAACTTCGGTGTTCCGCTGGCAGGCGGTCTGATCCCGTGGATCGACAAACAGCTCGATAACGGCCAGACCAAAGAAGAGTGGAAAGGTCAGGCGGAAACCAACAAAATTCTCGGCACTTCCAGCATTATTCCGGTGGATGGCCTGTGTGTCCGTATCGGCGCGCTGCGCTGCCATAGCCAGGCATTCACCCTGAAGCTGAAAAAAGACGTGTCGATTCCAGAAATCGAACAGATGCTGGCATCGCACAATGACTGGGTTCGCGTGATCCCGAATGACCGTGAACTGTCGATGCGCGAACTGACCCCAGCGGCGGTAACCGGCACCATGAACACGCCGGTGGGCCGTCTGCGTAAACTGAATATGGGGCCGCAATATCTGTCGGCGTTCACCGTCGGTGACCAGCTGCTGTGGGGCGCGGCAGAACCTTTACGCCGTATGCTGCGCATCCTTTTGTAAGGTGAAAACTGCCCTGTTTTCTTTGTAAATATTTCCCCCGCGGGACACCAGCACGGTGTCCCGTTTTTATTTAAGCCTTCAATAACTTCCGCCGTTTCTCTCCCCGTCCGCAGCGCTTTTTACTGTATTTTTCTTTTTCAAAAATTTGTCCATATTTGAACTCCTTAACGCCCTGCCTTTTTTAATCTTTGTCTATGCTTAGTAGAAGAGCTCTGCCTTTTTGAGAAGCGGAATTAGAGACTTATTTGGAAATTGTGAACACAGGCGCACTGGCGCATTTTTTGGCAAAACTGAAGTACCGCCAGATCACAATGCAACGATAAAAAGGGGAGCACACTTAACTTACGGTCGTATTGAATATCTGAATGATTTTATTTGATTTATTGATTTAATTAATCATAGGACGAAATGCATGTCTGTACTTCCCGATCAGCACGTCATTAATCAAATTATATCTGGCCACTACGCTGATCCTTTTTCTCTTTTGGGAATGCATTCTGTCGCTGCCGGGCTGGAAGTACGTGCCCTGTTGCCGGATGCCGATCAGGTCTGGGTTATTGATGTAGAAAAAGGCAAGCAGGTGGCAGAACTGCGCCGTTATGACGAGCGCGGTTTCTTTGTCGGCCTGATCCCACGTCGTAAAAATGCGTTCCGTTACAAGCTGGAAGTCCGCTGGGGCGAGGATCGCCATGTGATTGACGACCCGTACCGGTTCGGCACGTTGTTGCAGGAGCTGGATATCTGGCTGCTGGCAGAAGGCACGCATCTGCGGCCGTATGAGAAACTCGGTGCGCATCCGCAAACGCTGGACGATGTCGAAGGCGTCAGTTTCGCGGTCTGGGCACCGAATGCCACCCGGATTTCCGTGGTGGGTGAATTCAACTTCTGGGATGGCCGCCGTCACCCGATGCGTCAGCGCCGTGAAAACGGCATCTGGGAATTATTCATTCCTGCCGTCCGCGAAGGTCAGCTGTATAAATTTGAAATTATCGACTGCCGTGGCAATGTCAGTCTGCGTGCCGATCCTTATGCCTTTGAGGCGCAGATGCGTCCGGACACCGCCTCGTGCGTGCGTAAATTACCGGATGTTGTGCCGCATTCAGAAAGCAGAAAGAAAGCAAATGCGCTGAATCAGCCCGTTTCTGTCTATGAAGTGCATCTGGGTTCCTGGCGTCGTCATACCGATGACAATTTCTGGCTCAGCTATGGCGAGCTGGCCGAGCAGTTAGTGTCCTATGCCAAATGGATGGGCTTCACGCATATCGAACTGATGCCGGTCAACGAGCATCCGTTCGACGGTAGCTGGGGTTATCAGCCGCTGGGTATGTACGCGCCGACCCGTCGTTTCGGCACGCCGATGGAGTTCAAAGCCTTTATCGATGCCGCGCATAACGCCGGTCTGAATGTGATCCTCGACTGGGTGCCGGGGCATTTCCCGAGCGATGCCTACGGGCTGGCGCAGTTCGACGGCACCGCGCTGTACGAATATGCCGATCCGCGCGAAGGTTATCATCAGGACTGGAACACGCTGATTTATAACTATGGCCGCCATGAAGTGCGTAACTATCTGGCCGGCAATGGTTTTTACTGGATTGAACGCTTCGGCATTGACGGTCTGCGCGTTGATGCCGTGGCGTCGATGATTTACCGCGATTACAGCCGTAAAGCCGGCGAGTGGATCCCCAATTATTACGGCGGCCGCGAAAACCTCGAAGCTATTTCTTTCCTGAAATACACCAACCATACGATTGGCAAGGAACTCGGCGGCGCAGTGACGCTGGCCGAAGAATCGACTGATTATCCGGGCGTCACCATGCCGCCGGACGCGAACGGACTGGGCTTCCATTACAAATGGAATCTGGGCTGGATGCACGACTCGCTGACGTATATGCAGCTCGATCCGGTTCACCGCAAATACCACCACAATCTCATGACGTTTGGCGTGCTTTACGCCTACAGCGAGAACTTCATGCTGCCGCTTTCGCACGATGAAGTGGTACACGGTAAAAAATCCCTGCTGGATAAAATGCCCGGCGACGTCTGGCAGAAGTTTGCCAACCTGCGCGCCTATTACGGCTTTATGTGGGCGCATCCGGGCAAAAAACTGCTGTTTATGGGTGGTGAATTTGCGCAGGGGCGTGAGTGGAATTTCGACGCCAGCCTCGACTGGCATCTGCTGGACGACGCGACCGGCTGGCACAGCGGCGTGCAGCATCTGGTGCGCGACCTGAACCTGACGTATCAGGCCAACGCACCGCTATATGAACTGGATTACAACCCGCGTGGCTTTGAATGGCTGGTGGTCGATGACCATGAAAACTCTATTTTCGCCTTTGCACGTCGCGACGAAAACGGCGGTGAAATCATCGTTATCAGCAATTTCACGCCGGTGCCCCGTGAGCACTATCGCATCGGCATTAGCCGCCCTGGCCGTTACCGTGAAATTCTTAACACCGATTCGCATTTCTACCGTGGCAGCAATGTCGGCAACGGCTGCGACGTTTACAGCGAAAACACCGGTCATCATCAGCGTGAACATTCCATCAGCGTAACGATCCCGCCGCTGGCGACGGTCTATTTGCGAAGGGAGGCGTAATGAAACAGCTCGCGACCGGTCAGCCCGCGCCTTTTGGTGCGCATCTCAGAGATAACGGCGTCAATTTTTGCCTGTACTCCGCGCATGCGGAGAAAGTGGAATTATGTCTTTTTGATGAGACCGGCAGCGAGCAGCACCTGCCTTTACCGGGGCGCACCGGAAATCTCTGGCACGGTTTTTTGCCCGACGCCAAAGCCGGACAGCGTTACGGTTACCGCATTTACGGACCGTTCGACCCGAAAAATGGCCATCGTTTTAACCCGAAAAAAGTGCTGATTGATCCCAGCGCACGGGCCGTTGACGGTGTGCTGCATGACAATGCGCGCTTTACCGGCGGCACTGACGCACCGGACGATAAAGACAGCGCCGTGGTTGCGCCAAAATCTGTCGTCGTTGCCGGGAATTTCGACTGGGGCGATGACAAACCGCCCGCAATACCCTGGGGCGAAACGGTGATTTACGAGGCGCATGTACGCGGCCTGACCCGCCAGCACCCGCGTATTCCGGCGGCCATTCGCGGCACCTACGCCGGACTGGCGCATCCGGTCATGCTCGAGTATTTACAGCATCTGGGCGTGACGGCGATTGAGCTTTTGCCGGTGCAACATCATGCCGATGAGCCGCGTTTGCAAAAACTGGGGCTGAGTAATTACTGGGGCTACAACGTGCTGGCGCCGTGCGCCGTGGACCCGCGTTATGCCAGCGGACAGGGCGGTGTGTCAGCGCTGAATGAGTTTAAATCGGCGGTTAAAGCCCTGCATCAGGCCGGTATCGAAGTGATCCTCGACGTGGTGTTCAATCACAGTGCTGAGCTGGATATCGACGGGCCGTTTATCTCGTTTCGCGGCATCGACAATGCCAGTTATTACTGGCTCAACGAAGACGGTTCCGATAACAACATGACCGGCTGTGGCAACACGCTGCGCCTGATGGACGACGAAGTCATCGCCTGGACAATTGACTGCCTGAATTACTGGGTGCGTGAATGTCACGTCGATGGTTTCCGTTTTGATTTAGCCACCGTTCTTGGCAGAACGCCGGAGTTCAGCCCGCAATCGCCGCTGTTCAACGCCATTAAGCAGGATGCCGTTCTCTCACAGGTCAAACTGATTGCAGAACCCTGGGATATCGGCACCGGCGGCTATCAGCTCGGCAATTTCCCGCCCCCGTTTGCTGAATGGAGCGATATCTGGCGCGACGATATGCGTCAGTTCTGGCTGCACGGCGATATTTCTCTCGGCCAGTTTGCCGGACGTCTGGCGGCCTCCGCCGACAAATTCAATCCCGCACAGCGCGAACCCTGGGCCAGCGTAAATATGCTGACGGCACACGACGGTTTCACGCTGCGCGATCTCGTGAGTTTTAACCAGAAACACAACCAGGCCAACGGCGAAGAAAACCGCGATGGCCACAATGAAAATTTCAGCCAAAACCACGGCGAAGAAGGGCTGGAGGCGTCTGCACACGTTCTGCAACAGCGCCGTCTCAGTCAGCGTGCTTTGCTGGCGACGCTGTTTCTGTCACAGGGCACGCCGATGTTGCTGGCCGGTGACGAGCAGGGTAACAGCCAGTCGGGCAACAACAACGCCTATTGTCAGGACAATCCGCTGACCTGGCTCGACTGGGAAAATGCCGATGAAAGCCTGACGGCCTATACCTCTGCGCTGATTGCCCTGCGCCGGAAAATTCCGGCACTGACGCAAAACCGCTGGTGGCAGGAAGGCAGTGAAGATGTGCAATGGCTGAATCAACAGGGGCAACCGATGAGCCCCGGCGACTGGGAACAGGGGCCGCAGCAATGGCTGCAAATCTGTCTGTCTCAGCGCTGGTTGCTTATCGTCAATGCTTCGCTGCACGAGGTTGATTTGCAGCTGCCGCCGGGAAACTGGCAGCCGGTTGCACCGTTCAACAGCGTGCTTTTTGATGAGGAACCCCGGCGTGTCATGGAAGGCTCGCAATGGCGGGCAGCAGCAAAAAACCTCTGTGTCCTACAAGATTTCACTCCACAGAGCCGGTCATTATAAAAACAAAGGAGTCAGATATGGCGACATTAGACAACCGGGACCCGGTCATGCTGGCACGACAGTTGCCGCTGAAATCCGTGGCGTTAATCCTTGCCGGGGGACGTGGTTCAAGACTGAAAGATTTGACCGCAACCCGGGCTAAACCCGCCGTCCACTTCGGCGGGAAATTCCGCATCATTGATTTTGCCCTGTCGAATTGCCTGAACTCCGGCATTCGCCGCATCGGTGTCATTACGCAATATCAGTCGCACACGCTGGTTCAGCATATTCAGCGCGGATGGTCTTTCTTCAATGAAGAAATGAACGAGTTCGTGGATTTACTGCCCGCGCAGCAACGCCACAGCACCGAGCACTGGTACAAAGGCACCGCCGATGCGGTGTATCAGAATCTGGATATTATCCGCCGCTATAACGCCGAATTTGTGGTGATCCTGGCGGGCGATCATATCTACAAAATGGACTACTCGCGGATGCTGATCGACCATGTGCAGAAGGGCGGTGAATGTACCGTCGCCTGCCTGGAAGTGCCGCGCGCTGAGGCCAGCGAGTTCGGGGTTATCGGCGTCACTGAGGATTATCACATCACCAGTTTCGTCGAAAAACCGAAAGACCCGCCAGCGATGCCCGGCAATCCCGATATGGCGCTGGCGAGCATGGGCATCTACATTTTTAATGCGGACTATCTGTTTCGTATGCTCGAAGAAGACATGGCCAGTGAGGAATCCAGCCATGATTTCGGCAAAGACCTGATCCCGAAACTGACCCGTCAGGGCGTTGCCCGTGCGCATCCGTTCGGACTTTCCTGCGTAACGCAAAACGATGACGCGCCGCCGTACTGGCGTGATGTCGGTACGCTCGACGCCTACTGGCGCGCTAATCTGGATCTGGCGTCAGTCACGCCGGAGCTGGATATGTACGACCGCGACTGGCCGATCCGCACGCACATGGAGCCATTACCACCGGCCAAATTTGTGCAGGATCGCTCAGGCAGCCACGGTATGACCATGAACTCGCTGGTGGCTGGCGGCGTGATTGTCTCCGGTTCAGTGGTGGTGCATTCGGTGCTGTTCCCGCGGGTACGCGTTAACTCTTTCTGCAACATTGATTCGACGATTATTTTGCCGGATGTGAACGTGGGGCGTTCATGCCGCTTACGTAAATGCGTCATCGACCGCGCCTGTCAGATCCCCGAAGGCATGGTGATTGGCGAGAACGCGGATGAAGACAGCCGCCGGTTCTATCGTTCCGAAGGCGGCGTGGTGCTGGTCACGCGCGCGATGCTGGCGAAACTATAAACAGATATTAGAAAGCACGACTTTTCGTCATCCCGGTATTGCCGGGATGACCGGGATAATCAGGAGCGCGAATGCAGGTTTTACATGTTTGTTCCGAGCTGTTTCCGCTGTTAAAAACGGGCGGCCTTGCTGACGTCGCCGGTGCACTGCCCGCCGCTCAGATTGCGGAGGGCGCGGATGTCCGCGTGCTCATTCCAGGTTTTCCTGATGTCAAAAAAGGACTGGGAGAAACGCAGGTCATCGGCACGCTGGCGACCTTTGCCGGGCATGTCACCCTTTCACTGGGTTACTTTGATGGCGTGGGTATTTATGTGATTGATGTGCCCGGTTTGTACGATCGCCCCGGCAGCCCGTATCACGATCAATCGTCTTTTGCCTACCCGGATAACCATCTGCGCTTTGCGTTGCTGAGCTGGATGGCCTGCGAGCTGGCACTGAATTTTGACCCGCACTGGAAGCCGGATATCGTCCATTCTCACGACTGGCACGCCGGGCTGTGTTCCGCCTATATCCGCGCCCGAAACGCGCCGGTACGTACCGTGTTTACGGTGCATAATCTGGCGTTTCAGGGGCTGTTCTTCGCACATCATCTCGATGAACTTTATATCCCGCGCGAATTCTTCCAGATGCACGGGCTGGAATTCTACGGCCAGATTTCTTTCCTGAAAGCCGGTCTGTTCTATTCCGACCATGTCACCACCGTCAGCCCGACCTACGCCAAAGAGATTACCCGGCCGGAGTTTGGTTACGGCATGGAATCGCTGCTGCTGGAGCGTGAAATGCAGGGGCGGCTGACCGGTATTCTTAACGGCGTCGATGAAGCCATCTGGCAGCCGCGCGACGACGTGCTGCTGTCGGCGCGTTACGACGCTGATGATTTGCGATCCAAAGCGGTCAACAAAGCCTATCTGCAACGGGCGATGGGGCTGGATGTGGATGATTCGCGTCTGGTCTTCGCGGTCGTCAGCCGCCTGACCAGCCAGAAAGGGCTGGATCTGGTGCTTGAAGCCTTGCCGGATTTACTCGAACGCGGCGGTCAGCTGGCGCTGTTAGGCGCGGGTGACGCGGTGTTGCAACAGGCATTCCTGGCGGCAGCGGCGGACAATCCGGGGCAGGTCGGCGTGCAGCTCGGTTATCACGAAGCGTTTTCCCACCGCATCATCGGCGGGGCGGACGTCATCATGGTGCCGAGCCGTTTCGAGCCGTGCGGATTAACCCAACTTTACGGACTCAAATACGGCACCTTGCCGCTGGTACGTCGTACCGGCGGGCTGGCCGACACGGTAGTCGATTGTGCGCTGGAAAATCTGGCCGACGGAACTGCCAGTGGTTTTGTGTTTGAAGAAGCAACGGGGAAATCGCTCGGAAATGCGATCCGCCGCGCATTTGTTTTGTGGAGCCGTCCTAAGCACTGGCGACACGTACAACAACACGCCATGGGTATTGATTTTGGCTGGAAGGTGGCTGCACAGGAATATCTCACCCTGTATAACCGCCTGATGTCCTGACCCCTGAACGCAGCTAATTTGATCGGGAATGTAACGTTATGACTTCACCGTTTAATTACAACTCACCGACAGTCAGTGTCGAAGCGCTAAAGCATTCGATTGCCTATAAACTGATGTTTATTATCGGCAAAGATCCGTCCATTGCGACGCAACATGACTGGCTGAACGCCACGCTGTTTGCGGTTCGTGATCGTATGGTGGAACGCTGGCTGCGTTCTAACCGTGCGCAAACTTCACAGGACGTCCGGCAGGTTTATTACCTGTCGATGGAGTTTCTGATTGGACGAACCCTTTCCAATGCGTTGCTGGCGATGGGGATTTACGACGATCTGAAAAGTGCGCTCGATGAAATGGGCTTTGATCTTGAAGAACTGATCGGCGAAGAAAATGACCCGGGTTTAGGCAACGGTGGCCTCGGACGGCTGGCGGCGTGTTTCCTCGATTCGCTGGCCACGCTGGCGCTGCCGGGACGCGGTTACGGTATCCGCTACGAATACGGCATGTTCGCGCAAAGCATCATCAACGGTGAGCAAAAAGAAGCGCCAGATTACTGGCTGGAATACGGTAATCCATGGGAGTTTCAGCGTTATAACACCCGCTATAAAGTGCGTTTCGGCGGACGTGTACAGCACGAGGGCGTCAAAACCCGCTGGCTGGAAACCGAAGAAGTCATTGCCTGCGCTTACGATCAGGTGATTCCGGGTTACGACACTGATGCCACCAATACCCTGCGGTTGTGGGGCGCGCAGGCGAGTAACGAAATCAATCTGGGTAAATTTAATCAGGGCGATTACTTTGCGGCGGTGGAAGATAAAAACCATTCCGAAAACGTGTCGCGCGTTCTGTATCCCGATGACTCGACCTATTCAGGCCGCGAGCTGCGGTTACGCCAGGAATATTTCCTGGTGTCGGCGACCGTGCAGGACATCCTCAACCGCCATTACACCACGCACCATACTTACGACAATCTGGCCGACAAAATTGCTATTCACCTCAACGATACGCACCCGGTGCTGTCGATCCCTGAGCTGATGCGTCTGCTTATCGACGAGCATAAATTTGAATGGAAAGACGCGTGGGAGACGGTGTGTCGGGTGTTCTCTTATACCAACCACACGCTGATGAGCGAAGCGCTGGAAACCTGGCCGGTAGACATGATCGGCAAGATCCTGCCGCGTCATCTGGAGATTATTTTCCAGATTAACGATCACTTCCTCAAAGAAGTGGCGGAGAAAATTCCCAACGATAACGGCCTGCTGTCACGCGTTTCGATAATCGATGAAGGGAATGGCCGCAAAGTGCGGATGGCATGGCTTGCGGTCATCGCCAGCCACAAAGTCAACGGCGTGTCGGAGCTGCATTCCGAGCTGATGGTGCAGTCGCTGTTTGCTGATTTTGCCCGCGTTTATCCGGATCGTTTCTGCAATAAAACCAATGGCGTGACGCCGCGCCGCTGGCTGGCACTGGCCAACAAACCGCTGTCGGCGGTGATTGATGATGCCATCGGCCAGACCTGGCGTTCTGATCTCAGCCAGCTGGCGGAACTGAAACAGAATCTGGATTACCTGAGTTTCCTGCAGGCGATCCGCAAGGCCAAGCTGGACAATAAAAAGCGGCTGGCGCTGTATATCGCCCAGAAACTGAACATTGTGGTGGATCCGAAAAGCCTGTTCGACGTGCAGATCAAACGCATCCACGAATACAAACGTCAGCTGATGAACGTGCTGCACGTCATCACCCGTTATAACCGTATTCTGGAAGAGCCGGACGCCGAGTGGGTACCACGCACGGTGATTTTCGCCGGTAAAGCGGCATCGGCCTATTACGCCGCCAAACAGATCATCCGGCTGATCAACGACGTGGCGACGGTGATCAACAGTGATCCGCGTATCGGCAACAAACTGAAGATCGTCTTCATTCCCAACTACAGCGTCAGTCTGGCACAGCTGATCATTCCGGCGGCGGATCTTTCCGAGCAGATCTCGCTGGCGGGTACTGAAGCGTCTGGTACCAGTAACATGAAATTTGCCCTGAACGGCGCGCTGACTATCGGTACGCTGGACGGTGCCAACGTCGAAATGCTCGAACATGTGGGTGAGGACAATATCTTTATCTTCGGCAATACCACGCCGCAGGTCGAGGAACTGCGCCAGAAAGGTTACAACCCGCATACCTATTTCGAGCAGGACGCTGAACTGCATCAGGTGCTGACGCAAATCGCCACCGGCGTCTTCAGCCCGACCGAGCCGAAGCGCTACACCAACCTGTTCGATACGCTGGTCAATCTCGGTGATCACTATCAGGTGCTGGCGGATTACCGCAGTTATGTCGATACGCAGGATAAAGTCGATGAGCTGTATAAACTGCCGGAAGAGTGGACGCGCCGCACGTTGCATAACATCGCCAACATGGGCTATTTCTCTTCGGATCGTACCATTCAGGAATACGCCGATGAGATCTGGAATATTAAGCCGGTGAAGTTGTAGAGCGGGGATAAAGGTGGGACTTTCAGCTCCTCCCCCTTCGCAGGGGATTCAGAAGCGACTTCAATCAGCACCCTCCCCTGTGAAGGGGAGGGTTGGGGTGGGGTATTAAGGTCAAAAACAAAATGTTAAGTGTGCATAAGCACTTGTTTTGTCTGTTAAACCCCCTCCCGGCCTCCCCCTTCGCAGGGGGAGGAGCTAACTAATTTAAGATGCCAGCGACAAATGTTTCTTCTGCTGTTTGTGTGTTTCCAGCCATTCGGCGACGCGCTGTTGCTGAGTTTTATCCAGCCACATACCGAGTTTTGTACGACGCCAGATAGCATCATCAAGCTGTGAAACCCACTCTTTTTCCACCAGGTAACGCAGTTCCGCTTCGTAGAACCCGTGACCAAAATCTTCGCCCAGCGATTCCAGGCTGGTCGCGTCATTCAGGAACAGCTCCGTCTGGCTGCCGTAAGTCCGTGCATACCGGCGTGCCAGTGATTCCGGTAACCATTTGAAGCGGGTGCGCAGATTGGCACTGTAGGTATCACGGTCGCCGTTCAGTTTCCCGCCCGGCAATACGGCCGTTTTGGTCCACGCCGGACCGGCTTTCGGATAGTACTTCACCAGTTTTTCCAGCGCGTGTTCCGCCAGTTTACGGTAGGTAGTCAGCTTGCCGCCAAATACAGAAAGCAGCGGCGCTTTGCCGTCCTGATCGTGAACATCGAGCGTGTAATCGCGGGTTACGGCTTGCGGTGAATCAGATTCGTCATCACACAGCGGACGCACGCCGGAATAAGTCCAGACGATGTCTTCGGTGGTCAGCTGTTTCTTAAAGTGGTCGTTATACACTTTCAGCAGATAACCGATTTCTTTATCGTCGATTTTCACGTCTTTCGGATCGCCGTGATATTCCACGTCGGTGGTGCCGATGATCGAGAATTCATCCATCCACGGGATCACAAACACAATACGGTGATCTTCGTTTTGCAGAATGTAGGCCTGCGGCTGATTGTGCGCGCGTGGCACCACAATATGGCTGCCTTTGATCAGACGAATACCGTAAGGCGATTTCAGCTTCAGGCCGTCGTCGAAGAAATGTTTTACCCACGGACCGGTAGCATTCACCAGACCTTTGGCGCGCCAGGTATAGGTTTTGCCGGTGTCGATATCTTCGGCTTCCACCATCCACATGCCGTCTTCACGCCATGCGCGGGTCACCCGGGTGCGGGTACGGACTTCGCCGCCACGCTCTTCCACTTCCTGAGCGTTGACGACCACTAAACGCGCGTCATCCACCCAGCAGTCTGAATATTCAAAACCTTTGGTCAGTTCGGGTTTCAGCACGGATTCACTGCCGAATTTCAGGCCTTTACTGGCCGGCAGGCTGGTGCGTTTGCCCAGATGGTCGTAAAGGAACAGACCGGCGCGGATCATCCAGGCCGGACGCAAATGCGGCTGATGCGGTAAACGGAAACGCATCGGGAAAGCAATATGCGGCGCCATTTTCAACAGCACTTCACGTTCAGCCAGCGCTTCGCTGACCAGACGGAATTCGTAATGTTCCAGATAGCGCAGGCCACCGTGGATCAGTTTCGAACTGGCCGAAGAGGTCGCGCAGGCCAAGTCTTGCGCTTCAAGCAGCAGAACAGACAGCCCGCGGCCAGCTGCATCTACTGCGATGCCGGTACCATTAATACCGCCACCAATTACGATCAAGTCTTTGGTTTCCACGTCATCTTCCTCCAGATGTTCGCAATAGCTCTTTTATGTTCGTTTTCGCTCATGATTGTAATCGAGAATCGACAAACAAGCCAAGCGTTAACCAAATAAAAACAATTATGCGTGATGAAGGTAACATTTTTGTGTCGGTTTCGAGCATAAAGGCAAAGAGGGAACGAAACCGAACGCGGTGAAGCGTGGAATTTTTCGAAATTGTTCGTTTGAAAGAGAAGAGAGGAGGGAGAAGAAAACCAGGAGCGCGGCATTCGCGCTCCTCAAAAAAACAACAATTAGCAGAGTTCGAGATGAACGTCGTATTTATCGATAATGCTTTTTACACTGTCCGGCGGCTGTTTGTCGGTAAACATGTAATGGATTAAATCCATTTTACCGAGGTTAACCATGGCGTTACGGCCAAATTTAGAATGGTCGGTGACCAGCATGACGCAGCGCGAGTTTTCGATAATCGCACGCTTGGTGCGCGCTTCGTGATAATCGAATTCGAGCAATGAGCCGTCCATATCAATGCCGCTGATGCCGAGAATGCCGTAATCGAGGCGGAACTGAGAGATGAAATCGAGCGTCGCTTCACCCATGATCCCGCCATCACGGGCGCGAACTTCGCCGCCGGCAAGAAACAGACGGCAGTCATCTTTGGCACTGTACAGCGTGGCGACATTCAGATTATTGGTGACGATACGCAGGTCTTTATGATTCAGCAGCGCATGTGCCACGGCTTCCGGCGTGGTGCCGATATCAATAAATAAGGTCGAACCGTCGGGGATCTGGCTGGCAACGCGCGCGGCAATTCTCGCTTTCGCTTCTGACCACATCACTTTACGGTCGTTATACGCCGCATTCACCGAGCTCGACGGTAATGCCGCACCGCCGTGGTGACGGTGAATTTTATTCTGTTCGGCCAGGTCGTTGAGATCACGGCGAATAGTTTGCGGGCTGACTGCAAAATGCTCCACCAGCTCTTCGGTACTGACATAACCCTGCTGGCGGACTAAATCGATAATCGCATCATGGCGTTGTGTTTGTTTCACCCGGATCCCCTACTTACTTTTTTTGTTGCGCGGAGTGCGCGTATCAACAAATGCCATCACCAGACCCAGACCCAGGCCAAAGGCGTGTGCGGCATTAGCCACGGCTGCGCCACCTGTGGCATAACCGATGAACATAAAGATCAGAGAAATAACCAGTAATCCGCCGGGCACGTACAAGCGGCTTTCCGGTTTCAGTTGCCCGCTCAGCCAGGCGTAACCCATCAGCGCGTACACCACGCCCGACAGTCCGCCAAACCAGACGCCGCTGACCATCGACTGGCCCCAGCCGCTGATTAACGCAGAAATCAGTGTGACAGTGAATAATTTTCCGCTGCCCAGATGCATCTCAATCTGGCTGGCCAGATACCACCACCAGGCCAGGTTAATCAGTAACGCGATAAACGAGAAATTCATCAGGGCAGGCGTGAACCAGCGCCACACCTGGAAGACGCGCGAACTGTCCGGCCACGCCAGCCAGCTCATCACTAACTCGTCACCCACCATTTGTTGCAGGATAAACACCGCCAGACATAACACAATCATGCCGATGGTCAGCGGGCCCGCGCGGGAGCGCAGACTTTTAAGAAACGGGGTGTGCGACATTTTTAAATGCGGCTGCGCTTTTCCGGTTTTCCAGCTGGCTTCCTGATAACGCGGGTGCAGCGGATCGCGGACAAACAACGCGACCTGTTTTTCGGCCTCTTCCAGACGGGATTCGTCTTCCAGCCAGAGCTGAACTTCCTGACTTTCAAGTTTTATGGTCAGTGTAAAACCCTGCGTTGCCATGTAATCGACAAACGCCTGAGCGAGGCGGGGATTGTTCAGATTTAGAATGCGCACCATAGCGTTAAGCGGTTTCCCTAATTGTTTGATTTGCTGCCGTCATTTTAGGGCAATACCTTATCTGTCAGCGTGAAGGAAGTCGATTATAACGTCAGACAGGTAAAGGAGGGGAATTTAGGAATGCTGTACCGTCAGTAGTGAACAAAAAAATAACGCGGGTGTGAGATGGATCAGTATCTGATGAAATCTTAAGAAATAACTACCCTGACCGATGGAAGGGAAATCGCCAGTATTCTGGCGATAAATGCCAGTTTTCGCCAGAATACTGACAGAAACTGGCATGTTAATTACCTGTTTGCTTACAATCCTTCCAGCGCCTGTTGCAGGTCCGCAATCAGGTCTTCGGTGTCTTCAATACCAATACTGATGCGCACCAGTCCGTCGGTAATACCGCTCTGACGGCGGATTTCCGGCGCGACGGCGCTGTGCGTGGTGGACGCCGGATGGCAGGCCAGCGAATCGGTGTCTCCCAGAGAAACCGCCTGCGTGATGATGCTCAGCTTATCGAGGAAAGTCCGTGCCGCGTTCAGCCCGCCTTTCAGCTCAATGGCCATAATCCCGCCAAACAGTTTCATTTGTTTAGATGCCGTAGCGTGACCCGGATGCTGTTTCAGTCCCGGATAAAACACGGTGTCTACTGCGCTGTGCCCGTCGAGGAATTCCGCAACTGCCTGCGCGCTCAGAGAACTGGCCTCGACGCGCAGCGGCAAGGTTTTCAGGCCGCGGATCAGCAAACTGGCTTCGAACGGGCTCAGATTTCCGCCGAACTGTTTCAGGCCCAGGGTGCGGATTGGCGTGATCAATGCCGCAGGACCGGCCACCACGCCGCCGGTCGCATCGCCATGACCGCCGATGTATTTGGTCGCGGAATGCAGAACGATATCAATGCCCAGTTCCAGCGGGCGCGTCAGGTACGGCGTGGCAAACGTATTATCCGCCACACTGACTGCACCGGCGGCTTTGGCAAGGCGGGCAATTTCTGCCAGATCGGCGATATCCAGCCCCGGGTTAGCCGGTGTTTCCACCAGTACCACTTTGGTATTTTTGGTGAATGCCGCTTCCAGTTCGTTCACATTCGTGACGTGAACCGGTTTGATGCCATAACGCGGCAACAGGTTGCGCACCACACCTTCGGTGCCGCCGTACAGCGTGCCGATATGAATGATTTCATCGCCGGGAACCAGCAGGGCAAACAATGTGGCGCTGATCGCCGCCATGCCACTTGCGCAGGCCACGGCGGTTTCTGCGCCTTCGAGTGCCGCCAGTTTCTGTTCGAAAACGGCCACCGTCGGATTGGCGAAACGGCTGTAAATATAACCGGGTTCTTCACCGCTGAAACGACGTGCGCCGCTGTCAAAGTCCGGGTACGAAAATGCCGATGCGGCGGTGATAGGTGTCGCAATCGCGCCGGTCAGGGCATCGGGCTGCTGTCCGCCATGAACGGCGAGCGTACGCATCCCTAAAGAACGTGAAGTGTTCAGATGTTTCATCTTGGAATCCTGTCGATAGTAGGCAGAAATTATATCAACACTGGAGAAAGGTAGCTTTTTCAGCTTAAGAACATTTTCGGCGCAAACTCATTAGCCTGGTTATAAAGACCTGGGTTAAAACGACCCGGTTTATAAAGACCCAGTTAATAAAGACTATAGCCTGCGCCGGAGGCAAATAAAGGTGGGATCAGGCTTCGATATCTTGCGGGAAGGTTTTTGACCAGGCTTCGAAACCGCCGTCAACGCTGTACACCGACTCGAAACCCTGAGAAATCAGGAATTGCGCGGCGCCACGGCTGCTGATGCCGTGATAGCACATCACCAGTACCGGCGTTTTGGCATCGGCCTGCTGAATAAAGGCGGGCAGGCTGTCGTTGCTCAGGTGATAAGCGCCCGGGGCATGTGCTGCGCCGAAGCTTTGCGGGTCGCGGATATCGACCATCACGGCTTCGCCTGAAGTCAGGCGGGTATGCGCTTGTTCAACGCTGATTGCTTCAAATTGTTCCATTCTGGTCGTGCCTCATAAAAGGTTATGCCGCTATTCTACCCAATAATTGCGCGACTAAGACCAGACGAAAAGCAGGGTTAAGCATTAAACGAGGATCACCTGCACACCTTTCTGGCGTAATTGTTCGATGATTTCACTGTTGGCTTCTTTGCCGGTGATGAGCACATCGATTTGCTCGGTGCGGCTGAACAGCATACCTGCACGTTGGCCGATTTTGCTGCTATCGACCAGTGCCGCCAGTTTTCCGACATAATTCAGCATCTTCTGCTCGGCCATCGCCGTCAGCATGTCGGTTTTATACAGGCCGTCGGTGGTCAGTCCTGCGCCGCTGGTGAACATCCAGTGCCCGGCATACAGGCTGGCGTCGCCGTCCTGTGGCGCCAGGGTAATTGACTGACTTTTATTGTACTGACCGCCCATGATCACCACGCTGTCGTGTTCCTGCTCAATCAGATAATTGGCCAGCGGCAGATAATTGGTGATGACCTGAATGTCTTTCCCGCACATTTCCCGCCCCAGCAAAAATGCCGTCGACCCGCAGTTAATCACCACACTTTCACCCGGCTGGCACAGTCCGGCAGCCGCTTTGGCGATGCGCATTTTCTCATTGAGATTGTGCGTCTGATGGATGTTCAGCGGCGTCCAGTTCTGACGCGGCTGATTCACAGCTTCCGCCCCGTTACGCACTTTACGCAGTTTGCCCAGTTCGTTGAGCTTGGTGATGTCACGACGCGCTGTAGCGGGTGAAATATCAAACTGATCAATCACATCAGCGACGGAAATCTGCCCCTGACGTTGCAGCAGATCGAGAATAGCATTGTGGCGTTGTGGCTCAGTCATGGTGGCTCCGGGCAAATCGTTAAATGATTATTCCATGATTATAAACGAGCAGTAATGCGAAATGCATTGTTTATGAAGACGCAAATTAATCGGCCTCAATCAATACCCTAAATAATTCGAGTTGCAGCAAGGCGACAAGCTCAGGAAGCCCCGGGAGCTTAGTTAACTAAGTGACCGGGGGGAGTGAGCGCAGTCAACGCATCTGCAACTTGAAGTATGACGGGTATTTATAAGAAGGATTTAAACGGCAGGTCGGTTTCTGTCGTAAAGCAGTCGTCAAAGCCACGCGGATAGTGATACTCGAAGTTATCCTTATCATCCGGATACGTGAATTTACCGCCAACCTGCCAGATAAACGGTTTGAAGCCGTATTTCAGGCGATCTTTTTTCATCTCCCACAGCACACGGATTTCCTGCGGATCGGCCTGGAAATTCGACCAGATGTCGTGGTGGAACGGAATAACGACTTTGGTGTTCAGGGATTCCGCCATGCGCAGCATATCCACGCTGGTCATTTTGTCGGTCACGCCGCGCGGGTTCTCGCCATAAGAGCCGAGCGCCACGTCAATCTGATACTCGTTGCCGTGTTTGGCGTAGTAGTTGGAATAGTGCGAATCGCCGCTGTGATACAGGTTTCCGCCCGGCGTTTTGAACAGATAATTCACCGCACGCTGATCCATCATATCCGGCAATACGCCGGCGGCTTTCTGGTTTGCGGGCAGGGTAATCAGCACCGTGCGGTCGAAGGAATCCAGAGCGTGAATTTCCACGTCTTTGATCCGTATCACTTTGCCCGGCGTCATCACGATACAGCGGCTGGCAGGCACGCCCCAGTTCATCCACAAATCCACGCAGGTTTGCGGGCCGATGAACGGGACTTCAGAAGAACAGTTTTGCATGACAGCGGCGGCCACGTTCACATCGATATGATCGTTATGATCGTGGGTGGACAACACCGCGTCGATCTCCCTGATCCCAAAGGGATCGAGAACGAACGGCGTGGTGCGCAGATTCGGCTGGAGCTTCTTCACACCGGCCATGCGCTGCATCTGGTGGCCGGTTTTCATCAGCGGACTGCTGTGATTCTGCTTGCCCACGCCGCACCATAAATCGACGCAGATATTTGCGCCGCCCTCAGACTTCAGCCAGATCCCCGTACAGCCCAGCCACCACATGGCGAAGGTGCCTGGCGCGACCTTTTCCTGCTCGATTTCTTCGTTTAACCAGGTGCCCCATTCCGGAAAAGTGCTGAGGATCCAGGACTCGCGGCTGATCGTTTCTACTTTGCTCATGGTATTCCCTCATCTGAGTTGGCTTTGAAGTAGCGTCATAATGAATCATTTAATGATTATATATGATTTGTTTGTAAGAAAGTTATCATCGAAAACTCATCATGACAATGGTTTTCAGGATGTGTTTCTCAGCGGGGATAGCGACAGGATCGGATGAAGATGTATGGATTTAGCGAGATATCCGTTTTTGTTTAAATGATTATCATATTGAAATGCATAGTAAATATAAGAATTTTCATTGCGGTGGCAATGACACATCATGACGATATCTTGCGAGACTGCTCACAAATAATCATTATGAATCTTTATCTGATTCGATGTGAGCATTAGAGTGCATCTGTCCCTCACTGTTTAGCGCGGAGTTTGCTATACAAACGTGCTGAAGAGATCAAACAAGGTCAGACGGAGAGTCTTATGGAATTCCTCTACACCATCTTCACCGTATTTTTTAATCAGGTTATGACCAACGCGCCGTTGCTGTTGGGGCTTGTGACCATGCTCGGTTACATCCTGCTCAGGAAGAGCGCGACGGTGATCATCAAGGGCACCATCAAAACCATTATCGGCTTTATGTTACTGCAGGCAGGATCCGGCATTCTGACCGGTACCTTTAAACCGGTGGTGGCAAAACTTTCAGAAGTGTATGGCATTAACGGCGCAATATCAGACACCTATGCGTCGATGATGGCCACGGTTGAGCGCATGGGCGAGGCCTACAGCTGGGTCGGATATGCGGTGCTGATCGCGCTGGCGCTGAATATTCTGATGGTGGTGTTCCGCCGCATTACCGGCATTCGCACCATCATGCTGACCGGCCACATTATGTTTCAGCAGGCGGGGCTGATTGCGGTGTTCTTCTTCATCATGGGCTACCCGATGTGGACGACCATTTGGTCAACCGCAATTCTGGTGTCGCTGTACTGGGGAATCACCTCGAACATGATGTACAAACCGACGCAGGCCGTGACCGAAAACAGCGGCTTCTCGATTGGTCATCAGCAGCAATTCGCCTCGTGGATTGCCTGTAAGGTCGCGCCGTATCTCGGTAAAAAAGAAGACAGTGTAGAAAACCTTAAACTGCCGGGCTGGCTGAATATCTTCCACGACAATATCGTCTCTACTGCCATCGTGATGACCGTATTCTTCGGCATTATTCTGTGCTCTTTTGGCCTCGATACGCTGCAACAAATGGCCGGAAAAACTCACTGGACGATTTACATCCTGCAAACCGGTCTGATGTTTGCGGTGGCGATTTTCATCATCATTCAGGGCGTGCGCATGTTCGTCGCTGAACTGACCGAAGCCTTTAACGGCATCTCCCAGCGCTTAATTCCCGGTGCCGTTCTGGCCATCGACTGCGCGGCTATCTACAGCTTTGCGCCGAACGCCGTGGTCTGGGGCTTTATGTGGGGCACCATCGGCCAGCTGATTGCCGTCGCCATTCTGTTTGGCATGGGCTCTTCCATCATGATCATTCCCGGCTTTATCCCGATGTTCTTCTCCAACGCTACCATCGGCGTGTTTGCCAACCACTTCGGTGGCTGGCGCGCGGCGCTGAAAATCTGTCTGGTGATGGGGATGATCGAAATCTTTGGCTGCGTCTGGGCCATCAAACTCACCGGTCTGAGCGCCTGGATGGGCATGGCCGACTGGTCAATTCTGGCACCGCCAATGATGCAGGGCTTCTTCAGCCTCGGCATGGCCTTTATGGGCGTCATCGCGGTCATCGCATTGCTTTACATGTTCTTCGCCGGTCGCACCTTGCGTGCTGAAGAAGATGCTGAAAAACAAACGCTTAATCAGTCCGTTTCTCACTAATGACTTCTCATAAATGATTTATCACCAAACAAAGAGGTTCTCATGACAGTACGAATTCTGGCGGTATGCGGTTGCGGGCAGGGCAGTTCGATGATCATGAAGATGAAAATCGGCCAGTTCCTGACCCAGGAAGGCGTGGATCACACCATGAACAGCTGCGCGGTGGGGGAATACAAATCTGAGCTGAGCGGCGCCGACATTATTGTCGCCTCCACACACGTGGCGGATGAAATCACCGTCAGTGGCAACAAATACGTGGTCGGCGTGCGCAACATGCTGTCGGCGGCGGACTTCGGTCCGAAAGTGATGGAAGTGATTAACGCGCACTTTTCCGCTGATCTGAAAAAGTAAGGAGCGATGTATGAAACTGCGAGATTCGCTGGCTGAAAACAACTCGATTCGCCTTAACGCAGAAGCAGAAACCTGGCAGGACGCCGTGAAAATTGGCGTCGATATGCTGGTGGAAGCCGGTGTGGTCGAGCCGCGTTATTACCAGGCGATTCTGGATGGCGTGAAACAGTTCGGGCCGTACTTCGTGATCGCGCCGGGTCTGGCAATGCCGCATGGCCGCCCGGAAGAAGGGGTTCTCAAAACCGGTTTTGCGCTGGTGACACTGAAAACGCCACGGGTGTTCAATCATGAGGATAACGATCCGGTGGATATCCTTATTACGCTGGCGGCGGTGGATGCCAATGCACATCAGGAAGTGGGCATCATGCAGGTGGTGAACCTGCTTGATGATGAAGCCAATTTTGACCGCCTGCGCGCCTGTACTACCGCGCAACAGGTGCTGGATTTGATCGACCTGACCTCCGCCACGGCGGTTCACTAATTCGTTATCAGAGAAGGAATTCAATATGACTCATTCATTACCGATGTTGCAGGTGGCGCTGGATAACCAGTCGATGGACGATGCCTACAAAACCACGCGCCTGATCGCCAGTGAAGTCGACATTATTGAAGTCGGCACCATTTTGTGTGTCGCAGAAGGCGTGCGCGCGGTGCGAGATCTTAAAGCGCTGTATCCGGAGAAAATCGTGCTGGCCGATGCCAAAATCGCCGACGCCGGAAAAATACTCTCGCGCATGTGTTTTGAAGCCAATGCCGACTGGGTAACGGTGATTTGCTGCGCCGACATCAACACCACCAAAGGCGCGCTGGAAGTAGCGAAGGAATTCAACGGCGATGTGCAGATTGAACTGACCGGTTACTGGACGTGGGAACAGGCGCAGGAATGGCATGACGCCGGTATCCAGCAGGTGGTTTATCACCGCAGCCGTGACGCACAGGCTGCCGGTGTGGCGTGGAGCGATGCCGATATCACCGCAATCAAACGCCTTTCCGGCATGGGCTTTAAAGTGACGATCACAGGCGGTCTGGCGCTGGAAGATTTGCCGCTGTTTAAAGACATTCCGGTTCACGTATTTATTGCCGGGCGCAGTATCCGCGATGCCAAAGATCCGGTTGATGCGGCGCGTCAGTTCAAAAAATCCATCCGCCAGCTCTGGGGCTAAGGAATATCACATGATGCACAAAGCCGTTCCGCTCGGTATCTATGAAAAAGCCCTGCCCGCGGGCGAAGACTGGCTGGCACGCCTGACCATGGCGAAAGAGCTGGGCTTCGATTTCGTTGAGATGTCGGTGGATGAAACCGACCACCGGCTGGCGCGGCTTGACTGGTCACGTGAGCAGCGTTTGCAGGTCGTCGATGCGATTTCGCGTACCGGCATCCGTATTCCGTCGATGTGCCTGAGCGCACACCGGCGGTTCCCGCTCGGCGCAGAAGACGATGAAACCCGCAATCACGGGCTGGAAATCATGCGTAAAGCCATCGTGCTGGCGCAGGACTTGGGCATCCGCGTGATCCAGCTCGCCGGTTATGACGTCTGGTACCAGCAGGCCAACGATCATACCCGCGAGCGTTTTCGTGAAGGTTTGCAGGAGTCCGTCGAAATGGCCAGCCGCGCGCAGGTGACGCTGGCGATGGAAATCATGGATTACCCGCTGATGAACTCGATCAGCAAAGCGCTCGGCTACACGCATTACCTGAACAATCCATGGTTCCAGCTTTATCCTGACATTGGCAATTTATCGGCGTGGGATAACGACGTGCAGATGGAACTGGCGAGCGGCGCAGGGCACATCGTCGCCGTGCATATTAAAGACACGCAGCCCGGCGTATTTAAAAACGTGCCGTTTGGCAGCGGCGTGGTGGAGTTTGAGCGCTGTTTTGAAACCTTGCAAAAAAGCGGCTATCGCGGGCCGTATCTGATCGAAATGTGGAGCGAAACTGCCGCCGACCCGATGCAGGAAGTGCGCAATGCCCGCGCCTGGGTGGTGGATAAAATGCAAAGAGCCGGGCTGAACATGGAGGAAATGGCATGACGGAGGCACTGAAACAACGCGTATTTGAAGCTAATATGGCGCTGCCGGCTTTTGGTCTGGTGACGTTCACATGGGGAAATGTCAGCGGCATTGACCGCGAGCGCGGGCTGGTGGTCATCAAACCGAGCGGCGTGGAATACGAGACAATGCAGGCCAGCGACATGGTAGTGCTGAACCTGCAAGGTGAGGTCGTGGAAGGGCATTACAAACCCTCTTCAGATACCGCCACGCATCTCGAACTTTACGCCCGTTTCCCGCAGCTTGGTGGCATCGTGCATACCCATTCGACTTACGCAACCTCCTGGGCGCAGGCCGGAGTGGCGATCCCGCCGCTCGGCACCACGCACGCGGATTATTTTGCCGGAGCCATTCCCTGCACGCGGCCGTTGTCGCGCCACGAAGTGAACGGGGAATATGAACTGGAAACCGGCAAGGTGATCGCCGCTGCGCTGACCGGTATCGACCCGCTGCATATGCCCGGCATTCTGGTCGCCCAGCACGGTCCGTTCTGCTGGGGAACCACGCCGGAACAGGCAGTACACAACGCCGTAGTACTGGAAGAAGTCGCGAAAATGGCGTGGATCACCGGCTCCATCCGCCGTAATCAAACCCCGATGGATGATTACCTGCTGCAAAAACATTTCAGCCGAAAGCATGGGCCGGATGCGTATTACGGGCAGAAATAATCGCTATTGAGATGCCATTAAAACCCCACCCCAACCCTCCCCTTCGCAGGGGAGGGAGCCGATCGAGTTTTTGCTCCTCCCCCTGCGAAGGGGGAGGCGGGGAGGGGGTTTTAATGGCAACGCCCCATCCCTTCGACATGATTTCATGCATTTTTCCTCATCCCCGCAGTGAGCATTTTTCCAGCATAGGGTTTATACATAGATATCGCGATCACACTTTTTCTCACGGAAGCATTCCGTCCCCTCAGACAGAAAAGAGACTGCCCTATGTCGAAGATCACGTTTAAGCAGGATGTTTTTTTGGCGGCGCTCACCCGCCAGTGGCAAGCGTTCGGACTCACTTCAGCTTCAGATATGACTCAGCATCAGTGGTGGCACGCAGTCAGTGCTGCCGTCGCCGAACAACTTCCTCCGCAAAATGATACCGTCAGCGGTAAAAGCAAAAAAATTACCCGCCACGTTAACTACATCTCGATGGAATTTCTGGTCGGGCGTCTTACCGGTAACAATCTGATTAACCTCGGCTGGTACGAAAAAATTGCCAGTGCGCTGCAGCCGTTTGATATCAATCTGACTGATTTGCTGGAGGAGGAAATCGATCCGGCGCTGGGCAACGGCGGACTGGGACGGCTGGCGGCCTGTTATCTGGATGCGATGGCCTCGGTCGGGCAACCCGGTATCGGTTATGGCCTGAACTATCAGTACGGTTTATTCCGCCAGCGTTTTGTTGACGGCAAACAGAAAGAGTCGCCGGACGACTGGCACCGCAGCGAATATCCATGGTTTCGCCATAACAGTTCGCTGGCAGTCAGCGTCGGCGTCGGCGGTAAAGTCGTGAAAAATGAGCAAGGTGTTTCGCGCTGGGAACCGGAATTTACGCTGCGTGGCGAAGCCTGGGATCTGCCGGTGATGGGCTATCGCAATGGCATCACGCAGCCGCTGCGCTTATGGGAAGCCACGCATCCGCATCCGTTTGATCTCGAAAAGTTTAATGACGGCGAGTTTCTGAAAGCGGAACAACAAGGCGTCGACGCCGCCAAACTCACCAAAGTGTTATACCCGAATGACAACCATCAGGCCGGTAAACGGCTGCGCCTGATGCAGCAGTATTTCCAGTGCGCCTGCTCGGTGGCCGATATCCTGCGGCGTCACCATTTTCTTGGCCGCAAAATCAGCGAACTGCCGGATTATGAAGTCATCCAGCTTAACGATACGCACCCGACCATTGCCATTCCTGAAATGCTGCGCGTGCTGCTCGACGAGCATCAGCTGAGCTGGGATGACGCATGGCACATCACCAGCCGTACGTTTGCGTACACCAACCACACGCTGATGCCGGAAGCGCTGGAAACCTGGGACGAGCGTCTGGTGCGTAGCCTGCTGCCGCGCCATTTCCAGATCATTAAACAAATCAACGCCAACTTTAAGAAACGGGTCAGCAAAGAATGGCCGGGTGACGAGGCTGTCTGGGCGAAGCTTGCCGTGCATCACGACAAACAGGTGCGTATGGCAAACCTCTGCGTGGTTGCCGGTTTTGCGGTTAACGGCGTGGCGGCGCTGCATTCGGATCTGGTGGTCAAAGATCTGTTCCCGGAATATCACCAGCTTTGGCCGCAGAAATTCCACAACGTGACCAACGGCATTACGCCGCGCCGCTGGCTGAAACAGTGCAATCCGGCGCTGTCCGCGCTGATTGACGAACGCCTGAAAACCGACGGCTGGGTGAACAATCTGGATTTGCTGAAAGGTCTGGAAGACGGCGTCAAAGACAAAAAATTCTGCACGCAGTACCGCAAAATCAAGCACGACAATAAAGTGCGGCTGGCGGAATACGTCTGGCAGCGCATGGGGATCCGGCTCAATCCTGACGCGATTTTCGATGTGCAGATCAAACGCCTGCACGAGTATAAACGTCAGCATCTCAATCTTCTGCACATTCTTTCACTGTACCGCCAGATCCGCGATAACCCGAAACTCGACATCGTGCCGCGTGTTTTCCTGTTCGGTGCAAAAGCCGCGCCCGGCTATTACCTCGCCAAAAATATCATCTATGCGATCAATCTGGTGGCAGAGAAGATCAACAACGATCCGATCGTCGCCGATCGTATCAAACTGGTATTCATCCCGGATTATTGCGTGTCGGTGGCTGAACTGATGATCCCGGCGGCGGATGTCTCCGAGCAGATTTCTACCGCAGGCAAAGAAGCTTCCGGTACCGGCAATATGAAACTGGCGCTGAACGGTGCGCTGACCGTCGGAACGCTGGATGGTGCCAATGTCGAAATTGCCGAACAAGTCGGCGAGGACAACATCTTTATCTTTGGCCTGACCGTCGATGAAGTAAAAGCGCAGCTGAAAAAAGGCTACAAGCCGAAAGCGCTGGTGAAAAAGGACAAACATCTCAAAGCCATTCTCGACGAACTGGCCAGCGGCTTTTATGCCAATGGCGACAAGAAAGCCTTCGATCTGATGCTCAACAGCCTGCTCGACGGCGGTGATCCGTATCTGGTGCTGGCCGATTTTGCGGCCTATTGCGAGGCGCAAAAACAGGTCGATACGCTGTTCCGTAATACCGATGAATGGACGCGCCGCACGTTACTGAATACGGCGCGGGTCGGCATGTTCAGCGCCGACCGTTCTATCCGCGATTATCAGCAACGCATCTGGCAGGCCAAACGATAGGAGCAGACATGGAAGATAAGCAACTCGTTGCAGCCGCGCGCCGGGCAGGGATTGTAGACAGTTTCATCAATATGACGGATGACGTCGAAACAGTATCCGATGACACGCGGACGGCTTTGCTCGCGGCGATGGGGCGGGACCCGGCTGACGTGCCGGAAATCACGCCCGTACCGCCGGTAAAAGTATTTACACAAGGCAAAAAAGTGCTGCTAACGCCGGAAGGTGCTGGCGCTTTCAGCTGGCAACTGACGCAGGAAAACGGCAGTCAGACGCACGGCGACATCCCGGCGGGTCAGGCGCTGAACCTCGGCGCAGCGCTGCCTGCCGGTTATCACCAGCTGACGTTATCGCAAAACGGCAATGTCTGGCCCTGCCGGATTATCGTCGCGCCGCCGCGTTGCTATGATCCGCAGGCGTTGCGGGCGGGCAAAAAACTGTGGGGCGCGACGGTGCAGCTTTACACGCTGCGTTCGGAAAATAACTGGGGCGTGGGTGATTTCGGTGACCTGAAAAAAATGGTCGAAGAAGTTGGCAAACGTGGCGGGGCGTTCGTCGGGCTGAATCCTGTCCATTCGCTGTATCCGGCGAATCCGCAAAGTGCCAGTCCGTACAGCCCGTCGTCCCGCCGCTGGCTGAACCTGACCTACATCGATGTGAACGCCGTGGAGGAATTCGCCGCCAGTCGCGAAGCACAAAACTGGTGGCATTCCGGAGAGACGCGTGACGCGTTATTGCAGGCACGCAGTACGGAGTTTGTGGATTATCCGCAGGTCATGGCGCTGAAATCCGCCGCGCTGAAACTGGCCTGGCCGCTGTTTTGTGAACTGCCGCAAGACAGCCTGCGTAAGCAGGATTTCCGCCGGTTCGTGGAACTCGGCGGCGACAGTTTGCGGCAACAGGCGCTGTTCGACGCGCTGCATGTGCATCTGCGGGATCTGGATTTAGGCCAGTGGGGCTGGCCGGTGTGGCCGCAAGCCTATCGCGATGCCCAAAGCGCGGATGTACGCGAATTCAGTGAGCGTTATGCCAGTGAAGTTGAGTTCTTTCAGTGGCAGCAATGGCTGGCGCATACGCAGTTTTCTGAATGCTATCAGCGCAGTGTGGAACTGGAGATGCCGATCGGCGTGTACCGTGATCTGGCGGTCGGCGTGGCGCAAGGCGGCGCGGAAACCTGGTCTGATCCGGCGCTGTATTGCCTGAAAGCGACGATTGGCGCACCGCCGGATATTCTTGGCCCACAGGGGCAAAACTGGGGACTTCCGCCCATTGATCCGCACGAAATGAAAGTCCGTGCCTATCAGCCGTTTATTGATTTGCTGCGGGCAAATATGGCGGAGTGCGGCGCGCTGCGTATCGATCACGTGATGGGGCTGCTGCGTTTGTGGTGGATACCGGCGGATCAGGAGGCGGGGAATGGCGCGTATGTCCGTTATCCGCTGGAAGATTTACTCGGCGTGCTGGCGCTGGAAAGTCAGCGGCATCAGTGCATGGTGATTGGCGAAGATCTCGGTACAGTGCCGAAAGAGATTGTCGCCAGCCTGCGTGACAGCGGGGTGTATTCCTACAAAGTGTTGTATTTCGAGCACGATAAAAACTACGTTTACCGGCCGCCGGAGGATTATGTTCCGCAGGCAATGGCAACGGTCACCACGCATGATCTGCCTACGTTGCGCGGTTACTGGGAAGGCGGCGATTTAACGCTCGGTGCGTCACTGGGCGTTTATCCTGATCCGCAGGTGCTGGAGAAATTGCGTGGGGAGCGTGAACACAGCAAGCAGGGATTGCTGGATGCGTTGCATCAGACAGGGTGCGTGCCGAAATCGATCGGCAAAACGGCAGCAAACATGCCGATGACGCCGGTGCTAAATGGCGGACTACAGCGTTATCTGGCGGGCAGTGCCAGCGCATTGCTCGGCCTGCAACCTGAAGACTGGCTGGATATGGATTTGCCGGTTAATGTGCCGGGCACGAATACTGAATACCCTAACTGGCAGCGCAAACTGACGCGAACGCTGGAGGAAATGTTTGGCGATGAGCATATTGATGCGCTGCTGGCTGATTTGAGCAAACGGCGAAAGGGGTAATCCAGGTGGCAGAAAAGGGCCTGAGTTTCCTCAGGCCGCTGTGATTAATTCTCTGTTGCCGCCTTGTAGCCTTTCACGATCAGCAACGGTGGATGGTTGGTTTCGGTGGAATCGAAGGTGTACGTCCCGCCATTCTGGTCACCACCGAGGTAGAAAGCGACTTCCGTTTTGCCTTCTGCCAGCGCCTGGCGAACAGCCGTATCCACGATAGCGTCGCGATACTGACGGTTATTATTCATCGAGATGGTGCCAGCTGACTGGTAATCCGTTGCCGGATGGTTATCCCAGTTCACTGTTTTGCCATCCCAGTCCGTGGATGTGCTGTAGACATTCAGCTTGCCGGTGGCGCTGGAAGCCGCATTGCCACCAAACACCCGCAGACGGTAGACGAATAATCCCTCTTCAGAGGCCGGGATGGCTTCCGGCAGTGCAGGAATTTTAAACTTAAACAGGATCAGGCTTTCCGGATTACTGGCATGACCGCCGTTTTTCCAGTTGTCGCTGGCGGTCAGCAACGTGCTGCTGCCGTAATTGGTGCTGCTGTTGGTACTGCTGACGACCGTGTCTTCCAGTGCAGGCTCGTAGCTGTAAGGGATGGTGTTACTGCAATCGAAAGCCAGATTCATACACAAGTCGGTCATGTATTTCGCTGACTGTTCAGGCCAGCCATTCACAAAATCACCATGGGCGGTGTAAATGCTGCCCCACTT
Source organism: Rahnella sp. ATs2 (assembly GCF_051851855.1). NCBI lineage: Bacteria > Pseudomonadati > Pseudomonadota > Gammaproteobacteria > Enterobacterales > Yersiniaceae > Rahnella > Rahnella sp. ATs2. Next base: position 97,465 of record NZ_JBLYPL010000013.1, on the reverse strand, counting down.
CTCGATGCGTTGATCACCGACCATTTCAGGGTCCAGCGAAAGCTGTATTTTGCTGGTATCCAGTGAGGTGATTTGCGGCAACACGTAGGCAATGTTCATGTTGACCTTAGGTATTTTCACCGGAAAAGCCGCAGGACAGACATTGTTTGAGTCATACGTGGCGTTCGCCACACCCTTCTCAGGTTTCAGATGAACACCGTCCCAGCAGTTGGGGAAGTTAATGCCGATGTTGAACTGCACGGCATCCCCGCCTGAGCGCAAACCACAGACCTGATCGGCGGTGTTTGTGTAGCCGTTCCCATTGGCACACAAGAAGCTGACGTGCGGATTGGGTGCGGTGCCCACGTGATCCCCTGCCAGCAGCTGTAACCCCTTTGGGAAAGGCGTCAGCGGATACTTTTCTACCGAGTTAGCCTGATAATAGGTTTTCTGATACGACGGCTTCACCACTTCGCCTGTAGGCAGTTTCATGGTCGGTGCCCAATAGGCGGTGGAATCTGCCTTGTTGTCGCAGGTGGTTTCCGGGTTCGCCTGCAGCGTGTCGTAGGTGGAATACGCATCGGTGCTGGTGTTACCAAAGAAATCGTGCAGCATCGCGTGATTGGGCATACCAAACATCAGAATGGCATCGTCGCCGAGGGTATGGCTGTAGGAACAGGAAACGTTGGACTGTCCTGATGCCGCATGAGAAGCCAGCGGCATCAGGGCGAACAGACCCGCGAGAGGGACTAAAACGCGTAAGGTTTTTTTCATAACAGACTCCGGACAGACAGTGATTTCCTTAGAAATGACATCCGGGGAAGTGTGTGTGTCCGGCCTGGCTCTCGCTTGAGAAAGCAGGTCTGAGACGTGTTGTAATACACGATTCCTTTTCCCCTGCCTCTGTTTTATGCGCAATCTGTGCGTGCTGAAAGCGAGTCTGGTTGTGCCATTACGGGCACAGCGACTGACGCAAATTATTGCTCATTAAAGACAGTGTGTATCGCGTCACAATTAAGCAATTGTTAACAATAAAACCACAATAATTAAATGGTTAATGGCATAAAATCATCCTAGCTAAATTGGAGCGTAAGGGGCTGGGATGGCACTAAATGGAAAGTTTGTTATTAACGATGCTGATTATTCACCGTTAAGTTTTCCGGGGTTAGGAACGTTTCTCGCGTTTTCTGGTAACGGTGCTTATCGCAACCTTGGCGGGTGCGGGATGATTCCAGTCAAAGGGCCAATACCAGCCGGTAAATATTGGATTGTTGACCGTCCAGAGGGGGGGCTGAAATCGCGACTTGAAACTGGCATAAAAGACACATACAACCACTACAGAAAAGGTGCTACGTATAAGCATTCCGACTGGTTTGCTTTGTGGCGTGATGATTGGACGATAGACGATTACACCTGGATAGAATTAGTAAAACGGGGGAATTTCCGCCTCCACCCCGGCACCTTATCTGAGGGATGTATTACGCTCCCCCACGATTCAGATTTTGCGATGGTAAGAAACGCACTGTTAAGAACAACATTAATCGATGTGCCTTGCATGAAAGCTTTAAAAGCTTACGGCAGCATTGAGGTGATCGTAAATGGCAAAACCTGTCCGTAGCCTAAATTCCTGTTTCAAATATTTAGCCATGAAATTAGGCAAACTGGCCTTATTTTTTGTGCTGCTTTATTTGGCTGCACTGGCAATAAACCCGGAAAGTTTTATCAGCCTCGAGGCATCTGAAAGTTTTGCTCAGCGGGCAGATGGTTTTGTGAGTCAGGAAAATTTTGATGATTTATGGGTTTTAACATGGGTGGTTTGTTCAGTACTTTCCGCCGTTGTTGGATATGTCGTGATAATGAAATCAATTAAAAAAATAAGGAGAAAGTAAAATGCCGATCCCCCCGTACCTATGGCTTAAAGATGATGGTGGTGCAGACATCAAAGGCTCCGTTGACGTCAACGGCCGCGAGGGCAGTATCGAGGTTATTGGAATGAGCCACGGGCTTAATCTGCCTGTTGATCCCGCTTCTGGCAAAATCACTGGCCCGCGGTCTCATTCAGCTTTCATGTTTGAGAAAGAGACCGACAGTTCAAGTCCGTACCTGTACAAAGCTGTGGCGACTGGCCAGATGCTTAAAAGTGCAGAAGTTCGTTTTTATTCAATCAATGATGCCGGTCAGGAGGTGTGTTACTTCATTGTTGTCATGGAGGGCGTGAAGATAACCGGCGTAAATCCGTGCGTGCCAAATATCCGCATGGCCGGTAACTCACAGATGAACCACATGGAGTCAGTTTCCATGATGTACGAAAAAGTCACCTGGAAGTTTGTAGACGGCAACATTCATTACAGCGATGCGTGGACGGAAAGAGTGACGGCGTGATGACTCTTTGTCGTTCTTTTCATAATGCAGTGTTTGCTTGCAGCCACGGCGCAGAATATAAAGAAGAAAAGAGTAGCCCCAGCTGAATAAGTGTGGGGAGTCAGCAACCTTTAGGGCCCAGCAGTGCTGAACCCTAAAGTATTGTGATACTGGAATGGCGTTAACCGATCAGTAGAACGAGTGTTCACCGCGCTGGTGTTCGGTCAGGTCACGAACGCCTTTCAGCTCAGGGAAGTTTTGCAGCAGTTCTTTCTCGATGCCATCTTTCAGGGTGACATCAATCATTGAACAGCCGTTACAGCCGCCGCCGAATTGCAGAACAGCGATACCGTCGTCAGTGATTTCCATCAGGGAAACACGGCCGCCGTGGCTGGCTAGCTGCGGGTTAATCTGCGATTGCAGCTGATATTCAACACGTTCCATCAGCGGCGCATCGTCAGAAACTTTACGCATTTTGGCGTTCGGTGCCTTCAGCGTCAGCTGAGAACCGAGCTGATCGGTAACGAAGTCGATGACCGCATCCTGCAGATAAGGTGCGCTTAATTCATCGACGAAAGCGGACAGTTTCTCGAACTTCAGTTCGGTATCCGTCGCTTCAACGGCGTCCGGCGGGCAATAAGAGACACCGCATTCTGCGGTCGGCGTACCGGGATTGATCACGAATACGCGGATTTGGGTGCCTTCTTCCTGGCTTGCCAGCAATTTGGCAAAGTGCTCTTGGGCAGCATCGGTAATAAGGATCATAACATTCGCTCAATAGTTGACTACTCTAGTTGGTTATAATACGCCCTTTCATTTTACCCGTCACCCTTCACGTTGCCAGAGTGTTAGCAGCACGTGCCTATGTCTGCAACGTCCGGCAGATACAGGCGATTTGCAGTGAAGCAACGCCCTGATTGCGCAGTATTTTACTGATTTCACGCACCGTGCTGCCGGTCGTCACCACATCATCCAGCAGCATCACGTGCTTATCTCGCAGATTGATATGGCAGGTGAAGGCTTTACGCAGATTCCACTTTCTTTCCCGCTCGGTCAGGCTTTGTTGTGATGTCGTCTGCCGGTCGCGGCTCAGGGCATCGGGCCGGTATTCACAATGCAGCCAGCGTGCCAGTGGTTTTGCCAGCAATTCACTCTGATTATAACCGCGTGAGAAATAGCGTTTCTGATGCAGCGGCACGCTGAGGAGCACGTCGGGTCTGGGCAGATTACGCATCCGGTAGCGTTCCTGCCAGCGCAGCAACAGCAAGCGGGCGAGTGCGGTGTCGAGCTCTGGTTGCCCGGAGAATTTGAACCGCAACACCAGCCCGCTCACCGGCATTTCATAGGGACTGGCGAAGATCATCGCGTCCCACGGCGGCGGTTTTAATAAACACCGCCCGCAATCAGCCTCACCGCCGCTGGAGGGCAATCCGCAGCGCAGGCAATGCGGCGGGGCGACCGGCAGATGTTTCATACACAGGCTGCAAATGCCCTGGATCGTAAGATGCAGCGGACACTGGCATAGCCAACAGCGGCCGGCAATTGTTAGCATAGTGGCGGGTTCCTTTAGCCATTCAGACAGACACGGACAATACGCTATGAACACGCTTTACCAGGAGACAATCGGCGAAGGAGATCGCCATCTTGTGCTGCTTCACGGATGGGGGCTGAATGCCGAAGTCTGGCGTTACACGGCAGAGCGACTTGCGCCGCAATTTTGTCTGCATCTGATCGACCTGCCGGGCTATGGCCGCAGTGAAGGTTTCGGGGCGATGACGCTGGAAGAGATGGCGGAAACGGTTCTGGCGGTCATGCCGCCAAAGGCCTCGCTGATGGGCTGGTCGCTGGGCGGTCTGGTCGCCAGCAAGATTGCGCTGAGCGCGCCGCAGCGCGTGGAAAAACTGATTACCGTAGCATCTTCGCCTTGCTTTACCGCGCACGAAGACTGGCCGGGGATCCGCCCCGACGTGCTGCAGGGTTTTCAGCATCAGCTGAGTGAAGATTTCCAGCGCACGGTCGAGCGTTTTCTGGCGTTGCAGACACTCGGCAGCGACAGCGCGCGTCAGGATGCCCGTCTGCTGAAATCAATTGTCCTGAGTCTGCCGATGCCACCGTCTAATGTGCTCAACGGCGGGCTGGAGATTTTGCGCACGGCCGATTTACGCCAGCCGATGACGCAGCTGACGTTGCCAATATTGCGTATTTACGGCGCGCTGGACGGGCTGGTGCCGCGAAAAGTCGTGCCGTTGCTGGATGCGTTACTGCCGGATTCCCGTTCAGAAGTCATTGAAAAAGCAGCACATGCGCCGTTTATTTCTCATCCGGATGCATTTTGTGAACTTGCCGGTCAGTTCCTGATGTCAGAATGAAAATCAATGTAAATATTTTTTACTAATTTCTGGATAATTCCCGAAGGTGATTAATACTTAAGCCGATAGATGCCGGAGGTGAGAGGGTAAGAGTTTCTATCGCCCGTTTGTGTCTCTGGGGAGAAATCTGGTGGTTGACCAGGAAGGTTCGTGCCAGCACAGATTCACCTGCCGTTCATATCTTGACTGCTTTCTTTCAAAATTATTCATCCAATTAGAGGTAATGTCATGAAATCAAATAAAATTATTATTGCAGCTGTTCTGGCAGGTTTGTTCTCTGTGAACGCAATGGCCGCTGAGATGATCACCAAAGAAGAAGCCAAAGATAAGGGTTACACCAGCCTGGGCGTGGTAACGACCAGCAATGAATACACTGCGCCAATGGATGCTAAAGATGAGCTGTCCAAACTGGCTGATGAAAAAGGCGGGAAATACTACGTCGTCATCGCCGCGCAGGAGAAAAAGAAAATCACTGCTACCGCAGAAGTGTTCAAGTAATTCTCTGAATCTGCGAAAAGGGGATGCCTGGAGCATCCCTTTTTTTCGCCTGTTTTTGCGCACTTCCTCTCATTCCTTGTTCTGTATCAAACTGTTTTTAAAGAATTCTCTTCAATCGTTACTCTCAGAGTAACGAAGTGTCAGCGCCCTTAATTGATGGGTATCTCACCGCTTCCTATACTTAACACGCTAATTAAACAGGTCAATTGTGATGCAACCGCCACTTGACTGAACTTCCCACCCTCCTTTTTGTTTCATCACGACGGGAAAGATTCAGCAAGCTCAACCCAGGGAGGTTTGGCATGCCGCAACATCCGCAGACCACGAAAGTATGGGACACCCGCCGCAGCGAAAAACAACGGCGTATCGACAGTGTCCGTTCCGTGGCAGAGGGTAAAGTTTTACCCACAGATAAAATCATCCCCATCCTCGAAACGCTGATCGCCTCCGGTGACCGCGTGGTGATGGAAGGTAACAACCAAAAACAAGCTGACTTTCTTTCCCGTTCGCTGGCAAAAGTGAACCCTGAAAAGCTGCATGATTTACATATGATCATGCCGAGCGTCAGCCGTGCTGAACATCTGGATCTCTTCGAACGCGGTATCGCCCGCAAGCTTGATTTCGCTTTCTCCGGACCGCAAAGCCTGCGTATCGCGCAACTGCTTGAAGACGGTCAGATGGAAATCGGCGCTATCCACACGTACATCGAACTGTATTCCCGTCTTTATGTCGATCTGGTGCCGAACATCGCGCTGATCGCCGGCTTCAAAGCGGACCGTAAAGGCAATCTGTATACCGGCGCAAGCACTGAAGATACGCCGGCGCTGGTGGAAGCCGCTGCCTTTAAAAACGGCATCGTGATTGCGCAAGTGAATGAACTTGTCGAAGAAGACACCGACCTGCCGCGCGTCGATATCCCAGGTGACTGGATTGATTTCGTGGTCGTCGCCGACAAGCCGTTCTTCATCGAACCGCTGTTCACCCGTGACCCGCGCCTGATTAAACCGGTTCACGTACTGATGGCGATGATGGCGATTAAGGGTATTTACGCCAAACACAACGTGCAGTCCCTGAACCACGGTATCGGTTTTAACACCGCAGCCATCGAACTGCTGCTGCCGACGTACGGCGAACAACTCGGTCTGCGCGGCAAAATCTGTAAACACTGGACGCTAAATCCGCATCCGACGCTGATCCCGGCTATCGAAAGCGGCTGGGTGGAAACCGTTCACTGCTTCGGCGGCGAAATGGGGATGGAAGAGTACATTCGCGCTCGTCCGGATGTGTTCTTCACCGGCTCCGACGGCTCCATGCGTTCTAACCGTGCGTTCTGCCAGATGGCAGGCCAGTACGCCGTCGACATGTTCATCGGTTCCACCTTGCAGGTCGATGGTCTGGCGAACTCCTCAACGGTGACACGCGGTCGTCTGGCCGGTTTCGGTGGCGCGCCTAACATGGGCCATGACCCGCACGGTCGTCGTCACTCCACGCCAGCCTGGCTCGACATGATTGAAGAGCCGGATCCGATGGCACGCGGTAAAAAACTGGTCGTACAGATGGTGGAAACCTTTCAGGCCGGGGGCAAACCGACGTTCGTTGAGAAACTCGAAGCCGTCGATGTGGGTAAAGAATCCGGTATGCCGCTGGCGCCTGTGATGATTTACGGCGACGACGTGACCCACGTGCTGACCGAAGAGGGGATTGCTTACCTGCACCGCGCCCGCTCTCTGGAAGAACGCCGCGCAATGGTCGCTGCGGTGGCCGGTATCACTGACATCGGTCTGGGCGTTGATGCCAAACGCGTCGCCGATCTGCGCCGTCAGGAACTGGTGGTCTTCCCTGAAGACATGGGCATTCGTCGCACCGATGCCACCCGTTCTTTACTGGCGGCAGGCAGCGTGAGCGAACTGGTTGACTGGTCCGGCGGTTTGTATAACCCGCCTGCTAAATTCCGTAGCTGGTGATCCTGATGCCGCAGACTTTAACGATTGGCGCTGTACTGACAGCGGAAGAACTGGCCGAAAGGCTGGCAGAAACGGCGACGCAGGCGCTGATCGACGAAGCGCGGCTTAGCCCGAAACCGGGACTGGTAGACAGCCGGAGTTCCGGCGCACATCAGGATTTAACGTTGGATCTGATGGTGCGTTCGGCACGCAGCCTGACCTCCACTTTCTATTTGCTGGCTTTACACAGCTGGCAGCGCCCGGCGGATATCGCCCTGCGTCAGGAAGTGGGGCGCTTAGGTCGTGCTGGTGAAGCACAAATGATGGCGGAAACCGGCGGAGTGAATACTCACCGGGGCGCTATCTGGGCGATGGGGCTGCTGGTCAGCGCCGTTGCCATGCAGCCGGAACGTTTGCTGCCGCAAAGTATTGCGCAGCGCGCCGCGAAAATTGCGGCGTTACCCGATGCTTTCAGCCCGAAAAAATTCAGTAAAGGTTCGCACGCCGTGCAGCGTTATCAGGTGCCGGGTGCGCGTGAAGAAGCACAAAGTGGTTTCCCGCACATTATCGACCGGGCACTGCCGCAGCTTCATCACAGCCGGACACGAGGCGCCAGCGAAAGCGAAGCACAGGTCGATGCCTTGCTGGCGGTGATGACCACGCTTGCCGACACCTGTGTGCTGTCACGCGGCGGTTTACCGGCGCTTGAAGCCATGCATCAGGGCGCGCAGGCGGTACTGGAAGCTGGTGGCACCAGCACGATGGCGGGCAAACAACTGTTGCGCCATCTCGAACACCGGATGCTGGCGGACAACACATCGCCCGGCGGTGCTGCTGATTTACTGGCCGCGACACTGTTCCTCGACCGCGTGAGCGTGGTCTGAACCGGATACGAATTAACTAACATCAGTACAAAGAGGTGTTATGGAACGTTTTGAATTTAACTACCCGGCGGCTAAACCGCTGGCAGGCCGCGCCGAAGCCGGCGTGGTAGGTTCCGGCGATTTAGAAGCGCTGTATGAACCCGACACAGCCAGTGCGCTGAAAATTATCGTCACCACATCGGTCGACGGCAGCCATACCTTGTGGCAGAACTTTTTTAACCGTCTGAGTGCGCTGCGTGAATTACCGGCAGGCCGTCTGGACATTAATGATTTTGGCGCCACACCAGGGGTTGCCCGTCTGCGTATCGAACAGGTCTTTGAGGAGGCAGAAAATGCCAACTGATACTGATCAGAGCTTTATCGAACTGAGCGCCCGTCAGCGCGCCCGCAAACTGCTGGACGACGGCACTTTCCGCGAACTGCTCGGGCCGTTCGAACGCGTGATGTCGCCATGGCTGGAACCGCAGGGCATCGTCCCGCAGGCCGATGACGGCATGGTGGTTGCAAGAGGCCAGATTAACGGTCAGCCCGCCGTGGTTGTGGCGATTGAAGGCAGTTTCCAGGGCGGCAGCATGGGCGAAGTGTCCGGTGCCAAAATGGCCGCGGCGCTGGAACTGGCCGCAGAAGATAACCGCAACGGCATCCCGACGCAGGCCGTTCTGCTGCTCGAAACCGGCGGTGTGCGTTTGCAGGAAGCCAATCTGGGTCTGGCGGCGATCGCGGATATTCATGCCGCAATCGTAGATTTACGCCGCTATACGCCGGTGATTGGCGTGGTTGCCGGTACGGTCGGTTGCTTTGGCGGGATGTCGATTGCCGCCGCGCTGTGCAGCTATCTGATTGTCACCCGCGAAGCCCGTCTGGGTCTGAATGGTCCTCAGGTTATTGAACAGGAAGCCGGTATCGATGAATACGATTCCCGCGACCGTCCGTTTATCTGGAGCATGACCGGTGGCGAAGTGCGCTATCACAGCGGGTTTGTTGATGCGCTGGTGAAAGATTCCCTGAATGAAGTGAAAGACAGCGTACTGGCCTTTATTAAAGCGGGCGTACCTGCGACACATCGTTCTGATAATTATGATTATTACCTGCCAAAACTGACCGGTTTTGACACCGCGCAGCAGGCCAGCCGTGAAGTGACGGAAGCCTTGTTTAACCGGGAGGATCGCGCATGAGCAACGTAGCAAATAATGCAGCCAGCCGGGGTGATTACTGGTTCGCTGAACTGACCAAAGATGCCACGCCGGTAAACGGTCTTTGCCCTTCCGTGAAAGCGGCTGACGGCAAACTGAATGACCAGCCCGTGCGTTTCATCGCCGTGGTACCAGATAAAAATAACCAGTATCCGCGTGCTGCGGGCGGCGAAGTCGGTCTGCTCGAAGGCTGGAATCTGGCAAAAGTAGTCAACGACGTCATTGATGCCGACGCTAATGCCACCACCAAACGCGCCATCGTGGCTGTGATTGATGTGCCAAGTCAGGCATACGGTCGTCGCGAAGAAGCATTCGGTATCCATCAGGCGCTGGCCGGTGCCGCAGGGGCGTACGCCAAAGCGCGTCTGGCCGGGCATCCGGTGGTCGGGCTGATTGTCGGTAAAGCGATGTCCGGTGCGTTTCTGGCGCACGGTTATCAGGCCAACAAACTGATCGCCTTCAAAAACAACGGCGTGATGATCCACGCGATGGGCAAAGAATCCGCTGCACGTATCACCTTACGTTCTGTGGACGCGCTGGAAAAACTGGCCGCCACCATTCCGCCGATGGCTTATGACATCGAAAACTACGCCACGCTGGGCCTGCTGTCGCAATTACTCGACATTGCTGATCCGGATAAGGCAACACCCGACGATATCAGCAACGTGCAAAACGTTGTCTGGCAAAACATCCAGGACGCACGCAAAGAAGGCGTTAGCCTCAGCAACCGTCTGGGTGCGGAAAACCGCGCAAGTTCGCAGCGCGTTCGCCAGCTGATGCGTCAGGAATGGTAATTCGTTAAAACTTTCAGTCTCAACCGGTAACGCACCTGCAAACAGCGTGACGCAGCCGCATTGCGGGTTCCCGCCCTGACATACCGTCCGGGCGAGGACCTGCTGTTGTCTGCAACTGGACTGTCATACTAAAAAAACCATCGCACCGGCGCCGACTGAGCATTCATTTTTTGCCTCAGGAAAAACGCTATGACTTACGTAATATTGCACGCGCTTGCCCCTATTTTCGTCATCATGATCCTCGGTTTTTACGCCGGGAAAGCGAAAATGGTGGATAACCAGAATGTCTCTTTACTTAATATTTTCGTGATGGATTTTGCTTTACCCGCTGCGCTGTTTGCAGCAACTGTACAGACCCCGTGGGCGGGCATTGTTGAACAGTCACCGCTGATTCTGGTGCTGGTTCTGGCGATGTGGATAACCTACGCGGCGATTTACTTTATTTGTACCAAAGTCTTTAAAAAGTCTCCGCAGGATGCGGCGGTTCTGACGCTGACTGTGGCACTGCCGAACTATGCGGCGCTTGGTTTGCCGATTCTGAGCAGCGTGATGGGTGATGCGCCGTCGACTTCACTGTCCGTCGCGGTATCTATCGCCTGCGGTTCCGTGCTGATGACGCCGTTCTGTCTGCTGATCCTAGAACGTGAAAAAGCGCGTCTCAGTGGTGAAAATCAGGGGTCCTCTCTGGCACTGTTGCCGGTTCTGATGTGGCGTTCAGTGAAAAAACCGATCGTCTGGGCACCATTGCTGGGCGTGATCCTGTCGGCGATTGGCATTAAAATGCCGGAAATTTTCCTGGCATCGATCAAACCGCTGGGTCTGTCAGCGACCGCGTCTGCGCTGTTCCTGACCGGTGTTATCCTGTCAGCGCGTAAACTGAAAATTAACGGTCCGGTGCTGTTGTCTTGCGTGGCGAAAAACCTGATCCAGCCGTTTATTGCCTGGGGTCTGGTTCTGGCATTTGGCCTGAGCGGTCAGGTGGCTGTGACGGCGATCCTGATGATTGCGTTGTCTGCCGGTTTCTTCGGTATCGTGTTCGGGAACCGTTTCGGGGTTCAGTCTCCGGATGCAGAAGCGTCACTGCTGATCAGTTCCGTATTATGTATCGTGACATTGCCGCTGTTTATCTCTCTGACAGCCGCACTTCACTAATCAGAAAGGTTGGAATATGTGTGACCCGCGTGCCCATGATTTTGTCTGGATTAGCGACCGTTCTGCGCTGCAAAGCGACGACACGTTACCCGCGTGGGTAAACACCGGCTGGCGTACGTCGCTGCCGCTGGTGGTGCGTCGCGATAAGCGGGCTGACGGCGCAGTTCCTGTGGGCATTCGCGGCATGACCCGTATTCAGCGTGCCGCCGCCTGGATAGATCCGGCGGCGGTGGTGCGGGTCGTCACGCCCGAATCTCTGGTCAGCGACGTGAATGCATTACTGCATTCGCCGTTTGTGTCACAGCAACCGGTGCAGGCGCTGATTACGTTATGCAGCCTGCAACTGCCTTTCCCGTGGGGCGTGACGGGCAGTTGCGCCTACGCGCTGGTCAGTGACCTTCCCGTCATGCACGCCGACAGCGATCTTGATTTACTGGTGCGCTGCGACACGCCGCTGGATCCTTCTCAGTTTTCCGATTTTTACGACCAGCTTCAGCGGCTTCCCTGCCGCGCCGATGTTCAGATCAATACGCCACAGGGCGGATTTGCCCTCAGCGAATGGCTGCGTGGCGGTGACATCATGCTGAAAACGGCGTCCGGCCCGTTGCTGGTGCGCGACCCGTGGCAATTGCCGGCAGACTGAAACCGGCCACAAGAAGCAAGGAGCACGATGAAAATCTTATTTACTTTCCCCGGACAGGGCCCGCAGGTGCCGCAAATGCTGCATCGCCTGCCGGATAACCCGCTCACACATTCCCTCATTGAACAGGCCAGCCTCGCGCTGGGCGAAGATGTTTTGCTGCTTGATACCGCCGATGCCTTACGCTCCACCCGTGCCGTACAACTGTGTTTGCTGATTGCCGGTGTGGTCTGGGCGAAACAATGCCAGGCCGAAGGCGTTGAGGCCGATTTTTGCAGCGGGCTGTCAATTGGTGCGTTTCCGGCAGCGGTGATTGCCGGTGCGCTCGACTTTGATGATGCCGTACGGCTGGTCGCGCTGCGCGGGGAACTGATGCAAAAGGCCTATCCGCAAGGCTTTGGCCTTTCAGCGATCACCGGGTTGCGTCAGATGCAGGTTGAGGAACTGGTGGCGCAGGTCAACAGCGCTGAATCTCCGGTGTATCTGGCGAATATTAACGCGGAAGACCAGCTGGTGGTTGCGGGCAGCGATGCCGCTATGGCACAGGTCATGCAACTGGCGAAAGGGCTGGGAGCGCAGAAAACGCATCAGCTGGCGGTCAGTGTGCCATCACATTGCGCATTGCTCGATGAACCTGCGGCGAAACTGGTTGAGGCGTTTAAACAGATTCACATTTCCCGTCCGACCTGCGGTTATCTCAGCGGAACAACCGGGCGTGTTTACTGGCAGGCGGAAAAAATCGCGGACGATCTGGCGATGAACATGGCGCGTACTGTGAACTGGCGTGATGCCATGGTCGCGGCCTACCAGCGCGATGTGCGACTGGCAATTGAAATGCCGCCGGGCGCGGTGCTTACCGGCCTGACCCGCCGTGCGATGGAACAGGGCGAAGCGCTGTCTTTATGCCAGTCAGGTATGCATGTTGCGGGACGTCTCGCAGCGCGGTTACGGGAAAACGAACGCTGATTAAAGGCATGATAGGTTGGGGATGCTACGGAATAAAAGCCTTTCCTGAGTGAAAGGTTTTTTGTTTTTACCGAACCGTTAACACAGGGAAGTCACCGACATGCCAGTTATTCTGCGCTTTAAAAATTATCGTTTTTTCTTTTATTCCAATGAGGGAAACCCGCCTGAGCCTCATCATATTCATGTAAGATCCGGTCAGAAAGAAGCCAAACTTTGGCTTGTACCTGTTGCCATGTGTCGTCAGACAGGTTTTTCGTCCAGAGAAGTCAGGGAAATCATAACGCTAACAAACGTTTATCAGACAGTCTTTCAAGGAGCATGGAATGAATATTTCGCCTAAAAGTGTTCGGTTCGATGATAGTACGATGTGGGTCACTCTTGAAGATGGGCAAATCCTGGAGGTACCGCTGATGCAGTTCCCGGTCCTGCTGAATGCAACACCCGCGCAGCGTCAGGATTATGAAATCAGTGCTTATGGTTTGCATTGGGATGCCCTTGATGAAGATATTTCTATTGAGGGCTTAATAGTGGGAAAGCCGGTCGCTAAACAGGCAGTAAATAACCGTCTGTCAGCGCTTTCTGCTCGCTAGCGCATACATCCGGCTTTCAGCGGCGAGGGCGAGGAGGTTGGGATCGTGCTCGCGGCTGTGCGGGAAGACCAGCGAAATGGTCTGGCGCATCTGATAGGCTTCTGCCAGTGGCAGTAATTTCACCGTATTTTCGTACACGCCTTTCATCCTGCCGGGAATGAGCGTGTATCCGACGCCCGCCTGTACCAGACTCAGCATCGAAAAAATATCGTTTACCCGTGTGACAATGTCCGGCTCAAAACCGGCGACCTGAAAGGCTTCCTGAAAGCCGTGGTAAGTCGCAAACCCTTCTGCCAGTGAAACGAATTTCTTCTGTTTGTAATCGCGTAAATCCGCCGTGCCTTCCGACGCCAGTTCTGCGCTGGCGGGGGCAGCGAGAAAAATATCATCCTGAAACAGCGGCAACTGATCGTAGCGCTGTGCGTCCACGCTCGAATCACTGGTCGAAATCAGAATCGCATCCAGCAGGCCGTCTTCCAGCTTTTGCAGCAAATCACTGTTAGACCCCATCACCAGCTCCAGTTCAAGCTCGGGTCGGCGCAGTTTCAGCCCCATAATCAGGCGCGGAATAGTTTCCAGGGTCAGCGAATACAACGTGCCGACTTTCAGGCGTTTATCCCCAAAACCGGCGGCGCGCTGCGTGGCCTGGATCCCATGTTCCATCTGTTCAATCACCTGCGTGGCATGTTCCAGTAACGCTTCAGCCGCGGGCAACGGCAGCAGATTGCGCCCGCGATGGATAAACAGCGGACAGCGCAAACCTTCTTCCAGAGAATGCAGGGCGCGATGCACGCTCACGCTGCTCAGACCGAGTTGTTCGGCTGCGCGGGTGATGTTTTGCTTTTCCATGTAAGCGAGGAAAATTTCGAGTTTGCGGAAGGTGATTTCACTGTCGATCATACAGGCTCCTGCGGCGCGTTTTAGGCCGTTGCGGTCTGAGATGATAGCTGAATAGCCGCCGGGCGACTATTCAGGAAGGGCGGAAAAGCCGGGTTCAGGGGATCAGGGTGTAAGACACGGTCAGGCACTTTTTGCCGTCAGCGCAACTTTTACAGCTGCCGCTCAGACAGCTGTCATCCGCTTCCACCGTTTCTGCTTTTCGCATCGCCACCAGCCGTTCGAGCATGGCCTGCACCAGCGGCTGCGGAGCCTTAAGCTGCTGGCTGAGCTGGCGGGCATCTGCCCGGCCAGCCAGTGCGAGAGAGTCGCGAACCTGAATCAGCGTAGTCATGTTATCTCCTAGTGGCAGTCGCTGCCGGTAGCTGGTTCGCAACAGGCCGCGATATTACGCGGCTGCAAATGGAGGCTGACCCGGCTGCGTGCCTTGCGCAGGCAGGTGAGGACGATAGCGTTGAACAGCAGCACGATGAAGATGACGCCCGCACTGTAGGCCGGATGGTTGCTGAAAGTGGCCACCTGATAGAACAGGGTCGCCAGCGAGTAGGCGACGTTCAGCCCCCAGAAAATGGAGAACGTCATCCAGCTGCGGCTGGTTTCACGGGCAATCGCCCCCATCACCGAGACGCAAGGCACGTAAAGCAGCACGAAAATCAGGTAACTGTAAGCCGAAATGGCGGTACCGAATTTGGTGCTCATGACGCCCATGGAGCTGACGCCCATTTCACCGTCACCTTTGCTGGCTTCGATCGGGTTCGACAGTACGCTGATGCTGAAGGTGTCTTTCAGCCCCTGCCAGGTTTCCTGCACTGCGCCGCCCAGTTCATCGAACAGGTTGAAGCTGGCAGCGTCGAATTCCTCATTGTGGATATGTTCGGCGGTGTACAGCGTGTTCAGCGTACCGACCACCACTTCTTTCGCCATCGCGCCGGTGACCAGACCCACGGTCGCCTGCCAGTTGTCAGAATGTACGCCCATCGGCGCCAGCACCGGTGTCAGTACTTTACTGACCGAGGCCAGTGCAGAATCATTGATGTTATCCACCGCCTGACCGCTGAACGAGAAGCTGTTCAGGGCGCCGATAAAAATACTCGCAATCACGATCACTTTACCGGCGCGCAGCACGAAACCTTTCAGACGCTGCCAGGTTTGCAGCAGCAGACTTTTCAGGTGCGGAACGTGATACACCGGCAGTTCCATCACAAACGGCGAGGCTTCACCGCGCATAATGGTGTATTTCAGCAGCAGGCCGGTCAGGATAGCGACCACAATACCGAGCAGATACAACGAGAACACGATGGATGCACCGCTTTGCCCGAAGAATGCCGCAGAAAACACCGCGAAAATTGCCAGACGTGCGCCGCAGGACATAAACGGCGCCATCATCACGGTGATGAGGCGTTCACGCGGGGCATCCAGCGTACGGGCACCCATAATGGACGGCACGTTACAGCCAAAGCCAACAATCAGCGGCACGAAAGATTTACCCGGCAGCCCCAGCGATTGCATCAGCCTGTCCATCACGAACGCGGCGCGGGCCATATAACCGGAATCTTCAAGGAAGGAAAGGAACAGATACATCATGCCGATTTGCGGCACCAGCGGCAGAACCGTATTGATACCGCCGCCCACGCCCTGTGCCAGGAAAATGGTCAGCCACTGCGGGAAGTGCAGGGTGAATCCCACCCATTGCATACCCTGAATGAAAATTGCTGCCGAGCCGATATCGAAAATAGGTTGCAGCGCGCCGCCGATGTTGATCGCCAGCACGAACATCAGATACATCACCAGCAGGAAGATCGGCACGCCGAGGAAACGGTTGAGGATCACGCGGTCCAGCACCTGCGTCAGCTTGTTGGGCGCGGTGAGGTGCGAGTTACTGACGTCCGCGCACAGTGACGCAATGCTCTGATAACGCGCATCGGCAATCAGCAGCGCCGGATCTTCCAGCTTTTGCTCTACCAGACGGGCTTTCACCTGCGGCAGTAAAGCCTGCGCGTTACCTGCGTGCGTCTGGCTGTAAATATCCCCTTCGAGGATTTGCAAAGCCAGCCAGCGACGCTGTTGCAGCGTCATATCTTGCGGCATTTCAGTGGCCAGCACTTCCACTTCCTGTTGCAGCACCGGATGATATTTCACACGTTCCAGCGCGGCCACTTGTGGCAATTCATCAATGGCCGCTTTCAGTTCTTTGATGCCGCTGGCGCGGGTAGACACCAGGGCAACAACAGGGCAGCCCAGGCGTGCAGACAGCGCCGGGATATCAATATTGATGTTCTGAATTTTGGCGATGTCGAGCATGTTCAGCGCGACAATGCAGGGCACGCCCAGCTCAAGCAGTTGCAGTGTCAGGTATAAGTTGCGCTCAAGGTTTGAGGCATCCACGACGTTAATCATCAGATCTGCGTCGCCGCTCAGAATGTAATGACAGGCAATTTGCTCATCAAGCGAGGTTTGCTCGGAGATGGTGGTCAGTGAATAGGTGCCGGGCAAATCGACCAGCGTAATCTGGTGGTCTGCGGTGGCGAACTGGCCTTCTTTACGTTCAACGGTGACGCCAGCCCAGTTACCAACGCGTTGTCGCGAACCGGTTAACTGGTTGAAAAGGGTCGTTTTACCTGAGTTGGGATTACCAATCAGGCCAATAGTCAGTGCTTTCATACGTTCAGATCTACGTGTGAGAAAGGAAAAAACGCGGAAGACTCAACAGAGCCGCGCTAAACAATCTTTCAGAAACCCATCAGAAACCCATCAGAAAGGTCAGGCCAGAAGCTCAAGCTTGAGCAGGTCGAGGTCTTTTTTGCGCACGACCAGACTGGTGCGGCGGGTTTCTATCTGCACCGGGTCGCCCATCGGTGCCACGCGGATGATGTTGAAGAATGATCCCGGAAGCATGCCGAGAGACAGCAGTTTCTGGCGATAGGCCGGACTGATTTCATGAGAAAAGCCGGTGATTTTATAAGCACATTTTGATTGAAGTTGCATAGTTCCTCGCGAAGCGTTCAGGCATTTTGGGGGCAGCGTCACAAAGGTGACGCCGCGCTTCCGTGCCCGTTGATTTCACTGCTCGTGAAATATTGCTCAGAAATTGTCCCTGGTGCGAAATTGCCAGCCTGAGGCTGACGGCGTACTGAATACGCAAAGAAGTACAAACGAGAATAGTTATCATAATTAGTACGCGTGTGGAGACAAAATAAATAGGGGGGCCTCTTCACGGGAATCTCCACCGCGTCGCTATCCTAAGCCTGCAACAGTGAGGATTTATTGATTTACCTCAGTGATTGATTCAATAGGAGAGACTTTAAAAAGTGTCGAAAAAAGACACATAAAAAAAGCCGCTGAATATCAGCGGCTTCCGTTTTGCAGGAAAAAACGAGAAATTAGCGTTTTTTGCCGAGAGCGGCAGCCAGAGCATCGGCCATCGCATTATTGCCCGCCGGTGCGGCATTGCGTCCCGCAGGTTTGTTTGGTGTATGGCGTTTCTGATTGTCACGCGAATCTGACGCTGGCGCGGAAGAACGGCGTGCCGGTGCTTCGCCCGGTTGCTCATCCAGACGCATGGTCAGCGCGATACGTTTACGTTGCAGATCGACTTCCATCACTTTGACTTTGACGATATCGCCAGCTTTCACCACGGTATGCGGATCTTCAACGAATTTATTCGCCAGTGATGAGATGTGAACCAGACCATCCTGATGTACGCCGATATCCACGAATGCCCCGAAGTTGGTGACGTTGGTGACAGAACCTTCAAGGATCATGCCCGGCATCAGGTCATTCATGGTTTCCACACCATCGGCAAAGGTCGCGGTCTTAAACTCAGGACGCGGATCGTGCCCCGGCTTTTCCAGCTCTTTGATGATGTCAGTAACAGTCGGCACGCCGAACTGTTCGTCAGTGAATTCACTGGCTTTCAGGCCGCGCAGCACATTCGAATCGCCCATCAGTTCTTTCAGCGCCAGTTGCGTCGCTGCCAGAATGCGTTCGACCACCGGATAGGTTTCCGGGTGAACCGTTGAGGCATCAAGCGGGTTGTCGCCGTGATTGATACGCAGGAAGCCTGCACATTGCTCGAAGGCTTTTGGCCCCAGACGGCTGACTTTCAGCAGCTGTTCGCGGTTACGGAACTGACCGTTTTCGTCGCGCCAGTTAACGATATTCTGCGCCATCATGCGCGTCAGACCAGCCACGCGGGTCAGCAGCGGAACGGACGCGGTATTCAGATCCACACCCACTGCGTTCACGCAGTCTTCGACGACGGTATCGAGTTTTTTCGCCAGCTGAGACTGGCTGACGTCATGCTGATACTGGCCGACTCCGATGGATTTCGGGTCGATTTTCACCAGTTCAGCCAGCGGATCTTGCAGACGACGCGCAATGGAAACGGCACCACGAATCGAAACATCCAGATCCGGGAATTCCAGCGCCGCCAGCTCGGAAGCGGAATACACCGACGCACCGGCTTCACTGACGATCACTTTCTGCGCTTTGACCGCCGGGAACTGTTTTTGCAGTTCGAGGAAGAAGCGCTCGGTTTCGCGGGAAGCGGTACCGTTACCGATAGCGACCAGTTCGACATTATGTTTGATGCACAGCGCGGCAACCTGTTGTGCGGCTTTTACAGCCTGGCCGGTGTGGGGATAAACGGTATCGATATCCACCAGTTTGCCGGTGTTATCCACAACGGCGACTTTAACACCGGTACGTAAACCCGGATCCAGGCCCATGGTTGCGCGCATACCCGCTGGCGCAGCCATCAGTAAATCATGCATGTTGCGGGCGAATACGTTAATCGCTTCATCTTCAGCGCGTTCGCGCACGGTGCCCATCAGCTCGGTTTCAAGGTGCAGCAGCACTTTGATGCGCCATGTCCAGTTGACCACGGCACGGCGCCAGACGTCGGCTGGCGCGTTGTTCAGGCGCAGACCCAGATGGTCGATGATAATTTGTTCGGCATAACTTTCTTTCGGCGGCTCGTCATGCTGCGGATCGGCATTCAGCGCCAGCTGCAGGATACCTTCATTGCGGCCACGGAACATCGCCAGCGCACGGTGAGAAGGCACCTGAGAAATCGGTTCATGGTGATCGAAGTAGTCGCGGAATTTCGCGCCTTCCTGCTCTTTACCCTCGACCATGCGGGAGGTCAGATGGGCGTTTTTCCACAGGTAATCACGAACTTTCGCCAGCAGCGACGCATCTTCAGCGAAACGCTCCATCAGAATGTAGCGTGCGCCATCCAGCGCTGCTTTGGTGTCGGCGACGCCTTTATCCGCATCTATAAACTTCGCGGCGGCGGTTTCAGGTTCGTTTTGTGGATCGTTCCACAACAATTCTGCCAGCGGTTCCAGCCCCGCCTCGATAGCGATTTGCCCGCGCGTGCGGCGCTTCGGTTTGAACGGCAGATACAGATCTTCCAGCTCGGTTTTGCTCAGCGTGGTTTTAATGGCTTTCGCTAAATCGTCGCTCAGTTTGCCCTGTTCTTCGATGGACTTGAGGATAGTCTGGCGGCGGTCTTCCAGCTCACGCAAATAACCCAGACGGGTGTCCAACTGACGCAGTTGGGTATCATCCAACCCACCGGTGACTTCCTTACGATACCGCGCAATAAACGGCACGGTATTACCTTCATCCAGCAGACGCACCACGGAAGCAACCTGCTCCGGGCGAACCTGCAATTCACTTGCGATAATGCGGCTCAGTTGATCATTCATAGGTCTGGTATCAGTTTTATTCGTTAAAAAAGCAGGGCACAGTTATACGGTTTGAAGACCGAAAATGCCAGTCATCAGGCCGCCCGTCTGCGCGTTTTGAGAGTTAGCTGATCATTTCCCGTAGTCAATCTCATTGACGTACCAGGTCGCGTCGCCGGCTGGCGTGGTCACCACCAGACTGTCGCCGACTTCTTTTTTCAGCAGGGCGCGTGCCATCGGGGAATCGATAGAAATGTAGTCTTTGCGGCCAAAAATTTCGTCATAGCCGACAATGCGAAAACGCTTGATGTCGCCGTCGTCGTTTTCGACTTCCACCCAGGCGCCAAAGAACACTTTGCCGTCCTGCTGCGGCGAATAATCGACGATGCGCAGCTGTTCCAGACATTTGGTCAGATAGCGGATACGGCGGTCGATTTCGCGCAGCCGTTTCTTGTTGTACTGATAATCGGCATTCTCGCTGCGATCGCCCAGGCTTGCGGCCCAGGTCACTTTTTTGGTCACTTCCGGGCGCTCTTCGCGCCACAGGAAATCGAGCTCAGTTTTGAGCTTGTCGTAGCCTTCACGGGTAATCAGTTTCGTTTTCATATTACCTGTCACTTTCTCACTGTTTTCCTGCACAGAAATCTGCCGCCATTGTTTCACACAATCGCTTTCCTGACAGCGCACAAATTGACCGAAAAGTCTGACTCACTGCTACGCTTTATATGATGGCTTTTTAGCCAGAGAGCTATTATCCTTCTGTGCTGATTCTTACGTTTTTTTACCTTCAGATATTTCACGTAATATAATGAATTAAATAAAAATATCTCTCGCGTTTAACCGTCTACAGGGATTGGGGTACAGGTACAAATGGATTTATTAAAATTCTTACTTCGTCTGCCTTTTACATTGATAAAAGGCATCCTGCGCGTGCTGGCCTTTGTATTGGGTCTGCTGGGCCGCATTTTTAAACCGATTGTCGGCAATATCGACTGGCGTGCGCCTGTCTGGTGGACGGCAATGTCC
Source organism: Rahnella sp. ATs2 (assembly GCF_051851855.1). Classification (NCBI taxonomy): domain Bacteria; kingdom Pseudomonadati; phylum Pseudomonadota; class Gammaproteobacteria; order Enterobacterales; family Yersiniaceae; genus Rahnella; species Rahnella sp. ATs2. Next base: position 76,483 of record NZ_JBLYPL010000013.1, on the reverse strand, counting down.
GGCTGGCTTAAGCGTGGTTTTGCGCGTCTTGAAGGCGGAGTAGATAAGTACCCCAAAGCCATCAGTCTGGCGATTCTGGTTTTGCTGTGCGCCGCGGGTGCGGGCGTTTATGGCTGGCACTGGTGGCTCAACCGGCCGCAGCCGATCGAACCGGCGCCGATGGTTTATCAGGATACCAGCGTGCGCATCAGCGGCCCCGAAGCCATTAATTACGCGGCGCAAAAACCTGCACCGCAGCAGGCGATTTTCAATTTCCGTAACTCCGTCGCGCCAATTACCGACGTGGGCAAAGTGGTCGAAAAAGGGATAGCCCTGAAACCGGCCGCCGAAGGTGAGTGGAAATGGGTGAGCGGCTACACCTTAGTCTTCACCCCGAAAAATCCGCTGCCGATGGGCACCCAATATGAAGTGAATTTCTCGCCTGACGTCCTGCTCGCGCCGCAAATCAAGCTGGCGAAAACCCGTTATGAATTCACCGCTCCGGCGTTCGGTTATCAGCTGGGGCAAGCCGAGTACTATCAGGATCCGCAAGACCCGCAAAAACGCAGCGCGATTTTTAACGTTAAGTTCAACGCGCCGGTGGATGTCACCAGTTTTGAAAAACAGATTTCGCTTGGCCTGACCGAAGGCAAAGCCAAAACTGAGTCGAAACTCAATTATTCCGTGGTCTACGACCAGAAGAAACTCAATGCCTGGGTACATTCCGAACCGCTGAAATCGCTCGACCACGGCGGTTCCGTGCGGGTGACCATTGGCGAAGGCGTGAAAGCATCCGTCCCTTCTGCACCGACCACACAGGCACGAAATGGCGTGGTGTCTGTGCCGACGCTTTACAGCCTGATGGTTAACGAAGCCAGCGCGCAGGTGGTGGATGCCGACGGCGCGAAAGGTCAGCGTGCGCTGATCGTCGGCTTCAGCGATGCGGTCAAAGACAAAGATATCCGCCAGGCGGTCAAAGTCTGGTTACTGCCACAGCACAATCCAAACGATCAGGATGAAGCCAAAGGCCCGGATGATTACGCCAGCTGGGAAGTCGACAGCGTGGAAAATAACGTCCTCGCGCAGTCTACGCCGCTGAACATTCAGCTGAATGACGCCGAAAGTGATTATCAGCCACAGTTCAGTTTCCGCTTTGATGCGCCAGCGCACCGCGCCATGCTGGTGGAAATCGACAATATTCTGACTTCTTCCGGTGGCTACAAAATGCCGGAAAAAGTGTACCGCATCGTTGCGGTGCCTGATTATCCAAAATCCCTGCAATTTATGTCGCAAGGCTCACTGCTGTCGGTCAACGGTGACAAGCAAATCAGCGTCGCGGCACGCAACGTGCCGGGCATGCGTCTGGATATCAAACGGGTGATCCCAGGCCAGCTGCAACACATCGTGTCGTTCAAAAGTCGCCAGTATTCTTCGGCGGAATTTAACCGACTCAATGACGAGTATTTTACCGAGCACTTTAAATATCAGACCGCGGTAAACAACGATAAGCCGGGTGAAGTGAATTATCAGGGCGTCGACCTCTCGCGTTATCTCTCCACCGATCCGACATCACATCGCGGCGTTTTCCTGCTGACGCTGTCGGAATGGGATCCGAAGAAGAAAGAAGTGAAACCCGAAGCGGATGATGACGGCAATATCTATCAGGACGAAGATCAGAGCGGGGATGAAGCGCCGGTTGGGGATTCGCGCTTTGTCGTGGTCACCGATTTGGGGATTATTGCCAAGCGTTCGCAGGATAAAACCCGTGATGTGTTTGTGCAGTCGATTCACAGTGGCACGCCGGTGGCAAACGCAAAAGTCTCTGTCATCGCTAAAAACGGTGTGACGTTGCTGACCCAAATCACCGGTGACGACGGCCACGTGCGTTTCCCTGCGCTGGACGTGTATACCAGTGAGCGCCAGCCGGTGATGTTCCTGGTCGAAAAAGAAGGCGATGTGTCCTTCCTGCCTGCTGACAGAAATAATGACCGCGGCCTCGATTTCTCCCGTTTTGATGTCGATGGTGAAATTACCCCGAACGACCCGCGTACGCTGAGCAGTTATCTGTTCTCCGATCGCGGCGTTTATCGTCCGGGCGATACCTTCAATATCGGTCTGATCACCCGCGCCGCCGACTGGAGCAACGGACTGGCTGGTGTACCGGTGCGTGCAGAAATCCATGATCCGCGCGACAAGCTGATGAGCACCATCCCGCTGACGCTGGGTTCCAGCGGTTTCAATGAGCTGAGTTATACCACTGACGATAATTCTCCGACCGGTGAATGGAACGTCTATTTGTATCTGATCGGCAAAGACAACGAGTCTTCCACCTTGCTGGGCCATACCTCGGTAAACGTTAAAGAATTCGAGCCGGATCAGCTGAAGGTGAAACTGCAACTGACGCCGGAGCGTAAACAAGGCTGGGTGAAACCGTCAGAACTGCAGGCCAATATCGACGTGCAGAACCTGTTTGGTACGCCAGCGCAGGACCGCCGTGTGACCTCGAAACTGACGCTGCGCCCGATGTATCCGAGCTTCGATCAGTTCCCGGATTACGCATTCTACGAGAACCGCCAGAACAGCGACGGTTTCGAAACGGAACTGGAAGACCGCACAACCGATGAAAAAGGTACGGCGACTATTCCGCTGGATCTGAAATCTTACGCTGACGCGACCTATCAGCTGCAACTGCTTTCCGAGGCGTTCGTGGCCGGTGGCGGGCGTTCGGTGGCCGCAACGGCGCGGGTGCTGGTGTCACCTTATGACTATCTGATTGGGGTAAAAGCTGACGGTGATTTGGGATACATCACCCATAACGCGGTCCGTCACCTGAACGTGATTGCGGTCGATCCTTCGCTGAATAAGATTGCGTTACCGGATCTGAAAGTCGCGCTCGTCGAGCAGAAATATATCTCTGTGCTGACCAAACAGGATTCCGGCGTTTACAAATATCAGTCGAAAATGAAAGAAGTACAGCTGTCGGAACAGCCTCTGTCGCTGACGGCGCAGGGCAATAACCTGACGCTGGCGACGGATAAACCGGGTGATTTCGTGCTGGTGGTGGAAGATGCCAAGGGCAACGTGCTGAACCGTATTGGCTACACTGTGGCCGGTAACGCCAACCTGAGCCGTTCGCTGGACAGAAATGCCGAGCTGAAACTGAAACTCAATCAGGCGCAATACCAGCCGGGTGAGGAAATCGAAGTGGCTATTAACGCGCCTTACACCGGCAGCGGGCTGATCACCATCGAGAAAGACAAAGTCTACAGCTGGCAGTGGTTCCATACTGATACCACCAGTTCTGTGCAGAAAATCCGCGTGCCTGCGGGTATGGAAGGGAACGGATACATCAACGTGCAGTTTGTGCGTGATGTGAATTCCGATGAAATCTTTATGAGCCCGCTGAGCTACGGCGTGATGCCGTTTAAAATCAGCACTAAAGCGCGCCAGAATACTCTTGAAGTCGAAGCGCCTGAAGTGATTAAACCTGGCGAAAATCTGGCCATGACAGTGACAACTGACGGCCCGCAACAGGTGGCGCTGTTTGCTGTCGATGAGGGGATTTTGCAGGTGGCACGTTATCGCCTGAAAGATCCGCTGGAATACTTCTTCCGCAAACGCGAACTGGGCGTGGAAAGCTCGCAAATCCTGGATCTTATCCTGCCGGAGTTCAGCAAACTGATGCAGCTTGCGGCTGCCCCGGGCGGTGACGCGGGTGAAGGGCTGGATCTGAACGTCAATCCGTTCAAACGCAAGCGTGATAAGCCTGTGGCTTACTGGTCAGGGATTACCGAAGTCAACGGCAGGAAGCAGTTCGATTATCAGGTACCGGATTACTTCAACGGTAAAATCCGCGTGATGGCGATTTCCGTGACGCCGGACAAAATCGGTAAAGCGCAGACGTCTGCGACGGTGCGCGACAACTTCATTATGACGCCGAACGTGCCGTCAATGGTGGCACCGGGTGATGAGTTTGACGTCAGCGTGGGAGTCAGCAATAACCTTGAAGGGCTGAACGGTAAAAGCATTCCGGTCGCGATTCACCTGAGTGTGCCGCCACAGCTGGAAGTGGTGGGTAAAGCCGAACAGAGCCTGTCGCTGGCCGAAAAACGTGAAGGTGTGATTAACTTCCGTCTGCGCGCCAAAGCCTTGCCGGGCGATGCGCCGCTGGTGTTTGACGCGACGTATGGCGATAAAGTCAGCCGCCGGACCATCAGTACCTCAGTGCGTCCGGCAATGCCGTTCCGCACGCAGTCAGTGATGGGACGCATGAGCGGCAGCAGTCAGAACGTCGATAATCTGCGTCAGATGTTTGACGCCTACGCGGTGCGCACAGCAGCAGTGTCTAACTCGCCGCTGGTGCTGACCCGCGGGCTGTCACAGTATCTGGCTGATTATCCTTATTACTGTTCTGAACAGATTGTCAGCCGCTCGGTCCCGCTGATCCTCGGCACTCTTCATCCTGAAATGAAAGGTGAACAAAGTCAGGCGGAAAGCAGTAAGCAGCTGAAAGATATGCTGGGAGTGCTGCGTTCACGTCAGAATGACAGCGGCGCGATTGGCCTGTGGCGTTCGTCGCCGCAAACCGATCCGTTCGTCACGCCTTACGTGGTGCAATATCTGCTGGAAGCCAAAGCCGCGGGCGTTGCATTGCCAGCCGGTATGCTGGAGGAGGCCAATTCGGCACTGCGCGAACTGGCAGCGAATCAGAATGATGATTTATATACGCTACGTCTGCGCGCATGGGCGGTGTATCTGCTGACGCGTCAGGGTGAAATCACCACCAGTTCGCTGGCCTCGGTACAAGACACCTTGCAGCAGCGTTATCCGGACACCTGGAAAACCGATCTGAGTGCGATGTATCTGGCGTCGTCTTATCGTCTGCTGAAAATGGATGATGAAGCGAATACGCTGTTGCAGCCAACCTGGAAGCAACTGAGCAAGGCGTATGACAAAGCCTGGTGGACGCAAAGTTACTTTGATCCGCTGGTGCAGGACGCGACGCAGCTGTATCTGATCACCCGTCACTTCCCGGAAAAAGTCTCCGTTATTCCGCCGCAGGTGCTGGAGAATATGGTCAAAGCGCTGAAAGAGGAACGTTATACGACGTATTCCTCTGCGATGAGCATTCTGGCGCTGGAGAGTTATTCCGCCGAGGTGGCGGCGCAGGCAACGGCACCGGATGCGCTGAAAATCACCCAGTTAAGCAAAACCAAAAATGTGCAACCGCAGCTGATTTCACAGGTTCAGGGACTGTTTGCTAAAGCGAATTTCACCGCCGATGCACAGGCGCTTCGTATTGAAAACGGCAACGATGCGCCCGCCTGGTACGTGGTAACACAGGCCGGTTATGACCTGTCTGCGCCGAAGAAAGCCATTTCACGTGGTCTGGAAATCACCCGCGATTACACGGATGAAAAAGGCAATGCGGTCACCCAGGTGACACTGGGGCAGAAGATCAATGTGCATCTGAAAGTCCGCGCTAATTCGCAGGAAGGACAGGACAATCTGGCGATTGTCGATTTGTTGCCGGGCGGTTTTGAAGTGGTTCAGCAAACGCCACCGGAGCCGGAGTCTGACAGCAGTGATGAAAACAGTGATGCAGAAGCGTCGGCCTCCTGGCAGTCACCGCTGGCGGCATCGGGTTCAACATGGGCACCGGATTACAGTGATATTCGTGAAGACAGAGTGGTGATCTACGGCAGCGCCAGCACCGATGTGCAGGAGTTTGTGTATCAGATCAAAGCCACCAACACCGGCAGTTTTGTGATCCCGCCAGCTTACGGTGAAGCAATGTATGACCGCGACGTTCAGGCGCTTTCCGTCAGTGATAAAAAACTGGTGGTCGTGCCGGCTGACGAAGCGGCTGTTGCTAAAAAATAACAAAACGCAGTCGCCCCGTCGTTAACGGCGGGGCGTAACCTGTTCTGAGTAGCAAGATGATCTCCTTTTCCGCGTTTTCTAAATCCACTAAACGGCTGCTGCAAAATATCGCAATGGCCGTTTTTTTACTGGCGCTGATCGTACTGGCATGCCGGCTCTGGCCCCATCCGCCACTTTCTCAGGGACAGCCTTTTTCCTCGGCCTATTACGACCGGCAGGGCATCCTGATGCGCATCACGCTGGCTAACGATGATCGTTACCGGCTGTGGACGCCGCTGGAACAGGTTTCTCCGCTGGCGGTGAAAGGGCTTCTGCTGCATGAAGATCGCAGTTTTTACTACAATCCCGGCTTCAATCCGTTCAGCCTGATGCGTGGCTTCTGGCGCAGTTATGTGACAGGCGGGAAAATGCAGGGCGGTTCAACCATCACCATGCAGCTGGCGCGTATGCACTGGCATCTGAATACCCGCACGCCGGCGGGCAAAATCATGCAGGTTCTGCGTGCGGTACAACTTGAACTGAGTTACTCCAAACACGACATTCTCGAAGCCTATCTGAACGCCGCGCCTTATGGCCGTAACATTGAGAGTATCGGCGCAGCCAGTCTGATCTATTTCAACAAAGCGCCGAAAGACCTGACGTTACCCGAAGCGCTGACGCTGGCGGTTTTGCCACAATCACCGAGTTATCGTATTGACCCTAAGACTGGTGTCTTGGGCGCGGCGCTGACGCAGGCGCGTAACCGGCTTTTCCAGCGCTGGCAGGCACATTATGAAACTGACAGCAGCCAGATCTCTTTGTTCAGATTGCCGCTGGCGCTGCGTCAGCCGGAGCAGATGCCCTATATTGCACCGCATTTTATTGAACAGCTTCGTCAGCAGAATCAGCACCTTGCCGGTACAGATACCCGGACGGACACCACGATTGACGCCGGCTTGCAGCGGCTGATTGAGCGGCAGGTCAATGCGTTTATCACCCGCAATGAAAGTCGCGGCATTCATAATGCGGCCGTTTTGCTGGTCGATACCCGGGACATGGGGGTGCGATCGCTGGTGGGATCTGCCGATTATTACAACCGTGATATTCAGGGACAGGTAAACGGCACCAACGCGAAACGCTCACCGGGCTCGGCGCTCAAACCGTTTATTTACGCACTGGGAATGGAGCAGGGGGTGTTGCATCCGATGACTATTCTCAAAGATGTCCCTTCTGCTTTTGGTGCTTATGCGCCGGAAAATTTCGACCGCCGTTTTCTCGGTCCGGTGACCGCAACCGATGCCCTGAACTTCAGCCGTAATATTCCCGCCGTGTATGTTGCATCGCAGCTGCGCCAGCCGACGTTTTATCAGTTTCTCCGGCTTTCCGGCGTGGCGGATATGGCCAGTGAAAACCATTACGGCCTGTCGCTGGTGCTGGGCGGCGGAGAAGTGACGATGCAGGAGCTGGCAAAACTGTATGCGTTACTGGCGAACCGCGGTGTGTTGCAACCACTGCGGATGCAGAAAACTGATGCGCAACAGACAACGTCCGTACGTTTGCTCAGTGAAGAAGCCAGTTTCATGACGCTGGATATGCTGCGTCAGCACCGCCGTCCGGGGGATACGCTGGCTCAGGCACCGTCTTCGTTGCCGGTTTACTGGAAAACGGGCACCTCGTGGGGCTTTCGCGATGCGTGGAGCGTCGGGATTTTCGGCCCTTATGTCCTGGTGGTCTGGGAGGGTAATTTCGACAGTAAAGGTAATAACGTTTTTGTCGGTGCCGATGCTGCCGCACCGTTGTTCTTCAATATTATCGACAGTATTACCGCCAGCTATCCTGCATTACAGGAGCCAAAACGACCCTTCCCTAAAGGGCTGAAACGGGTGGATATCTGCCTCGCCAGCGGAAATTTACCGACGCCATGGTGCCAGCAAAAAGGCAAAACCTGGTTTATTCCCGGTAAGTCGCCGATCAAAGTGGATACTGTTTACCGTCCTGTACGTCTCGATAAACTGAGCGGTGAAGTCGCCTGCCCGCCTTATGAGGAAGACGAAACCCGTACGGAAGTGTTTGAGTTCTGGCCATCGGACCTGGTCAATGTCTTTGCGCAGGCCGGATTACCAAAGCGGAAACCGCCGGTGAATCACTGCAAAGATGAGGGCGTGGACGTGAGTGGTAATCCGCCGCGCATCACGTCACCGCTGAAAAACACCACGTATACGCTGCGTCAGTCCCAGCAGGGGCGTGACCGGATTTCATTTAATGCGGTGACCGATGCGGACAGTAAAACGGTGTACTGGTTTGTCGATGATATCTACCTGGGAAGCTCCGCCAGTAAAACCGCCATTGACTGGCAGCCTATCAATAACGGGCAATACCGTATCCGCGCGGTAGATGATCATGGCCGCGCGGACAGCCGGTTAGTGAGTATTGAGATTGTGAACTGAACAACGTGGCGGGCTTATCGGATATCTATTTTCAAGGTCGCCATGCCACTGAATTCACCGGTATCCAGACTGCCCCCAATCAGATTAATCGGGTAAGCCGTCATTGAGATATTCCCCATACCATTTTGATTCATAGGTAAATTTCCCGATTCAAAAGGTATCGCTGTACCGCCGGCATTTTCAACGCGAATTCCAATATCGGGTAGATTGTCAGAAGGTCGGCGTCTCGCTATCAGCGTGTATTGATCTGCCAGATCGTCACCTTTCAACAGCATGGCAAGCTGTGTGCCGGTCGGTATCTGAGGCAATCCATTTGCTGTGCAGTCATACGTAATGTTAAATGTTGTGGGAATATGGCCCTTAGGTGGCTGATTTAGAGTGATAAATTTACTGGCGGCGATAGCACCGAAATTGACCGTGATCGTTTCACCTTTATTGATTTCACAGCTTTGCGGTACGGTCAGTTTTCCGCTGATGTAGACGCGGGCAACAGGCGGACCAAGCGGAGGGGCGGTCACTATGGCCGTGCCCGATGACAAATAAACTTCAGCAATCTCGGTTCTTGGTATGTCCACTTCGCCGATAAAAGGTGTGCTGATATAAAAAGTTAATGAGCCTTGAGAGCCAATATTCAGGCTGGCACGGGTACTTTGCTGAGCACAAACGCCATTATTATTTGCATCGGTGTGATGCGTGGCATCACCGAGTGTTTTTGTTGTCGGTACAGCGATACCTGTTGCCGGAGGCAGATCGAGCATTGCCTTGACATCAATGTGGTCGTTAATTTTGTAATATCCCGGCTCAGTTCCCTTAGGCAAGGCGGTTTTTACGGTGTACATCAGTAAAACCCCGCCGCTGCTGGTGGCATCACTGTCGGTACAATTGCAACTGATGGTGTAATTTTGCATCCCACCATTCATGTTTTTTTCATACTTCTTCCCTCTCTCATTATCAGATGCGGGAATATCTTCCTGAAGAAAATTTTCATAATTCGCGCCAGCGCCATCTTCCGGCGAGCATATCGCTGATCCCGCGTGTGCAAGGGATGAAAAACTATTGATGGCCATTCCCAGCAGGGTAAGCTTTATGAACGATGTCAGGTTGCGCAAAACCTGTTTTGTTGTGTGCATGAATTATCCTTAAATACACGGAGCCGTCAGCGAATTCACCTGAGAGGTTGAGGCCGAGATGTTGAATTGAGCCTGACATTGCTGAGAGGCTTCATTCCCCCATTTCACATGAAGTAAAACCTGTTTTTCTAACGGGATACCCGACAGGTAAACGACACCGCCTTCATCCACGATATTGCTTTGTTTATCAGTTGCCGCCATGGCACCAAAAGGCACTGTGGCACCGTTTGGTCGAACCAGTGTCACCAGAATTCGGGCGCCCACACGGGCATCAAAATGTGCCGTTACCATGGCGCCAGAATTCGGGATCACAATGGCTGAGGTATTTTCGATATCTACGTCGTCAGGCAGGGTGGTGGTGTCCATTGCGATACGGTTTTCGTTATACGCAGTCAGATACGGGACGACAGCGAAACCACGCCAGTCTGTTCTGACACCTGGCAGATTTTGCAGACGTGCTCCGCTGGCGCCATTGGTATCTATCAATGCAAAGGAATCACCAAGCGGTTGAGACAGCGTGGCTCCCCGGGAATGCGCCACGATACCGCCTGCAATGCCGTAACTGAGTTGCTGAGAATCTCTGCTGTAGTTGTAACCTGCGTTGAGATTGCCAAAGGAGGAGCGGTAAGTTGAGTAAAGATTGCTCCCGCTCTCATTGTCCTGCTCGGTATAACTTTGCTGAACTGAATAGCTGAGGCGACGATCGTCAAGTGCGGTTCCGCTTAACCCAACCTGATGGCGTGTTCCCTCGCCTTTCTGGTGTGAGACATTGTATGTACCCCAACTTTGTGGCAACCAACGGCTGAGCGGAATACGGAGGTTCAGGGATATCTGTTGATCGTTGTCTTCATCTTGCAGCTGGCTGTAGGAATAGCTCAGGTTATAGCTGACTCCAAAGAGAGTGTTGTTTAAGCCGACGGAGAGGTTCTTTTCCTTGCCGCCATTGTTCCAGTAGTCCTGCTCATATCCTGACAGATACAGGCTCGCACCTTCCCATAATGTCTGATTGATATTGAACTGAATTTTGCTGCGCTTGTGATAGTCAAGTTCCGGAGCATTGTCTCCATCAAGATATTGTGTGGATTCATCAAAATCGTAATAGCCCGCACTTGAATACCGATAGCTTGCCAGACTGAAATCCGTGTCGGTCATTTCAATGTTTTTCGAATACTGGACGCGGTATGACTGGCCTGAGGTGGTTTGATTATTATCCAGTGTGGAACGGGCATGTGTAACATCAGCCGAAATGCCGCCCAGCCACTGGAGGTTATAACCCACACCGATGAGTCCTGAGAGGTAATCTTCAGATACCACTGAGCCCCCGTAGGACGTAATGGTGTTTGAAATACCATAGATAGCTGTACCCTGAGCAAAGGTTGGCTCTTTCTCATTGCTATCTGTCGCGCGATAAACACCTGCTGTTGCACTGTATTTCAACCGGCCGGGGCGTTGCATAACGGGAATCGCGGAAAAAGGCTGATTAAACCGGCGTTCTGTTCCGTCAGCTTCTTTCACCGTTATCTCAAGATTTCCGCTGTAGGATGAGGGATAAAGGTCATTAATCTCAAAGGCGCCCGGAGGGACAAACGACTGATAAATAATGTGATCATTTTGCCGGATAGTGACTTCAGCATTGGAATTTGCAACACCCCTTATAGTGGGGGCGAAACCGCGCTGGCTGTTAGGCAGCATATTATCGTCAGAAAAAAGCTGAACCCCGGAGAACGGAACACTGCTGAGAATTTCCCCTGAGGTTGAGTTTTCACCAAGCAGCAACTTTGATTTGATGGATTTTATGTCCCGTTCCACGTAGGTCGAGATCGTGTCCCATTTTTTCTCATCTCCGCTGTCGCTGTAAGTGGTGTAATTGCGTACGCGCCAGGGGCCAACGTTTAAGCCATTTTGCAGATTCAGGTACTGGCTGGAATCATCGTTGCCATTTCGATAACTCCGCTGGCCGCCTGAATAGGAATAATTGGAGAAAAGAGAAGGGGCGCCATCATCCCATTTTGACGGGTCAATATAGTCTTCAGCTTTCTGAAGGATCGCTGCCTGCGGAATGCTGAAATTAAGCTGCATGAGGTAGAAATCGAATTTGACGTCTGCCGCTGGGATATATTGTGCAAGCGAATCCAGTGGCGCATCTGGCTGAAGACTTTTTAATGCCGGAAAAGCATCAACATTGACGCCCAGTGCCCGCAAGATATTGGGCGTAATCTGCGGTTCAAGTGTGCCATCTGGTCTGGATAAGTAGCTGATTGAATGTCGTAATTTTAATTTTTTATTTACATACAAGGCTGTGTCATAGTCACCAGGCAGCTGCGCCTGATCATTACTCTGGAACAAAGAAAGATCGACATCCCCAACGTCACCCGCTTTACGCTCGATAAACTGAGGGTCGAAATAGACATCTTCTGCATGTGCTGCCTGAGCGGCGAGTAATCCAATAGCCGTACTGGCCAGCAGGCTACCCAGTTTAAGCACGAGCGGCGCTGAGTTCTTTTTAACATCCTCAGTCAAGCTCGTGTGTAAAAATTTTTCATCCGTGAGCATAGTTTTCTCGTACTTCTGAGTTGCCGTAATTTGGCGATGGCTGTGAGTTATGGTGTGGCTTTATTTGTCTGGTTATAAAGGCTGTTCATAGCGTGCTGTTGTTCCGCCATAGTCATTAATCGCATCCCATTTCACACTGCTTCCTGAGGTACCCGGTGGAAGTACAACGTCCAACTGGCTCAAAGGCGCAATCATTGCCACATCTTTTAAGAACGTAGAGCCAATGCTGAGTGAGCTGAAAACCACGTGATAGGGGCTCGGATTTTTAATAACGAGATGACCGTTGTTTCTGGCGAAAGTGAGCGCCTTCGGTGCTTCAAAGGATTTTCCGGGCAGTTTTGTTGGCCGGTAAAAGAGCTTTATCCGCGTATTGACGACCAGTTTAAGTTCGTTTTTTGTATTTTTAGGCGTTGAAGGAATCGCTTTAACATTGATATAGAAAACTGACTCTCTGTCTGTCGGTAGGTCGCTGCCGGTATAGGAAATACGCAGGTTACTTTCCTGTTGAGCATTCAGACGAAATAGCGGTGGAGTGATGATAAAAGGACCGCGTGTTTTTTCTCCCCCCGCATCAACCCAGGACTGTATGAGGAAAGGATTGCTTTCAGCATTATTCTTAACGGAAAGCGTAGCTTCCCTTTTATCTGCGTCATAAATAACGCGGGTGCGCCCCACAACAATTCCGCCAGCATAGGTTATTTGTGACGTGAATAATGAAATTATAATTAAAAATAATATATATGGATTTTTTCTACCCATGCGAATATGAATCCTTACAGTAGCAATATATTCATGCGGTAATTGAATTAGCCCTTAATAAATTGCCCTGCAAAGTTGACTTTATGCAGGGCAAGATTAAAGGTGCTTATCTGTAATCGAGAGTGACTTTCACGCGGGCGTCGGCGGCACCGGCAGTGATATCGCCAGGTAATTTGAACGACTCATAGTACGCAAGAAGGTTCACATTCATGACCTTACCTGGGATTGGGTAGATGATGTCAGGCAGGCCATTAATTTTCATGATGTCATTTGTTGCCGCATCTTCGATTCTGATGCCTACACCATCCGCCATGGCGTCACCATAATCATTGCCAAGTGCAATCAAATCAGTGGTGTCAGCAACGGTATCTGACTCCAGCCATATCCGGAAGTGAGGGGTAGGGTTCGCCTCTGAAACGACTGGGCAGTTATCAAGTGGCAGGGTGAAAGGGATTTTTGGCGAGAGGTCACCAATTTCCTGGAATTGTGCTGCTGAATAAGTCCCTAACGGTATATTAAGTTCTTCCCCACCATTAATCTCACAGGCTTCTTCAACAATTGCGCCTGTGAAATTAATAGCACCATCGATCGCATAGCTATTTGCAGCCATAGCCAAAAATATCCCGCCCGCTAAGAGCTTGAACTTGGTTTTCATTTTTTGCGTCCATTCAGAAATAAAAATTGGAGGTTGACCTAAAGATAATGTTATCTGGTTCAATAATTGAATTCATCACCTTTAGATGCCGGATTCTACCAAGTGTTTTATACCTTGAATAGTAGATGGTAGCCAGCCTGTTTAAAGGATAATGCATTTTTAGTCTGATACATCACTGCCAATGATCATTATCATTTAGATAATTCATTAAAATGATCCGTTGGCGGGTAAATAATCTATTTCCCAAAGAAAACATTATTCTTATGGCTTTGTTATTAAGTAAACGAATAAATATAATCGTTAGAGTTTTCTTCCCGCAGGCACAATGAAGTGATCATTTTTCTGATACCTATCGCAGGGCTGCTCAGATAACGACCAATGAAACGGGCGAACAGATTTCGGAGAGCGGGACAAACCGTAACAAACCAACCTTCGCTTGCAGAAGATTCCTCTGATATTGTTGATAAATTAGGAAATCCATAATCATTGTTACAATTTCGGCTAGAATATATACCATTAAACGCTGTCTGTTTTAGCTGACTTTTCTGACAATACAAGCTTCAGGCATTCACGCCTTTGGGAGATTTAAATGCAAGAAAATCACAAGATTCTGGTGGTCGATGATGACATGCGCCTTCGCGCACTTTTGGAACGTTATCTGACTGAACAGGGCTTCCAGGTGCGTAGCGTTGCCAATGCCGAACAAATGGATCGCCTGCTGACTCGTGAGTCATTCCATCTGATGGTTCTCGACCTGATGCTGCCGGGCGAAGATGGCTTGTCTATCTGCCGTCGTCTGCGCAGTCAAAGTAACCCGATGCCGATCATCATGGTCACCGCTAAAGGCGAAGAAGTTGACCGTATCGTAGGCCTGGAAATTGGTGCCGACGACTATATTCCAAAACCGTTTAACCCGCGTGAATTGCTGGCCCGTATCCGCGCTGTGTTGCGTCGTCAGGCTAACGAATTGCCGGGTGCGCCTTCTCAGGAAGAAGCGGTCATTTCATTTGGTAAGTTCAAACTGAACCTCGGTACCCGCGAAATGTTCCGTGAAGACGAGCCTATGCCGCTGACCAGCGGTGAGTTCGCCGTGCTGAAAGCACTGGTGAGTCATCCACGTGAGCCGCTGTCCCGTGACAAGCTGATGAATCTTGCACGTGGTCGTGAATACAGTGCGATGGAACGTTCTATCGATGTGCAGATTTCCCGTCTGCGTCGCATGGTAGAAGAAGATCCGGCGCATCCGCGTTACATTCAGACCGTTTGGGGTCTGGGCTACGTATTTGTGCCGGACGGCAGTAAGGCATGAAGCGAATACGCTTTTCACCGCGTAGCTCGTTTGCCCGAACACTGTTATTAATCGTCACCTTGCTGTTCGTCAGCCTGGTGACGACCTATCTGGTGGTGCTTAACTTCGCCATTCTTCCCAGCCTGCAGCAGTTCAATAAGGTTCTGGCATACGAAGTGCGTATGCTGATGACCGACCGGTTGCAGCTGGAAGATGGCACGTTGCTGGCTGTGCCACCGGCGTTTCGTCGCGAAATTTACCGCGAACTGGGCATTTCTCTTTATACCAACTCTGCAGCCGAGGAGAGTGGTCTGCGCTGGGCGCAGCATTACGAATTCCTCAGTCAGCAGATGGCGCAGCAGCTCGGTGGTCCTACCGATGTCCGCGTCGAGGTGAATAAAAATACCCCGGTTGTGTGGCTGAAAACCTGGTTGTCGCCTGACATCTGGGTACGCGTTCCGCTTACTGAGATTCATCAGGGCGATTTCTCTCCGCTGTTCCGTTATACGTTAGCGATTATGTTGCTGGCGATTGGTGGCGCGTGGCTGTTTATCCGTATTCAGAACCGACCCCTGGTCGAACTGGAGCACGCGGCATTGCAGGTCGGGAAAGGCATTATTCCGCCGCCATTACGTGAATACGGTGCGTCGGAAGTGCGGTCAGTGACGCGTGCATTTAACCAGATGGCAGCAGGTGTCAAACTGCTGGCCGATGACCGTACCTTGCTGATGGCCGGTGTGAGTCACGATTTGCGAACACCGCTGACACGCATTCGTTTAGCGACTGAAATGATGAGCGACGGTGATGGTTATCTTGCCGAGTCGATCAACAAAGATATCGAAGAGTGCAACGCCATTATCGAGCAGTTCATCGACTATCTGCGCACTGGCCAGGAAATGCCGACAGAGATCACCGATCTTAACGGTATTTTGGGCGAAGTGATTGCGACAGAAAGCGGCTACGAGCGCGAAATAGATTCAGATCTGGCCGACGGCGAATTACTGGTGAATGCGCATCCGCTTTCCATTAAGCGTGCTGTTGTGAATATGGTGGTCAACGCCGCCCGTTACGGCGATGGCTGGATTAAAGTCAGCAGCGGTCGTGAACTCCAGCGTGCATGGTTCCAGGTTGAAGATGATGGCCCGGGCATTGCGCCGGACCAGCTCAAACATCTTTTCCAGCCGTTTGTGCGCGGTGAAAGCGCCCGAACCACCAGCGGAACCGGCCTCGGTCTGGCCATTATTCAGCGTATCGTTGATGCCCATTCCGGGACGCTGGATATCGGGAAGAGTGACCGCGGGGGATTACGGATCCGGGCGTATCTGCCGTTACCAGTGGAGATGCTGAAAGCGGTGGCGGTTCAGCAGAAACCAGTTTGATTAAGGGGGGCCTTAATAATCCCCTGGCTTAAATTGCATTAGGACTTTAAAAGCAGACCGTGAATATTTCGGTTTCTCAGTTGCGGTTATCACTTATCACGCTGCGCCGAAACCGCCCAAGAGAGGGAAGTGCTTTCCCTCTCTTGGATCTCTCCCCGCTTTTTACTCCCCGCTTCGCTCGCTGGCTATGTTTCAGGTAGCGATGCGATAGCCGCAAAATTCCGCCGCTGCGCGGTGCCCTCCGTTCGGGCTACAACCCGCGCAAAAAGACGCACGGTTTTGCGCCTCTCCTCCGGCGGTATTTTGGAACCGGCCCTAGGCTTTGACTTCACAACCTCACTCTCTTTATTTTTAAAATGCTGCGGGCGATTCAGAAATCTTGCTGAACGAAGCGGCCTGAAGACCAGAGGCTTCAGGACCGAGTGAAGGCACCGCAATGCGGCAAGATTTCCAGCCTGTCGCTGCGGCTGATGAAACATAGCCAGCGAGCGAAGCGCGCAGTAAAAGAGCCGGGGATTCTTAAGGGTGGTGGCGATAAGCCACCCTTAAGGCCGGTGTGGGCGGCAGCCCACGGTTTCGACCTAAGGCCAGTTTGGTTGGCAATCCATAATTCAGCTCTTCCTGCTCATCACATAATACTCTGCCGCTTCTTCCCGCCATCTCGGCGTATTCCCCGTATCCCACGGATTAACCAATAAGACACCTGTGTGCGCAAACGCTTCATCATGCTCGGTCGCCAGAGTCGCCTGATGATTCAGGCAAATAGCCGCCAGTTGTCTGTCCTGCTCTGACATCACTACATTGGCAGCTTCTGACAAGGTCATGATCCGCGGATAATGCAGCGCGCTTGCTGCATCAAACGACAGTAATCGACCGGCAAAATCCTGATTCAGCATTTCCAGCAAGGCTTCAGAAAGCGCGGCTTTCGGCTGGTTCTCCGGCAGATTATCTGCCCAGGTGAAAAGTGCCGCTACGCTCAGGCTGGTCAGGTACAGCTGTGTGGCATCCTGCGCATCCAGCCATTGCAGAACGTTCTTTTGTGGCCTGGGATTGATCATCTCAAAAATGACGGCGGTATTAAGAATGATCATTTGGGTGGCAGTTCCAGTGGCTCAGCGATTACGGATGAAAAACGCTGGCGGAGCTGGCTACCGAGGCCAAAGTCAGGCTGGGTGGGAGTGAGCGCCTGTTTCAGAATGAGACGTGCTTCTTCTTCCATTGAGTGGCCTTTTTTGGCCGCCGCGATACGCAGCAGTTCCTTCACATCGTCATCGAGATTGCGTACGGTAATCGTCGCCATATGAGGTTCCTCTGACAGCAATGCCGTCATTCTGAAATGCTGCCGGGCCGGTTGCAATAAAAAAGGCGCGGAAGCCCGCGCCTGATGAGAGATTATTGCCAGATTACCGTTTCGGTCCGGCGCTGACCAACGCGGCACCTGCCGGGGTGTCGGTATATTTATCAAAGTTATCGATAAACAATTGCGCGAGATGCTCTGCTTTTTCCTGCCACTGCTCACGGCTGGCGTAGGTATTGCGCGGATCCAAAATATGGGTGTCGACGCCCGGTAACGTAGTCGGAACGGCCAGGTCAAACATCGGCAGAGTGAACGTTTCGGCATCATCAATAGTGCCATCTAAGATGGCATTGATAATCGCACGGGTGTTCTTCAGCGAGATGCGTTTGCCGGTGCCATTCCAGCCTGTATTCACCAGATAAGCCTGTGCGCCCGCAGCTTCCATACGTTTCACTAATACTTCTGCGTATTGCGTCGGGTGCAGCATCAGGAACGCGGCACCGAAGCATGCGGAGAATGTCGGAGTCGGTTCATTGACGCCACGCTCAGTGCCTGCAAGTTTGGCTGTAAAACCGGACAGGAAATGATATTGCGTCTGCGAAGCTGTCAGGCGCGAAACCGGCGGCAGGACACCAAACGCATCAGCAGTCAGGAAAATTACTTTGCTGGCGTGTCCGGCTTTAGAAACCGGCTTGACGATATTCTCAATGTGGTAAATCGGGTATGAAACGCGGGTGTTCTCGGTTTTGCTGCCGTCATCAAAGTCGATTTTGCCGTCTTCACTGACCATCACGTTTTCCAGTAACGCGTCGCGTTTGATGGCTTTGAAGATTTCCGGTTCGGCTTCTTTGCTAAGTTTGATGGTTTTGGCATAGCAACCGCCTTCAAAATTGAAGACACCATCATCGTCCCAGCCGTGTTCATCGTCGCCGATAAGTTTGCGCTTCGGATCCGTCGACAACGTGGTTTTACCCGTGCCGGAAAGCCCGAAAAACACCGCGACATCGCCTTTTTCGCCGACGTTAGCCGAACAGTGCATGGAAGCAATGCCTTGTAATGGCAGCAGATAATTCATGACGGCGAACATGCCTTTCTTCATTTCGCCGCCATACCACGAACCGCCGATCAGCTGGATACGCTCGGTCAGGTTGAAGGCGATGAAGTTTTCTGAATTCAGCCCCTGTTTCTGCCAGTCAGGATTGGTGCATTTCGCGCCGTTCATGACGATGAAATCAGGTTCGAAATTTTCCAGTTCGCTTTCGGTCGGGCGGATAAACATGTTTTTGACGAAATGCGCCTGCCAGGCGACTTCGGTAATAAAGCGGACTTTAAGACGGGAATCGGCGTTTGCGCCGCAGAAAGCATCAATGATAAACAGACGTTTGCCGGACAACTGTTTGCTCACCAGAGCCTTCAGTGACGTCCAGGTTTCCTGTGACATCGGCTTGTTATCATTTTTGCCTTTGCCCTGATCAGACCACCACAGCGTATCGCGGGTGGTGTCATCGCGGACGATGTATTTATCTTTCGGCGAACGACCGGTGAAGATACCGGTATCCACATTGACTGCACCCAGCTCTGTCACTTGCCCGCGCTCAAAGCCTTCGAGACCCGGCGCCGTCTCTTCATTAAAAAGAGTTTCGTAATCAGGGTTATAGACGATTTCGCTATTCTGATGAATCCCATAAAGGGCGAGTTTTTCGGCGGTGATCCCGATAGTCGTAGGCATTTCCCTGCTCCTCACTGAACTTTGAATCCCTCGGTAGGGATAAATCAGTTGTTATTGTAGGTATTTATCGCGTTTTAACCGCGACAAGTCTCAAAGAATAACGGGAGGTGTAAATGTTTTTCCAGAATTGTGATGAAAAACTCGAAAGGTATGCAAAAAGGTTATGTAAAAGAAACAAAAAAGGGACTTTTCGGCGAAAAGTCCCTCAATTTTAAACTGTTAACGATCAGTGAACCTGGTCATCTCCGGAGTGAACATCTCCGCCCGCTTTCAGCGTCGCCATATCCATCGCGTCAAACTCGTAGTCTGCGCCGCAATAATCGCAGTGCATTTCGATTTTGCCATCCGCTTCCAGCATTTCGAGAATATCTTCATCTGGCAGCGTCAGCAGCGCGCCTGCACAGCGTTCACGCGAGCAGGTACAACGGAAACAGACTTCCTGCGGTTCGTATAGCGTGACTTCTTCCTGATGATACAGGCGGTAAAGCACTTCGTTAGCCGGAAGGTTCAGCAGCTCTTCCGCTTTGATGGTGGTGGTCAGCTGCGCCAGATGACTGAATTCTTCAGGATCGGTATCTTCAGCGGGCAGAACCTGCAACAACATGCCGCCTGCAGCAGGCTGGCCTTCAACTTCACCGGTACGGATGAAGATGCGGGTTGGCAATTGCTCGGATTGCATGAAGTAGTTTTCCAGGCATTCCGCCAGGTTTTCACCTTCCAGACCGACCACGCCCTGATAGCGTTCACCGACGGTCGGAGAAATGGTGATCACCATGTAGCCGTTACCAATCATCTCTTTCAGAGAACTGCCTTCGGTAATGTCACCTTGCAGACGCGCAATACCGCGCAGTTCCTGTTTGTTGTTCCCGTTAATCACGGCCAGTTTCAGCGGGCCATCGCCCTGCAGCTGCACGGTAATATCGCCGTCGAATTTCAGGGTCGCGGTCAGCAGGCTGGTCGCCACCAACATTTCGCCCAGCAGATTACGGACTTCTGCCGGATAGTCATGACCGGCAACAATCTCCCGGAAGGTTTCTTTGAGCGAGACCAGTTCACCGCGAACGGCGTGATGATTGAACAGGTAGCGATGCAGTTGGTCGTGATTAGACATAATTTTCTCTCTGTTTAGCGAACTCAAATCCTTCATCCTTCACCGAAGGATTGCGGATTTATTCAGAATCGCCATATTTAAATTTGATCAGGGTCCGCCGTTCCTTTTTATCCGGGCGTCTGTCCGGATGCGGCATTGCATTCATTTTGCGGGCCTCGGAGATTTTCTCCCGGCTGGCAATGCTTGCGTCGGTTTCCTGATACAGTTTCTGTGCTTCTTCCGCGCTGCGGCGCTGAGTAGTCAGCCCCAGAACGGTGATCGTTTTGGTGTCATTTCCCTGACGCAGCGTTATTTCGGCATTCAGTTCCATCAGCTTGCTGGGTTTCCCCCGCTTGCCGTTGTAATGCACTTTGCCGCCATCAATCATCTCTCGTGCCAGCGCGCGGGTCTTATAAAAACGAGCTGCCCACAGCCATTTATCGAGACGTACTGCGTTCTCGTCGTCGTCCTTTTTACCTTTCATCTTTCTCCCCTGACGCTGCCGGAATTATTTAGCCGGGCCTGTTACGGGGTGAATCGAAGGCAACAGGCTACGGAAGTCATTAATGGAGGGATGGTCCTGAAATGACTTATCTGCCATGGTCGAATCCGGATTTTCTATACCCAGACAATAGCGGATACCGAAGGTTTTTGCCGCATTCAGGATCGGCTCACCGTCATCGACAAATAAAGTCCGTTCAGGATCAAAGCCTGTTTGCTTTTGGACCGCAGACCACAACCGCTGATCTTCCTTCGGATATCCAAATGTGTGGGTGGAAAGTAATAAATCAAGGTGCTGATCTAAACCGGTATGCTCAATTTTAACGGACAGGCTGTGCGGATGTGCGTTGGTCAGCAAAATAGTCTGACGCCCGCTTTCACGAAGATGCGTCAGAAAAGGCAGCGTATCGTCACGCAATCGCGCATTTTTGCCGATATTTGTGGTCATCTGATAGATATCCATGTCCAGCCGCTCGCTCCAGTAATCAAAGCAATACCAGTTCATGGTGTGCTGCACCGCCAGATATTCCTCATGAATAATCTGTCGGGCATTTTCAAGCGGAATAGACCGCTGCTGGCTGAGTGCTAACGGTACATCCTGCAACCAGAACTGGCTGTCGAACGCCAGATCCAGCAATGTGCCGTCCATGTCGAGCAAAACGGTATCAATGGAATTCCAGTTAAAATCAGGGGGCATGAAAACTCCATGTCCTGTCGGCTGAAGTGGTACCGGGCGCCGCAGGAAAGAAAAATTGAGAGCAGGGGAAGGGTTTCAGGGTAGCATAATTTCACAGGGCGGCGCAGAGCCACCCTGCGGTTTTCAGCCAGGGTTATGTGGCATCACAGGCGTCAGCGTGGGGTGAAAACACGAATTGTAATGTTGCTGGATATCGTCGATGCGACGCTTATCTTTTATAAAGCGGCTGATAAACAACACGCTGTTCACCAGCAGAATTCCGAACAACAGGAACAGCAACACGCTGGTACCGAGATAACGCCACAGCGTCGAGATGTCCGGCTCGCTGTGCAATGAAATATGACGGGTACCGTTGGCATCAACGCTGATACTGGTGATCACACCCTGTGCACTGAACGGGGTGTGAAGCAGCAGGGTAGATAAGTGTTGCAGTTGCTTCCACTGATCCTGTGGCGGATTGGCGTACAACCCGACCGGGGGCACTGGCATTTCAATCAAATTGCGGCCTTCATCATTGCTGATTAAGAAGCCACCTGGAGGCGGGCTGTTGAGGCTGTCAGCCGCACGACGGGTTTCCTGCATGAAGAACGACGACGTGGCGTTATTCACCAGCTCACTCAGCGACTGCGCACTGACCGGTCGCAACAGCACGTTGATGCCCTGCAATGAGCCCGCTTTCGCCCGTTTGACCAGTGAATTCCAGTTACTTGAGTTCCCCAGATTCACCAGCGCGTTTTTCAGCCGCACGCAATCATTGCTGTTTCCGCATAACGCTTCTGTTTTCAGCACGATATCGGCAAAGTCATCCAGCAGGATCATGCCGGATTTCTCAATCGCGGTAGCCAGCTGAGGGTTGATGTTTTGCTCCGGGCTTTCGCCGGGGTGCATCTGATTATTGACGGTAGTCTGCAACGCCGTCGCGGCTTCAATGATTTCTGACTGCGGGACAGGCAGCGGCGTTGCGTTATTCCAGTAGATGGCTGAACAATCGAAAGGCATATAACCGGAGGTGGTACGGATAGCTGACGGTGGCACATAACACATGCCAGTCCCCTGAACTTTCAGGGTATCGCCAACGCGCAGCGTAGTTTTTTCCAGATCCTGAACGCTGTTAACCTGCGTACTTTGCGCACCCTGTAGCCAGGCAATGCTGAGCTTCAATGGCAGGCCAAGAGGGACATAAACCACTAATGCCAGCAGCAGAAGAAATGCGCTGGTAGCCAGTACAAGATTTTTTCCCCAAAGCTGGAGCGGGAATTTTTTGACCTCATCATGCAATGACAAAATGCTGCCCTGACGGACAACCTGACTGTTCATATACACTTCGACATCCGTCGGCTGACCCAGGTCGCGGCCAATATAAGGTTGCCAGTGTGGCGGATATATCAGGTCGATAGCACCGAGAGAAATATTGCTGATATCACCTTGCTTGGACTCACCAAATAATCCCCAGCGTTTAGGTAAACCCCGCAGGCAGTGGATTTCTTTACGGTTTTTACCGAAGCGTTCAGACACTACCCGCCAGATAACCCAGCCCGCCAGCGCTGCGGCAACCATCAGGATCCAGGGGAGAAAGATCACCGGACTTTGCAACGTGATGAACAGCAGCAGGAGAATACCCGAAACGGCCAGCGCTTCTTTGACGCCGTTCGAACGGGTCAGGGCGCGTTCCTCGCGGGTTTCGCTGCGCACTTTCACCAGTTCAATATGTTCACTTTCTTCATGGCGGATTGAAGCGTTCTGCGGCTGTGAAGGGATTACCGCTGAAACCGGCACCGGACCTTCGTAGACATGATCGGCCAAAGTGTGGCCGTTGAGTGAAATCACCAGCGGCAGGGTCTGCGTTTTGATCAGCTCGACTTCGTTTTCCTGAGCGATGTACTGCTCCCAGAAAGGCGGCAGGTGAATTTCAGTCGCATCCAGGAAATAACGCCATTTATTCGGATCTTCGCTCGCCACGCCATAACGGGTGATTGCACGCTTAAGGCTGTAAACATTTTCGCTTTTAGTGGTCAGCGTCAGTTTATCTTGCAGGATAATCAGATTATTTCGATGGGTGATCGGCGTTTGCCCGAGGCCTTCATACTGGCGAAGATAACGCTCTACGGCATCGCGTTCTTTTTGTGAAAGTTTGCGCTGGCTTGGTGCGGAAAAACGCACGACAGATTCGTCGCGTTGGCGGCGGCGCAATACAAGCCAAAAATAAGACGCTGTGGCAATGATTGCGATACACAACAACACCAATGTCACGACTACTGTGCTCATCCGATCCCCGTTCAGACGTGGGTGACTTACGTCAACTCTGTGAAAGTATTATACATAAATGGAATGCACATTCTGCGCGCGAGTGCCTTTTAGGTAGGAATTTTATTATTCTTTGGGTGAATATTATGCACAAAAATACCACGCTAGAGGATACCTGCATTTAAGAACTGTCTGGTATCGGTATAATCCTATTTTGATGTCTCAATGTTTTTGTTACAGCAAAAATGTGACCAGCGTGAGTGTTCGGATGCTTTTTACGCTTTTTTTGCTGATTTTTTAGGGGCTTTCTGTGCAAAAAATGAGTGCGTTCTGAACCGGTTTGCAGTAAAGATTGCGATTCTGGCTCTCAATAACGCACAATGCTCATTGATAGCGGTCTTTAAACAGAAAAACGAACCCATTAGAACACCTCTGGTCAGGTGAATAATAAGTTGGGGATGAAATGACACAACACCTGCAAAAACCGAAAATCACTAAGGTGGAAACCGTAGCCCGTTCGCGTCTGTTCACCATTGAATCCGTTGATCTGACGTTCAGCAATGGCGCAGAGCGTGTTTACGAACGTATGCGGCCCTCAGATCGCGAAGCGGTGATGATTATTCCTGTCATTGATAATGAGCTGGTGTTAATCCACGAATATGCTGTTGGCATTGAAAGCTATGAACTGGGTTTTCCTAAAGGGCTGATTGATCCCGGCGAGAGTATTCTGGAAGCGGCTAACCGCGAACTCATGGAAGAAGTCGGCTTTGGTGCCCGGCATTTTGATGTGCTGGCCAAACTGACTATGGCACCTTCGTATTTTTCCAGCCGCATGAATATCGTCATTGCCAAAGATCTTTACCTGAAAAGTCTGGAAGGCGATGAGCCGGAACCCTTGCCGCAAACCCGCTGGCCGGTTTCGCGGATGATGGAATTGCTGCAACACCCTGATTTTTGCGAAGCCCGTAACGTCAGCGCTCTGTTCCTTGCGCATGATTTTCTGACGCGCAACGCCCGCTGAATTCCCCGATAAAACCCCATTAAAAAAGCCGGTCATGCTTGATGCAGACCGGCTTTTTGCTTTACAGCTTATGCATCAGAACAGTTCATGTTCCTGACCGTTATCCATGATGGTGGTCCCCACTTCATGCACGGCATGTTCTGTCGGCTGAGTCCCGTCGATGAAATATTCCGGACGACTGTTACCGCCGCCGTCAGACAACTTACCGGAACTCTTATCGATAGTGACCGTCACCACGCCTGGCGGTGGCGTTTGTGGTTGTTCAGGCACACCTTCCAGCACGGCTTTCATGTAATCATCCCAGGCTGGCTGAGCACTCTTCGCGCCGCCTTCTGCACCGGAAATCTGATCAGGGATCACGCCTGAAGCCGTTGAACGACCCAGATCACGACGGTGATCGTCAAAACCAATCCAGACCGAGGTGACGACATTCGGGCCATAACCTGAGAACCACGCATCTTTCGAGCTGTTGGTTGTACCGGTTTTACCGCCAATATCGTGGCGCTTAAGGTCACGCCCTGCACGCCAGCCGGTCCCCATCCAGCCTGGTTCACCGAAAATGTTGGAGTTCAGTGCATCGCTTATCAGGAATGAAAGCGGTGTGCTGATCACGTGCGGCGCGTATTGCTGCGCGGCGTCAACCTGCGGTGAGTTAGGCGGGACCTGCTCCAGTTGCGGAGTTGGTACGCTGGTATTATTGCCGGTGGTCGATGTCGCCACGTTTTCTACGTTGTCATCGGACAGCACCGCTGATTTCTGAGTATCGCCATAAATCACCGGAATATTACAGGTGCGGCAGGCAATTTTAGGTTTTGCTTCAAACTGAACCTGACCGGATTCATCCACGATTTTGGTGATGAAATACGGGTCAACCAGATAACCGCCGTTGGTCAGGGTGGCGTAACCACGCACAACCTGTAACGGGGTGAAAGAAGCCGAGCCCAGCGCCAGCGATTCGGAATGCACAATGTTAGAAGCCGGGAAGCCGAAACGTTGCAGATATTCTGCTGCGTAATCCACACCCATCGCACGCATCGCACGCACCATCACCACGTTTTTAGACTCGCCCAGACCCCGGCGTAAGCGGATCGGACCGTAATACGTTGGCGGTGAGTTCTTCGGACGCCAGTCTGTACCGGCACCGGCATCCCAGCGGGTAATCGGCATGTCATTCAGAATGGTCGCCAGCGTCAGGCCTTTGTCCATTGCTGCGGTATACAGGAACGGTTTGATGTTTGAACCGAGCTGACGTACCGCCTGATTGGCACGGTTGAATTTACTCTGGTTAAAGTCAAAGCCGCCGACCAGTGCTTCAATCGCGCCGTCGTTTGGATTAAGCGAAACGATAGCCGAGTTCACGTCCGGAACCTGCGCCAGCCACCAGACATCGCCCACTTTACGAACCCAAATCTGCTGACCTGGGCGTACCACGTCAGACACTTTTTTCGGGGTCGGCCCCTGAGCATTGTCGTTGCGATAAGGACGCGCCCAGCGCATGCCGCTGAACGGCAGGCTGATCACCGCGCGGTTCGACATGGTCGCCGTTGCCTGTGCGTCATCCGTTGCGGTGATGACCGCAGGGAACAGCGGGCCATACACTGGCAGCGTTTTCAGTGACTGAACAATTTTGTCCTGATCCCACGCCGGTTCGCCGACTTTCCACAGCTCGTTAGACGGACCGCGATAGCCGTGACGCATATCGTAGTTGAGAACGTTGGTACGCAAGGCTTCCTGCGCGGCAAGCTGCGTTTTCCTGGTAATGGTGGTGTAAACCATGTAGCCATCGTTATAAGCGTTATCGCCATAACGTTTCACCATTTCCTGACGCACCATTTCTGTCAGGTACGGCGCAGAGAACTCAATGTGCGGGGCATGATAATTCGCCACCAGCGGCTCAGCGCGAGCCTGATCGTACTGCGCCTGCGTGATGTATTTCTCATCCAGCATACGCGCCAGCACGGTGTTACGACGCGCCAGAGAACGGTCATGGGAATACAACGGGTTAAAGGTTGACGGTGCTTTAGGCAGACCGGCGATCACTGCCATTTCACTCAGTGTCAGCTGGCTGACATCTTTACCGAAATAAACCTGTGCAGCGGCACCCACGCCATAGGCACGGTAACCGAGATAAATCTTGTTGAGATACAGCTCGAGGATTTCATCTTTGGACATCATCTGCTCAATGCGGATGGCCAAAAATGCTTCCTTAATTTTACGGGTCAGCGTGCGTTCAGGACTTAAGAAGAAGTTACGCGCCAGCTGCTGAGTAATGGTACTCGCGCCCTGTGAGGCATGGCCGGACACCAGCGCAACGGAAGCCGCACGGAAAATACCGATTGGATCCACGCCGTGGTGTTCATAGAAACGACTGTCTTCGGTCGCGATAAACGCATGCACCATTTCCGGTGGGATTTGGTCGAGTTTCAGCGGGATACGACGTTTTTCGCCGTATTGGGCAATTAAATCGCCATCAGCACTGAAAACCTGCATGGGTGTTTGCAGGCGCACGTCTTTGAGCGTGGCGACATCGGGTAACTGAGGCTCGATATATTTATACAATCCGAAGATCGAGGCGGCTCCCAGCAAAATGCAACACACTGCAAGAATCAATAAATACTTTACGAACTTCACCTGAGATTTCCCATTAAGTGTCAATTGGGCAGTTTATAAACAACCGCGCGGTAGTATAAAGGCAAGCCAGCAACATGGATACGTTCTTTTATTTACCTGACAATATGGAGATTGGGCGAAAATGAGACTACAAGCATGGCAGGTAGGTCTGGATATTCAAGCCGGTTTTGCCCGTGCGATCGCCGTTCAGCGGCGGCGGAATGGCTGGCAATTACGTCACTGGTGGCAGCATTCGCTGCCTTCCTTCACATTGAGGGAGGGGATATTACATGAGACCGCGCCGCTGATCGCCATTTTATCGTGCTGGCGAAAAACCCTCCCGACGACATTTTCTCTGCGAATTACCCTTCCGGCACAACGGATTATGCAACAACGCATGGCGGCGCCGGATCCCCGTTTGCGCGATCCGGCCCGCAGTGCGTTTATCTTTGCGCATGCAGCGAAACAGTTTCCGCTGGGCATGGAACATCTGGTGATGGATTACCGCGCTGATCCGCACGGCGACAATCAGGTGGTGGTCACCGCAGCCAGACAACAGGAAATTCAGCAATGGATGGAATGTCTGTCGCAGGCGCAGCTTTATCCGGATGCCATCGAACTGACCCCCTGCGCACTTCAGGTGGCGGCGTTGGCTGCCGGCCTTCCCGGTGACGCATTGCTGGTTCATCGGCTTGATGACGGATTCCTCTGGGCCTCGCCCCACAGCTTGCCATTTCAGTTTGGTTTGTCTGATGACGCACCTGAAGATCTGTCGCTGACAGAACGCATCCGCCAGCAATATCGCGCGGCGGCGTTGTGCCACAGCGAATGCTTTTTCAGCGGAGCGTCTCCACTTCCGGCAATGCAATGCTGGTCGCCCCTCAGTGCTATTGCGCAGTTATCCGCGCCGTTGCCCGTCAATCCGGGGGATTTCGCACCCGCAGTTGGGCTGGCATTGCGGCAGGGCGATCACTGATGCTACAGGTAAATTTATTGCCCTGGCGCAAAATTCGCCTGCAGCGCCGGAGCCGTTACTGGCTGAAAATGTTTATCAGTTTTCCGGCGATTATCACGATGACTTTTCTGACGCTGACCGCCTTTCTCGTTCAGGAGCGGGCACTGCGGCAACTGCATTTATCTGCGCTGAATACTTCGGTTCAGGTGTTATCGCGCCAGCTGCTGGAGGTGAACGCGGCAGCGGAACAGGTAAAAACGCTGAAGACTCAGCGTCTGGCTGCTCTTCAGCAACTGAAGCAAAGTCAGGAGTATCTTCAGTTACTGGAGTTAGTGGCTGCGCAGATCCCGCAAGACGTGCGGCTGACTGAAATGACGGAGCATCAGCAAGCTCTTACGCTGAAAGGAGAGGGTCACTTTTATCACGATATTTTGTCTTTCCGGGACGTGCTGGCAGCCAGCGGGTTGTTTGGCAATGTCAGCCTTTCTGATGTTCAGCAGCAACCTGACCGGATACTGAGCTTCGTGATAAAGACACAATTCCGCTCCGCCAGTCCCGCGCCTGATCAAGGGAAAGGGCCATGATGAGGCTTTTGTCAGAACGTCTCGAGCCGCTGATGGAAAAACCGGCCTGGCAGAGAGGCCTGACTCTGACCACTGGCGTGCTGGTTCTGATGCTGTTGCTTTACGTCTTCGGTTTCCGCGGATTGTGGCAGCAACAGGATGCACTGACACGGGATATTGCGGTCGCAGAGCGCACCGTTTTTCAGTCTCAGAGGGCTTTGTTGCGTTTACCTCCGCTGAGCACCCTGAAGCAGGAAATCCAAAATAACGCCGCTCTTGTGCAAGAGAGTTTGCCGCTAGCGCAACAATTTGCTCAGCCGCTGAAAGACGCCGGAGCAGAGTTGCTTCGCTGGTCGCCAGCCCTGCAGCCGAAAGCAGAAGAGCAGGGGACGCTGGATTTGCAGCTGACTTTTTCCGGCCTGATACATTTTCTTCATGCCTTGCTGCAACGTCCGGAACATCCCGCGTTCAGTGAGCCGGATATCAGGATGACTGCCTCCGGCTTAAAAGCATCGATTCTGCTGACGCAAACGACCGGTACCGGCGGTTTGGCTTTCAACTCACCCGACGCTGTGGCCGCGCGCGACCCTTTTTCACGTCTGGCTTCCTCAACATGTCCCGACGATTCTGCGATGTCGGGTTGGATCCTGAGCGGCATTTCCCAGGCGGGTGGCCGGCAATCGGGCTGGCTGTTATCACCGGATGGACGCTGGACAAAAGTCGAGGCCGGTAATCAGGTGGGAACGCCCGCATGGACGGTTGAAACTCTTAACGCCTCGCAGGCAGAGCTCAGTCTCAGCGAGCCACGGTGCGGTTTGCTGCGCCAGACTCTGCGCTTGGGTAAGAACTCTGCGTTTAAGTAAGAAAAACGATTCTCCATGGAAAGGAAAATAATGAAATACATCAATCATAAACTGGCTTTTATTCTGCTTTGCCTGTGTCTCCGTCCGGTGAAAGCTGCCCCGGCGCTTATTTCTCTGGAGTTTCCGTCATCGCCTGTCGGCCTGGTCTTGCAGGCACTGGCGGATTCGCGACAACTTAACCTGGTCACTGCACCGGGTGTGGACGGCGAAATCAGCGTGAAGCTCAAAGAGGTGCCGTGGCAGCAGGCGCTCGACATCATCCTGAAAATGAGCCATCTCACCAGCGAGTTGCAGGGTAATGTTTTACTGGTGTCTCCGGTGGTTGACCCGCTGATTCAGCGACAGCAGCAGGAAGATGCCGCCGGGCAACGGGCGCTCAACAGCCCGATTATCAGCATGACCGTGCCGCTGCGGTATGCGGATGCCAAAGATACTGCGCAGAGTCTGAATACCCAAAAAGGGTCGTTGCTTTCGGTGAAAGGCAATGCCTCGGCCGATACCCGTACCAATACGCTTTTATTACGGGATACGCAGGAGGCGCTGGACGTTGTGGCACCGTGGATAAAAGAAATGGATTTCCCGCTACAGCAGGTACAACTGGCGGCACATATCGTAACGATGAACAGTGAGAGCTTGCGGGAGTTGGGCGTGCAATGGGGGTTTAACGGTGACGAGCCGATCACGAAAGCCGTGCGTATGAACAATTTCAGTATGGGAATGCCGGTAGAGAATCCGATATTTACGGCGGGCTTCAATCTGGCGCACATCAGCGGGCGGATCCTGGAACTGGAGCTGACGGCCCTTGAGCAGGAAGATAAGGTGGATATTATTGCCAGTCCGCGCCTGATGACGGCGCATATGCAAACCGCCAGTATCAAGCAGGGGACCGAAATTCCTTATCAGGTTTCGAGCGGTGCCAGTGGCAGCACATCCATTGAATTTAAAGAAGCCGTGCTCGGGATGGAAGTGACGCCGAAGATCTTACGCGACGGGCGCATTCAGATGGCCTTACAGATAAGCCAGAACATGCCGGGAAGAAGTATAAAACAGTCAGAAGGCGAGGCACTGGCTATCGACAAGCAGGAAATTAAAACTCAGGTGACGGTGACGGATGGGGAAACCATTGTGCTTGGCGGGATATTTCAGCGTAAAAATCAAAAAACAGACACAAAAGTGCCGGTGCTGGGCGATATGCCGGTGGTCGGTTCCTTGTTTAAACACCAGTACACAAGTGAACAGCGGCGTGAGTTGGTGATTTTTATCACTCCGACCCTAATCCACACGCGATAAACGGGTATTCTGACTTAACGTAAATTGCACAATAACGTTGAGCACATGCAACTTTTTGTGTCGCAAGAGGCTTCTGCGTTTGACGCTGCCGTCGATTTAGCTTACAAGGGTTACCGAATTGAGCACCGTGATCTTTTTATTACGACAGACACGCCGATAAAAACGTACGGTTTCCCTCCTGCGGCGTGCAAAGTGATTTATTCGGTTGCCAAACTACCAAGAGTGTTGAGATAATTTTTTTCTGATCTCGCACTATATCGCTCATGAGGTTTCAGTTTAGGTCCCGCCGCTAATTTGATTGGCGGGGCGGGTTATCATCAACGAATTGTCTTAGTAATACCGAAAAACATGGCAGAGAAACGCAATATCTTTCTGGTTGGGCCTATGGGTGCCGGCAAAAGCACTATTGGTCGACAGTTAGCTCAGCAACTCAATATGGAGTTTTTCGACTCCGATCACGAAATTGAGCGACGTACCGGAGCTGATGTGGGCTGGGTATTTGATTTAGAAGGCGAAGACGGATTCCGCGACCGCGAAGAAAAAGTGATCAACGAACTGACCGAAAAACAAGGCATTGTTCTGGCAACAGGTGGCGGTTCCGTGAAATCACGTGAAACCCGTAACCGTTTGTCAGCGCGTGGCGTTGTCGTCTATCTTGAAACTACCATCGAAAAACAACTGGCGCGTACACAACGCGACAAAAAACGTCCATTATTACAAGTGAGTGCTCCGCCACGTGAAGTGCTTGAAGCACTGGCGAGAGAGCGCAATCCTTTGTATGAAGAGATTGCCGACGTCACTATTCGTACCGATGATCAAAGTGCCAAAGTCGTTGCTAACCAGATTATTAACATGCTGGAAAGTAACTGATTATTGGTTTCCATCATTGCCTGAGGGTGTCAGTTAAAGAAGGTCACAGAGCACGACATGGAGAGGATTACCGTAACGTTAGGGGAGCGTAGCTACCCCATTACGATTGCTGCCGGATTGTTCCACGATCCGGCTTCTTTTATGCCGGTAAAGGCAGGCGATCAGGTCATGATAGTGACCAATGAAACCCTCGCCCCTCTCTATCTGGACGCAATCCGTTCAGTGCTGGAGCAGGCAGGCGTTCGTGTTGATCAGGTGATTTTGCCTGATGGTGAACAATACAAATCCCTGGCTGTTCTAAATGACGTGTTTTCCGCGCTGCTTGAAAAGCCGCACGGACGTGATACCACGCTTGTCGCCCTTGGCGGCGGCGTTGTCGGTGATTTAACCGGCTTCGCCGCAGCCAGTTATCAACGCGGTGTACGCTTTGTTCAGGTGCCTACCACGCTGCTTTCTCAGGTCGATTCCTCTGTTGGCGGTAAAACAGCGGTAAACCATCCCCTCGGAAAAAACATGATCGGCGCGTTTTATCAGCCTGCGTCGGTGGTGGTTGATCTCGACTGTCTGAGAACTCTGCCTGCCCGTGAAATGTCATCGGGTCTCGCGGAAGTCATCAAATACGGCATTATTTTGGATGCCGACTTCTTTACCTGGCTTGAAGACAACATGGACGCTCTGCTGGCGCTGGATATGAACGCGCTGGCTTACTGCATCCGTCGTTGCTGCGAGCTGAAAGCCGAGGTTGTGGCAGCCGATGAACGTGAAAACGGACTGCGCGCCTTGCTGAATCTGGGCCATACTTACGGCCATGCTATTGAAGCAGAAATGGGTTATGGCAACTGGTTGCACGGCGAGGCTGTGGCGGCCGGGATGGTGATGGCCTGTTATACGGCTCATCGTCTTGGGCAATTCAGTCTGGGTGATATTGCCCGGGTGAAAGCGTTGCTGACTCGTGCGGGTTTACCGGTAACCGGTCCCGAAACGATGGACGCCCCGTCTTATCTGCCCCACATGATGCGTGATAAGAAAGTGCTGGCTGGCGAGTTGCGTCTGGTTTTACCAAAAGCCATTGGTCAGTCTGAAGTACGCTCCGGCGTATCACATGAAATGGTGCTGGCTTCGATTGAAGATTGCCGTTAAGACTGCGGTCATAATTTTGGCCAGATAACGACCGATTTCACCCATGCCAGCAAAGCTTTATTTTTTTAGTCAGGATAGTTGCTCCGCGTAAAGCCAGTTAAGGCTTTTAGCCGGGTTGGAGGTTTTAGATGGATGATTTAACACCGGAAGACGATCTCAAACCAGACACCAGCGATCGCCGCCCGCCGCGCGCCCGCAAACCGTCTCCTTCCATTCCCAAAGTTGCTGTTTCCCGCCAGTACGTGATGATCGGCATCGGTATTGTGGTGCTGGTATTGCTGATTGTCGGCATCGGCTCCGCCATGAAGTCGCCAACATCCAATCAGCCAGCCCAACAGAACAACGGACCGAAAGACATTAGTCTTGCCGGTAACGATGCAGCAGCGCCTGCTCAGCCTTCTGCCCAGGCTCAGGCCAATACGGCGCAAGCCGTTAACGGTCAGCAACCTGCTGATGGCCAGCAACCGAAGAGTATCGGCTTACCGCCGGTTTCCTCCACACCTACGGAAGCCCAGCCCGTTCCGGATAATGGTCAGGCGAAAGAGCGTGTCGATTTGCCTGGAGATATGAGCGATGCGTTATCTTCTCAGCAAAATCAGGTGGATAATGCCGCGCAGGGGGGGATGAATCCTGCTGCACAGTCACTGACCTCTTTGCCAACCGCCCCGGCGACCGTGAACGGTTCTGCCCGCACTCAGGCAGCGGCGGGTTCTCAGCCATCCGGCTCGCATATCCGCCCGGCTCCGGTTGTTCGTAATCCGCAGACTTCACACACGGCGAAACCGGCAGAGCACAAACCTGCTGCGACCAGCCAGACTGAACATGCAACCAAACCGCAGGCTTCCAAATCATCGGCAACAGCGGCTCCGTCAGCGTCATCTTCTGTCGCATCGTCAGGCAGTTCAGCAGCCATCAAGTCAGCGCCGGGTACGCACTTTACCCTGCAATTAAGCGGTGCTTCTCAATCGAACTCGCTGAACGCCTTTGCTAAACAGCAAGGTCTGAAAAATTATCTGGTATATCAGACAGCCCGCGACGGGAAGCCGTGGTTTGTGCTGGTCAGTGGTAACTATGCTTCTTCTGCAGAAGCCAAACGTGCCATTTCCAGCTTGCCTGCGGAAGTTCAGGCGAAAAAACCGTGGGTCAAACCTGTACATCAGGTACAGCAAGACCTGAAAAAATGAAACTGATCTCAACGCGATTTGCTGTCTAAAAACAGGATACAATCCGCGGCTGTGAATTGTATAAGTAGCTAACTGACGGCATGAAGAAGAACCGCGCGTTTTTGAAGTGGGCTGGCGGCAAATACCCGCTGATTGATGACATCAAACGTCATCTTCCGGCGGGAGATTGTCTGATTGAGCCTTTTGTTGGCGCGGGCTCGGTATTTTTAAATACCGAGTATGACGCTTATATTCTGGCGGACATCAACAACGACCTGATCAACCTCTACAACATTGTGAAGACACGCACTGATGAATTTGTGCGTGATGCCCGTGTGCTTTTCACGCCAGCGTTTAATGAGTCAGAGCGTTTTTACGTCCTGAGGGCTGAGTTTAATGCCAGCAGCGACCCTTATCGTCGTTCAGTGCTTTTCCTCTATCTCAACCGCCATTGTTACAACGGCCTGTGCCGTTACAATCTCAGTGGGGCATTTAACGTGCCTTTCGGCCGTTATAAAAAGCCGTATTTCCCGGAAGAAGAACTCTACTGGTTTGCTGAAAAAGCAAAAAATGCAGTATTTGTGTGTGAGCATTATCAGGACACTTTGCTGAAAGCACAGGTTGGCTCGGTGGTGTATTGCGATCCTCCGTATGCCCCGCTTTCTGCGACTGCAAATTTTACGGCTTACCACACCAACAGTTTTAGTATGGATGATCAGCGTAATCTGGCGCGGCTGGCGTATCAGCTTTCCCATGAGAATGATGTGCCGGTACTGATATCCAACCACGAAACACCACAAACGCTGGAATGGTACGCACAGGCGGTTCTGCATCGTGTTTCAGCACGGCGTACCATCAGCAGTAAAGTTGCAAAACGCAGCCTGGTGAATGAACTTTTAGCGCTCTACCGGTGATTGCCGTTCAGCGGTAATCGACGGATAACCCTATCGTTTGGAGAAGCGGATGAAACAGTTTTTGATTGCACCGTCCATTCTGTCGGCTGACTTTGCCCGTCTGGGTGAAGACACTGCCAAAGCACTGGAAGCTGGCGGAGATGTTGTCCATTTTGATGTCATGGATAACCACTACGTACCTAATCTGACGATGGGGCCGGCGGTTTTGAAAGCGCTGCGCAACTACGGCATTACGGCGCCGATCGATGTTCATCTGATGGTTAAACCGGTAGATCGTATTATTCCGGATTTTGCCGAGGCCGGTGCGACTTACATCACCTTCCATCCGGAAGCCTCAGAACACGTTGACCGTTCGCTGCAACTGATTAAAAGCCATGGCTGTAAAGCGGGTCTGGTATTTAACCCTGCGACTTCGCTGAGTTATCTCGAATACGTGATGGATAAACTCGATGTGATCCTGCTGATGTCGGTGAACCCGGGCTTTGGCGGTCAGTCGTTTATTCCGGGCACGCTCGATAAACTGCGTCAGGTGCGTAAAATCATTGATGCCAGCGGTTATGATATTCGTCTGGAAGTTGACGGCGGTGTGAAAGCTGAAAATATCGGTGAAATCGCTGCGGCGGGTGCGGATATGTTCGTGGCCGGTTCAGCCATCTTTAATCAGCCGGATTACCGAAGCGTTATCGACCACATGCGCAGCGAGCTGGCTAAGGCCACCCATGACTGAGCCACTGAAAGCCCTCGGTTTAGGCTTTGATCTCGACGGCACGCTGGTTGACAGCGCGCCCGGTCTTTCTGACGCGCTGGACAGGGCGCTGCAAGATTTTAATTTGCCTGCCGCAGGCGTTGAACGCCTGAGCACCTGGATTGGTAACGGTGCCGA
Source organism: Rahnella sp. ATs2 (assembly GCF_051851855.1). NCBI lineage: Bacteria > Pseudomonadati > Pseudomonadota > Gammaproteobacteria > Enterobacterales > Yersiniaceae > Rahnella > Rahnella sp. ATs2. The sequence goes on along the minus strand of NZ_JBLYPL010000013.1, from coordinate 40,601 downwards.
TATCATGGTTGAGCGCGCCGTGCGCTGGGCCGAAGGCGATTTATCTCCAGAGTTTCTGCAGAAAGTGCGCGATAAATTCGATCACTATTATGCCGATACTGCCGCGGGCGGCAGCCGTTTGTACCCGCAGGTTAAAGAGACGCTGGCCGCTCTGGCCGCAGCCGGAATTCCGATGGGGCTGGTGACTAACAAACCGACGCCTTTTATCGCGCCATTACTGCAATCTCTGGGTATCGACAGCTATTTCACCGTGGTGATTGGCGGTGACGATGTCGTGGCGAAAAAACCGCATCCGGCACCCGTCTACATGACGTTAGCGTTGCTCGGATTGCGCGCCAGTGAAATGGTATTCGTGGGCGATTCCCGCAATGATATCCATGCTGCACAGGCCGCAGGCTGCCCGTGTGTCGGCATGACTTATGGCTATAACTACGGTGAAACTATCGCGCTGACCAAACCCGATCGTGTGCTGGATAATTTTGCCGACCTTTTGCCCACATTAGGGCTGTCATCTTTAAAAGATCAGGAAGCATAAAATGAGTAAACCCATCGTATTTAGTGGCGCCCAGCCCTCCGGCGAATTGACCATTGGCAACTACATGGGTGCGCTGCGTCAATGGGTCAAAATGCAGGACGATTACGAATGCATTTACTGCATCGTCGATTTGCACGCGATCACCGTGCGTCAGGATCCGGAAAAACTGCGCAAAGCGACACTCGACACGCTGGCGCTGTATCTGGCGGTCGGCATTGATCCGAAGAAAAGTACCATCTTCGTGCAGTCTCACGTTCCAGAACACAGCCAGCTGAGCTGGGCGCTGAACTGCTACACCTATTTCGGTGAGCTGGGTCGTATGACGCAGTTTAAAGACAAGTCTGCGCGCTACGAGACTTCTAACAGCGAAAGCATTACTGCCGGTTTGTTCGACTATCCGGTGCTGATGGCCGCCGATATTCTGCTGTACCAGACCAATCAGGTGCCGGTGGGTGAAGACCAGAAACAACATCTGGAACTGAGCCGCGATATCGCTGCCCGTTTCAACGCGCTGTATGGCGATGTGTTTACTGTGCCTGAGCCGTTTATTCCGAAGTCTGGTGCCCGCGTGATGTCCCTGCAGGAACCGACCAAGAAGATGTCCAAGTCTGATGACAACCGTAAAAACGTTATCGGCCTGCTGGAAGATCCGAAAGCGGTGACCAAGAAAATCAAAAGCGCGATGACCGACTCTGAAGAGCCGCCAGTCATCCGTTACGACATTAAGAACAAGCCGGGCGTTTCTAACCTGCTGGATATTCTTTCCGGTGTCACCGGCAAAGCGATCCCTGAGCTGGAAGCAGAATTCGAAGGCCAGATGTATGGTCATCTGAAAGGCGCAGTGGCCGAAGCTGTTTCAGGCATGCTGACCGAGGTGCAGGAGCGCTTTAACCGTTTCCGCAGCGACGAAGCTTATCTGCAACAGGTGATGAAAGAGGGCGCTGAAAAAGCCCGCGCCCGTGCCAGCGTGACGCTGAAAAAAGCCTACGAAGCCATTGGCTTTGTCAGCTACGAATAATTCTGGTCTGGCATCAAAGTAAAAAAACCACGTCCCCGGACGTGGTTTTTTATTTTCAGCGCATCATGAGCCGGAACTGAAGTTATAGGTAAATGTCGCGTTATAACGCCAGTCGCGGGATGTGCTGTCGAGCGGCGTGTCGCCAATCGGGCGGGCGGCTTCCACGGATAACGTGTAATGACGGTTATCGCCAAACATCACACCGATGGCGTAAGACGACAGATTTTGCTTCGGTAACCCCTGCTGATTGAACCCCGTATGCGCCGCATCCACCACGGCGTAAGGCTGAATGGTTTTCAGCCACACTCCCTGTTCCCGGCTATGGATATAGCGCATTTCCACCTGTCCGCCGACGCCATAATCCCCCTGCGCATCGCTGTCCGGATAGCCACGCCCGTAATGCAGGGCACCAAAATTCACCCGCTCAGGCTCCGGCAAATCATTGTCAGACCAGTCGCCTTCAACCGACGCGCTGAGCCGCCATTTTTTATCAAACAGATACGCCGAGTCCCCGTTAAATTTCCAGCGGGTAAAGGTCAGATCGGCGTTGGGTGTCGAATTGGTGGCGCCGAGTCCGTCAATTCCCTGACGAACGTTAAACGTCGTATTCCAGTAAGACTGATCGTATTCACGATATCCGGTCAGGGAAAGCTCGGCTGCCGGATAGCGTATCCGCTGGCTTACCTGCGGTAATTGCAGTTTTTGATTGCCGAGTCTTGCCAGTAAATCGTACTCATATTTCTTGTCGAGATAATCCAGACCGCCGCTGACCGTCCACTGTTTTTTCCGCGTCAGTTGTAACGGGTAACTGAATACCACGCCACCGTTGTATTGCGTTTGCTTATCCTGTGAATCCACAGTGATGCCGTTAGGCAGGAACAGGATGGTGTTGTAATCCTTGTCTTTCTGCTGGTAATAGCTGCCTTTAAGCTGCATCAGCAATCCATCGTCACCGAGATATTGCTGATAGTTCAGACCGGCATAGGTTTTGCGGGTATCACTTTCCAGCGGGATGAGTGTCGCAATACCCAGTTGTTCGCCGTAGGTGCTCAGGCCGCTCAGCGTGGCGTTCACCACGGCAGAACTGTCACCTTTGCGGGTATCCACGGCGGTGGCGATATTCCAGTTTCGCTGCCGCACCGCATCTACATTCAGCGCGGTGGCGCCGTAAATATTGTTCGGGTTATTGGCCGTCGCGCTGACTTTGGTGTCCGGTGTGCGTTGCATCAGAATCGTGTAGCGCTCGAAGGTGTCCTGCGTCAGCGGTTTCTCCGCCATGATGTGCTGCGATAATTTGCTCAGCCAGCGGCCAACCTGCTGATTGTCGCTGTGGATTTGGGTTCCGGAAATATATCCTTCAACCAGCCCGACGTTGAGGGTGCCGTCTTTAAAGTTATCGGCCGGAATATAGGCGTAAGAGAGAATAAAACCGTCGCGGTGATAGCGTTGCGTGATGGAATCAGTGGCGGACAGTAATGCCGACAGCGGCACCTTTTTGCCCACAAAGGACGCGAAGGGCGCAACCAGAGAATCCAGCGGATATCGAGTGCCGCCGATAAACTGAATGTGTTTTATCTCAATCAGTGTCTGAGGTGTCAGCTTGGGGGCGGAATCTTTTGCCGGTAAGGAGTGTGAAGGTAAGGCGATTTTTTGCGTTTTGGCCGGAGGCTGGGAAATGGGCTCAGCCAGTTTGGCCGGGTTATTCGGGTCGATCAAAGTGGGAAACATATCTGCCGAACTGTAACCAATGGCAGAACCCAATAAAGCCACCATGCAGGATTTTATTCTCATAAATATTCCTTTGAACGCACAGGCAAATGTTGGAACCCGGTGAATCAAGCCCGCTCTGCGCAGGAAACCGGAGAGCGGGCTTTTTTACAGCTGAAGATAACAACGACAGATTTATAGCTAAAGATTTACCACATCAGACTTATGGGGTTGTTTTGACTTTCAGACCCAGTCCTCCTGTGAGGCCGCCGACGGTGGTGCCCACGCCAGCAAGTAATCCTCCTGATTGTGAAGCCGATGCTCCTGCTCCGGCTGAGATGCTGCCGGAATTACTGGCGGTTGTCGTGGTGGTGCTGCTCGCCGGAACCAGGATCGTGCCGGTTTTAGAAACGGCCTGTCCGGTATCCGTCACCGTTGTCCCCAGACCGGCTAGTGCTGGCGTGCTGGTGGAAAGTTGTGTACCTGCGCCACTCACGGTGGTGCCGACCTGATTCAGCAAGCCGTTAACCGGTGCGCCCAGTCCTGTGGCACCGCCCACGGTTTGAGTAGTGCCCTGAACCTTGGCGACAACGGGGGTGACGATGCCGGTGGCGGCAGTGGTTACATTGGAGAGTGAGCCGGTCTGCACATTCGCGGCTAATCCGTTACCCGTGGTGGTGACCACTTTCCCGACATTATCCACCAGACCGCCTGCGGCTGATGTCACGCCACTGGCTGGTGTTCCGGTGGTGTTTGCTGCCAGAGAAGTACCCAGTCCGGAAACGCCGGTGCCTAAATCAGCCACGGCAACAGGTACACCGGCGACAGTGGTGCCTGTTGCATTCGGATTGGTGCCGAGTTGTCCGACACCGTTTTGCACGCCGCTGCCGACGGCAGTTACGGCTTTACCGGTGCTGTCGATGATGGTCACGACGCCGGTACCGGCGACAGGAATATTACTGACTGGCGTCTGAGTTGCGATGCTGCTGACTTGCGTCCCTACACCGCTCACCGCACCGCCCGCACTGCTCAGGATGGTGCCCGTCGCGAGGGTTGTTGATGGTGTTGTTCCGGTCCCTGTTCCGGTTCCAGTCCCCGTTCCTGTGCCTGTGCCTGTTCCGGTACCCGTTCCGCTTCCATTCCCCGCAGTAGTTGTGCCATCACCTGTAGTGGTGGTCCCTGTCCCTGTACTGGTGCCGGTTCCTGCGGTAGTGGTTCCGTCACTGCCTGAAGTCGTTCCATCGCCGGTTGTTGCCGATCCGGTCGTGGATGTTTTTGCCGTATGAGAAGAACCGCCGCCGCCACTGCCGCTACAGGCAGCCAGTGACAGGGCGACTAAGATTGCCAGAGCAACCTTGTTAACATGACCAACATGAATGGTATGGCGCATGATTTGACCCTCCACGGGAGATTACGCCACAGTTGGCGTAATTAAAGTTTAAGGTTAAGATTCTGAATATTCCATTTGGGTGGGGTGATTATTTTGAATTGCGATCGCGAAAAGTGAGATAACAAGAATTATATTCTGTTATAAGATTTATCTTATAAGTGGAGGGCGAGAAGTGAATCTGAATTCACTTCTCTGAATTGATTAATAAAATAAATGGAGATTTTTTGAGCAGAAGGGCGTTACAGACGGGTTTCGCTGGCAAACCAGTTCAGTTTCTGACGCAAACTCACTACGGTACCTACAATAATCAAACTCGGGCTCTGTACCTGTGTCGCCAGATTACCGAGCTCAGTGAGAATGCCGGTGACCACGCGCTGCGCCTGGCTGGTGCCGTTTTCGACCAGTGCCACAGGCGTTTCTGCCGGCAACCCGTTTTCCAGCAGACGGCGCTGGATCTCAGAGGCCTGGGTCAGCCCCATATAAAACACCAGCGTTTGCTGACTCTGAGCCAGACAGGCCCAGTCTAAAACGCCATCCTGCTTTGCATGACCGGTGATGAGCCGCACGCTTTGCGCGTGATCGCGATGGGTCAGCGGAATGCCGCTATAGGCAGAGCACCCGGATGCCGCCGTGATACCCGGTACCACGGAAAATGCGATACCCGCGGCTTTCAGTGCTTCCAGTTCTTCGCCGCCACGGCCAAAGATAAAGGGATCGCCGCCTTTTAGCCGGACAACGCGTTTGCCCATTTGCGCCTGTTCCAGCAGGATTTCGTTGATACGTTCCTGCGGCACACAATGATGCCCGGCGCGTTTGCCGACAAAAATACGCTCGGCGTCACGACGTATCAGATTCATCACACCGTCGGAAACCAGCCGGTCGTAAACCACCACATCGGCCAGTTGCATCTGCTGCAAACCTTTCAATGTCAGCAATCCTGCATCGCCCGGCCCGGCGCCGACCAGAATGACTTCGCCGTGTTTATCGACCGGTTCGCTGAACAGTTCTTCGAGATATTGCCCGCTTTGTGCCTCGTCATTATTCGCCAGCGACTGCGCCAGACGATGATGATTGAACAGCTTTTCCCACCAGCGGCGGCGCTCAGAGGCATCGGTAAAGTGCGTTTTCACGCGAGCCCGCAATCCGCCCGCCACCTGTGCCAGTTTGCCCAGATGTTGCGGCAAAATGGATTCCAGACGTTCACGCAGCAAACGCGCCAGCACCGGGGCATTGCCGCCGGAAGACACCGCGATCATCAGCGGTGAACGGTCGATGATCGACGGCATGATTACGCTGGCGCTTTCAGGGGCATCGACCACATTACAGAATACGCGGCGATGTTCAGCGGCCTCGCTGACTTCCTGATTCACTAAGTCTGAATCGGTCGCGGCGATCACCAGCCATTTCTCATCAACCAGCAACGGGGAAAATTCGCCTTTCAGCAGCCGGACTTTGCCTTCCTCAGCCCAGATCTGAAACTGCGACGTGAAGGTGAGGGCGTTAACCGTCAGTTTTGCACCGGCATCCAGCAGCAGGCGCGCTTTACGTTCAGCCACGTCACCGGCACCGACCAGCAAACAGGCTCTGTTTTTTAACTGACAAAAAAGGGGCAGGTAATCCATAGATAATCTTCTCTGAGATGGCGCGCTTTGATACGGCGTTCTTTTAACGACATTCTTTTAAATATGAACAACGCCGCCCGGAGGCGGCGTGGAAAGCGCGGAGTTTAGCTGGTTTGCGCCTGAAGACTGGCGGTATTCAGTTCAACATTGCCGTCGCGGACACGCACGTCGTAGGCGGAAATTGAATGCGCTTCATCTTCCATACAAAGGCCGTCTGTCAGGCGAAAATGTTGTTTTTTCAGCGGACTGGCGACCCAGAGTTCGCCCTGATGTTCGGCGATAATCCCGCGTGACAGCACGCTGGCCTGCGCGAACGGGTCGACATTCGACAGCGCAAAAATCTGCTCGCCGGCATACGGACGGAACAGCGCGATTTGCTGATCGTCCGCCAGTGCGCAAACGCCGCAACCTGGCAGGATCTGATCGACAGAACAAAGCGTTAACCACTGGCTCATAATACTTCCTCCCCGTCAGCGATTTGTGTCACCGGAATACGCTCGTCCGGACGCGCCGGACGATGCTGCTGACGTTCACCGACGAACTGCACATTCGGGTCGCGCTGGCTGCTGTTGATAAAGTGGGTAAAGCGGGTTTGCGCCGCCGGGTCATTCAGCGTTTCCTGCCACTCGCAAACCGCGGATCCCCGCAGGCGCGACAGTTCGGCTTCCAGCTGATCGTTTAACCCCAGTTTGTTATCGATGATGACTTTACGCAGGTAGTCGATGCCGCCTTCGAGGTTGTCCATCCAGACTGACGTACGTTGCAACTTATCGGCGGTGCGGATGTAGAACATCATGAAGCGGTCGAGGTAACGCAACAGGGTATCGTTATCCAGATCGGCGGCCAGTAAATCGCCATGACGAGGTTTCATGCCGCCGTTACCGCAGACGTACAGGTTCCAGCCATTTTCCGTCGCGATAATCCCGACATCCTTGCCCTGCGCTTCAGAACATTCACGGGTACAGCCGGACACGCCGAACTTCATTTTATGCGGCGTACGGATGCCTTTGTAGCGGTTTTCCAGGCTGATGCCGAAACCGAGGCTGTCGCCCACGCCGTAACGGCACCAGGTGCTGCCGACGCAGGTTTTCGCCATACGCAACGCTTTGGCGTAGGCCTGACCGGTTTCGAATCCGGCGTTGATCAGTTTCTGCCAGATGGCCGGTAAATCGTCTTTCTGCGCGCCAAACATGCCGATGCGCTGCGAGCCGGTGATCTTGGTGTAGAGGTTATATTCCGCGGCGATTTCGCCAATCGCCTGCAACCCTTGCGGCGTGATTTCACCGCCCGGCGAGCGCGGGATCACGGAATAGGTGCCGTCTTTTTGCATGTTGGCGAGGAACACATCATTGGTGTCCTGCAACGGCGTGTGCTGTGGCTTGAGCACGTAATCGTTCCAGCACGACGCCAGCAGCGAGCCGACGGTCGGTTTACACACTTCGCAGCCGTAGCCTTTGCCGTACTTATTCAGCAAATCATCGTACGAACGGATGCCTTCAACGCGGATCAGGTGATAAAGCTCCTGACGTGAATAGGCGAAGTGCTCGCACAGGTGATGGTTAACTTCGATGCCCTGCTTGCTCAGTTCAGCATTCAGCACCTGCGTCACCAGCGGAATACAGCCGCCGCAGCCGGTACCGGCTTTGGTTGCTGATTTCAGTGCCGCCACGGTATGACAACCGCCCTGAACGGCTTTGATGATGTCGCCTTTAGTGACGTCAAAGCAGGAGCAAATTTGCGCGCTTTCCGGCAAGGCATCGGTACCAATAACCGCACCGCCGCCGCTGCCTGCGTGAGCAGGTAAGATCAGCGCGTCCGGGTTTTCCGGCAACGGAATGCTGTTCAGCACCAGTTGCAGCAGATTGCCGTAATCGCTGGTATCGCCCACCAGCACCGCGCCGAGCAGTGTTTTATTGTCTTCGCTGACCACCAGACGTTTATAGAGCGCCTTGCTTTCATCGAGGTAAACGTAGCTGCGTGCGCCCGGTGTGCGTGCGTGCGCATCACCGATACCGGCCACATCTACGCCTAACAGTTTCAGTTTGGCGCTCATGTCTGCGCCGGTGAAGGCGTTATCGCGACCAAGTAAATGGTCGGCGGTGACCTGCGCCATTTTGTAGCCCGGCGCCACCAGACCGAAGGTGCGCTGATTCCACGACGCACATTCGCCGATAGCGTACACGTCCGGATCGCTGGTCTGGCACTGATCGTTAATCACGATGCCACCGCGCGGGGCGATGTCTAAATCACACTGGCGCGCCAGTTTATCCTGCGGGCGGATACCGGTAGAGAACACGATGAAATCGACTTCGAGGAAAGTGCCGTCGGCGAATTCCATCGTCTTACGGGCAGACGTGCCGCCCTGAACAATCTGCTTGGTATTTTTGGCGGTATGAACCTGCACACCCATGCTTTCGATTTTCTGGCGCAGCTGGCTGCCGCCCATGACATCTAGCTGTTCGGCCATCAGACCGGGTGCAAATTCAACTACATGCGTTTCAACGCCGAGGTTTTTCAACGCGCCGGCGGCTTCGAGGCCAAGCAAACCACCGCCGACCACTGCCCCGCGTTTGCTGCGACGGGCGCAGGATTCAATCGCGTGTAGATCTTCAATGGTGCGGTAAACAAAGCAATCCTGACCGTCAGAGCCAGTGATCGGCGGAACCCATGGGTAGGAACCGGTCGCGATAATCAGTTTGTCGTAATACACCGTCCGGCCGCTGCTGGAATGAATGACTTTTTCCTGGCGGTTGAGGGTAATGGCGCGTTCGCCAATCAGCACATTCACGTTGTGCTTTTCGTAAAACCCTTCACGAACCAGTGACAGTTCTTCGGCGGTATGATGTGAAAAATAGGAGGAAAGATGGACGCGGTCATAGGCCACGCGCGGCTCTTCACATAGTACCGTGATGTCGAACTGACCCGGTTCTGCTTTATCCAGTAAGTCTTCGATAAAGCGATGGCCGACCATGCCGTTGCCAATAATCGCGAGTCTGACTTTGCTCATAATTGCCTCAATTTTGATTTTCTGAGGCTAAACATAACGCGCGCGTAACAGGGGGTATTGATGCAAATCAAGCCGCTCCCAATATACTCCTTAGGAGGTATTTGGCTGATTTCATTGGGTTTTTATGTAACCTTTCGATTTATAAACACTTTCAGGCTATTGTTCTAAGATTGGCTATAACATCACTGATGATGAAGTCTTTCTAAAACGATGAGGTAACGCGTGACCAAAACTCCTTTGCGTACCATTAAAAATGTACGCCTGCCGGACCGGGAAGGGTTGTGGCAGATAGATATCGATGACGGTGTCATTCGCCATATCACTTCGCAGCTTGATAATGCCGATTACGGCGAACATATCCTGGACGCGGAAGGCGGGCTGGCAATACCTCCTTTTATCGAGCCGCATATTCATCTCGATACTACGCAGACCGCCGGTCAGCCAGCGTGGAATCAGTCCGGTACATTATTTGAAGGCATTGAACGCTGGGCGGAACGCAAAGCGTTGTTGTCGCATGAGGACGTCAAACAGCGCGCATGGCAGACGCTGAAATGGCAAATCGCCAACGGCATTCAGCATGTGCGTACACATGTTGATGTTTCCGACCCGACGCTCACCGCGCTGAAAGCGATGCTCGAAGTGAAAGCCGAAGTTGCCCCGTGGGTGACACTGCAAATTGTGGCGTTCCCGCAGGAAGGCATTATGTCTTACCCGAATGGCGAAGCCCTGCTGGAAGAGGCGCTGAAGCTGGGTGCGGATGTGGTCGGCGCTATCCCTCATTTTGAATTCACCCGCGAATACGGCGTGGAATCTCTGCACAAAACTTTCGCGCTGGCGAAAAAATACCATGCGCTTATCGACGTGCATTGCGATGAAATTGACGATGAACAATCGCGTTTTGTCGAAACCGTCGCAGCACTCGCGCTGCGGGAAAACATGGGCGCACGCGTCACCGCCAGCCACACGACGGCGATGCATTCCTACAACGGCGCTTACACCTCGCGCTTATTCCGCCTGCTGAAGATGTCGGGGATTAACTTTGTCGCCAATCCGCTGGTGAATATTCATCTGCAGGGACGGTTTGATACCTATCCGAAACGCCGCGGCATTACGCGGGTCAAAGAGATGCTCGATGCTGGCATAAACGTCTGTTTTGGTCATGACGATGTGTTTGACCCGTGGTATCCGCTGGGGACTGCCAGTATGTTGCAGGTGCTGCACATGGGGCTGCATGTTTGCCAGCTGATGGGTTATCAGCAAATTGATGACGGGCTGAAGCTGATTACGACTTACAGCGCGCGCACCATGAATCTGGACGGTTATGGTCTGGAAAGTGGTAACGCCGCCAGTCTGGTGATCCTGCCAGCAGAAAGCGGATTTGATGCGCTACGCAGGCAAGTCCCTGTGCGCTATTCCATCCGGCAGGGCTCGGTGATAGCCGAAACTCAGCCTGCGAAAACGACGATCCATCTTGATAAAGATTATCCCGTTAATTTCAACAGCTAACCGCTGAGAAAACGATAGTAACAATTTGAAATATCTGAAAAAGTTGCTATGAAGCGTAAATAACCGTAAAGGTCTGGCGCTGAGCGTAAAGGCTCTTTAGAATCAGTGGGATCTGTTGTTTGTACTTTCAAGAAAGGAATTGTCATGTTTAAACGTACTTTGGTGGCCTTAACTGCGCTGCTTTCCCTGACTGCAATAACGCCGGCTTTTGCTGCTGGTCAAACCCACGTCATGCTGACCACTTCAGCAGGGAATATCGAACTGGAACTCGACAGTGCTAAAGCACCGGTTTCTGTGAAGAATTTCGTTGATTACGCCCAGAGCGGATATTACAACAACACCATTTTCCACCGCGTGATCCCGGGCTTTATGGTTCAGGGCGGCGGTTTTACTGCTGATATGCAGCAGAAAGCGACGAAAGAACCGATCAAGAACGAAGCCGACAACGGTCTGCGTAACCTGCGTGGTACTGTCGCGATGGCGCGTACTGCTGACAAAGACAGCGCAACCAGCCAGTTCTTCATCAATGTAGCGGATAACGCCTTCCTGGATCACGGTCAGCGTGATTTCGGCTATGCCGTATTCGGTAAAGTCATCAAAGGCATGGACGTGGTAGACAAAATGTCACAGGTGAAAACGGACAACGTCGGGCCTTACCAGAACGTGCCGACCACGCCGATTGTGATTTTGTCTGCGAAAGTGCTGCCTTAATTTCTCAGCCTTTCCGTTCCTTTCTGCAGTACAAGATCAAGCCTCCGCCAGCCGGGGGCTTTTTCTTGCCCATTTGACGCTCCTTTCTTGACGCCCATCCCGCCGACTAATAGGTTTTAAGGAACGCCCTGCGTCCACTTTCAAGGAAAATGAAATGAGTGAAGCCCGTCTGATTGCAAAAGCCATGAATGAAGGTAAACCGGTGCAGGATCTGGTGATCCTCCCCGCGCTGGCCAACCGCCACGGACTCATTACCGGCGCGACCGGTACCGGCAAAACGGTCACGTTGCAGAGAATGGCCGAACAGTTTTCCCGCATCGGCATTCCGGTATTCCTGGCGGATGTGAAAGGGGATTTATCCGGTATTGGCGCAGAAGGCGTACCGTCGGAAAAACTCACCGCGCGGCTAAATAATATCGGTGTGACGGACTGGCAACCGCAAGCGTGCAGCATTATTCCGTGGGATATTTTCGGAGAAAAAGGCCATCCGATCCGTGCGACGATTTCTGATCTGGGGCCGTTGCTTCTGGCGCGATTACTTGATCTCAATGAAGTGCAAAGCGGCGTATTACAACTGGTCTTTAAGATTGCCGACGACAATGGCCTGTTGTTGCTCGACATGAAAGATTTGCGTGCCATGGTGCAGTTTACCGGTGATAACGCGAAACAATTCCAGACGCAGTACGGCAATATTTCCTCTGCCTCCATTGGTGCCATCCAGCGCGGACTGCTGACGCTGGAAGGTCAGGGTGCCAACCAGTTCTTTGGCGAGCCGATGCTGGATATCAACGACCTGATGAAAACCGATAAAAACGGCCATGGCATTATTAATTTACTGGCCGCTGATAAGCTCATCAACCAGCCGAAGCTCTATTCTGTTTTCCTGTTGTGGCTGCTGGCAGAACTGTTCGAGCATCTGCCGGAAGTCGGTGACCCGGAGCAGCCGAAACTAGTGTTCTTCTTCGATGAAGCGCATTTACTGTTTAACGATGCGCCGCAGGCTTTGCTGACTAAAATCGAGCAGGTGGTGCGCCTGATCCGCTCCAAAGGCGTGGGGATTTATTTTGTCACGCAGAATCCGCTGGATATTCCCGACAGCGTGCTCGGGCAGCTGGGCAACCGCGTGCAGCACGCCCTGCGCGCTTTCACGCCGCGTGATCAAAAAGCAGTGAAAGCGGCAGCGCAAACTCTGCGGGCGAATCCGGCTTTCGATGCTGAAACGGCCATTACCGAGCTGGGCGTTGGCGAAGCGCTGGTGTCATTCCTCGATGAAAAGGGACGTCCGGAGGTGGTGCAGCGTGCGATGGTGATCGCCCCGGAATCCAAAATGGGCATGCTGGGCGACGATGAACGCAACAAAGCGATTAATCAGTCTCCGTTGTATGGCCGCTATGAAGACAGCATTGACCGCGAATCCGCTTACGAGAAAATCACCGCGCAAGGCTTTGGCACCGTCGCTGCGCCGCAACAAACGGGCACGCAGAAACCGGCAGAACAAACGCCTTCCGGCGGCGGGCTGCTGGGCGGCCTGAATGAAATCCTGTTTGGCAGTACCGGTCCGCGCGGGGGTAAACGCGACGGCGTGGTACAGGTCGCAGCCAAAAGCATGGCGCGCGATTTAGGGCGTCAGATCCTGCGCGGCGTACTCGGCTCGATTATGGGCGGAAGGAAAAAGTAATCACTGTTCTGCTTACGCACAAAAGCTGAAACGGATCAGCTTTTGTGCATTTAGTCCTGTCTGAGTTCTCATTTTCATCTGCAATTTTTTCTTTAATGCATGGCTTTTTGCGGAGTCCGGCACGTTACTGCCTGCGGTTCAGTATTAAAACCGCTCAACTTGAAGGCTGTCACGTTTTTAGGCTGTGTGGGTTTGTAGGCTGAATTGCTTTTGGGCTAAATCAATTCAGCAAAAAGGAGTTATTGTGAAAAAATTACTCGTTACCGGGATCGTCATGGGGCTTTTTTCGTGGCAGGCTGCCGCACAAACCATTGTGCTGACGGATGCTGAAGCCGGTACTGAACTGGGAAACTGGAAGACAGACAGTAAAAAGCTGAATATCGCAGGTCCGGATTTCAGCATCGAGCAGAAAGTGTTGCACGGGGGTAAACAGGAAGGGTCAAAAGTCATCACCATTACCAGCAAGGGGCTGACAATTGCGCTCAGCCCGACGCGGGGGATGGATTTGCTACACGTCACCGGCGATAACATCCGCTTAGGCTGGGATTCACCGGTTCAGGAAGTGGTCAATCCGGCGTATATCAACCTTGAAAGCCGTAACGGTGTGGGCTGGCTGGAAGGTTTCAATGAAATGATGGTGCGCTGCGGCTTTGAATGGACCGGACATCCGGTGACCGCAGACGGCATGATTTATACGCTGCACGGACGGGCGGGCAATACGCCAGCCTCGAAAGTGGAGGTTGAGATTGCCGACAAAGCCCCGTATGAAATCACCGTACGAGGCTTGCTGAAAGAAGACACCTTTAAGAAAGCCAGACTGGAAACCTGGACCGAGCTGCGTTACGTGCCCGGCAGCCATTCCTGGACTATCCACGACACCCTGACAAACCTGTCGGATTATCCGCACGACTACCAGATTATTTATCACAGTAACTTCGGTCAGCCGATCCTCGAAGCGGGCGCCCGTTTCATCGCGCCTCTGAAATCAATTTCACCGTTCAATGATTACGCCAAAAAAGGTTTAGCTGACTGGCAGACTTACGCCGGACCGACCAAAGGATTTGATGAGATGGTCTTTAATATGGTGCCGCTGGCAGATGCGCAGGGCAAAACCATTGCCGGTGTGGTGAATAAAGCGGGGAACAAAGGGGCATCCATTGAATTCGACACGCATCAGTTGCCGTTGCTGACACTATGGAAAAACACTGACACCCTGAAACAAGGTTACGTGACAGGCATCGAACCGGGCACCAACTATGCGTATCCGGTGACCATCGAGCGTAAACAAGGGCGCGTCAAACAGTTACAGCCTGGCCAGAGTACGGTGTTTGAGCTGAAATATTCACTTCTGCCTGATGCACAGGCAGTGAAGCAACTTGAGGAACGGGTGAAAACGCTGCAGGACACGCATAAAATCGATGTGAACGAGACGCCGATCGCTGTTGAATAATCCGAGTTTAGGGCGCTAAGGCTGGCGCCCTTTTTTCTCTGTCTATACTTAATCCCACAAGGTATGCGCCCGAATGGCGGTAACCAGGGAGGAAATATGGCGAAGAAACTGACACTCAGACAGCAGGAAAAACTCTTTCGCGAACGTCAGCGGCAGAATTTTCAGGCCAGCAGCGCGCTGGATGGCCTGGAGGTCGAAGTCGTGTCTCTGGATAACGAGAAAATCGCACAACGTCTGGCCGAACTGAGGGGGCACTATGAACGATAAACTCGTGGACGGTGCGGATCCTTATTATTATCCCGGCATCAATGTCCTGAAAAACTCTCTCGATATCCGTGAAGCTCACCGGCTGCAACAGGCTGAACTGGCCTTTACGGCGTTACGGGCGGCGGCGATGCCACTCGGCCCGGCGGTTATGGGCTTGCCACATCTGTGTGCCATTCACCTGTCGCTCTTTCAGGATATTTATCCGTGGGCAGGGGAGTTTCGTGAGATCGACATCTACAAGGACGATACCCAGTTCTGCCATTTCGGCTATATCGAAAATGAAGGCAACGCCCTGATGCAGGAGCTTGAGGAAGAGGAGTTTCTGGTCGGTTTACCGCTGGATAAGCTTGCCGAGCGGCTGGCTCACTATTATACCGGCCTGAATTTGTTGCATCCTTTTCGCGAGGGCAACGGGCGGGTGTTGAGGATTTTTGTCGAGCAGCTGGTTATCCACGCCGGGTATGACATCGACTGGTCCAGCATCAGCCGTGAACGCTGGCTGTCCGCCAATAAAACGGCGGTGTTTGGTGATGAAACCGATCTGGTCGCCATCTTCAATGAAGTGATCAGTGAAATCGATGACGAACATTGATGCGCAAGATCAGAGCGACAAAATACTGAAGCCTGTGCTGAAAAATGCGTAGAATTGCCCGGTAAATTTTTGACTTTTACCGGGAACGCTATGCTGCTGCTGATCGACAACTACGACTCCTTCACCTACAACCTTTATCAATATTTTTGCGAGCTGGGCGCTGAGGTGAAAGTGCTGCGTAACGATCAGCTGACGCTGACCGATATAGAGCAACTTGCTCCGTCGCATCTGGTGATTTCTCCCGGCCCCTGCACACCGGATCAGGCGGGTATTTCCCTGCAAGCCATCACGCATTTCTCCACCCGTTTGCCGATCCTCGGCGTGTGCCTCGGGCATCAGGCCATGGCGCAGGCGTTCGGCGCGAAAATCGTGCGGGCGCGTCAGGCTATCCACGGTAAAACATCGCCGGTGCGACATACCGGCCAGAGCGTATTTACCGGGCTGAATAATCCGCTGACTGTCACCCGCTACCATTCGCTGGTGGTGGCGCCCGAAACGCTGCCGGACTGTTTTGACGTCACCGCCTGGACAGAGCGCGACGGCGAGCGCGATGAAATCATGGGCATCATGCACAAAACCTTGCCGCTGCACGGGGTGCAGTTTCACCCGGAAAGCATTCTGAGCGAGCAGGGGCATCAGCTTCTGGATAATTTCCTTAAAATCTAACCGTTTAATTCCTCGTTAACATCGCTGCAAAAATTACTTACCCATCAGGTGCGATTTCTGTTTGCCTGTGTGTGATTTTTTATGCATATTTTATGATTATATTTTCACATCACTATCAGTAAGGGCGAAGGGTTATGGCAGAAAAATCAGCGGTAGATCGGGGTACGTTCGACAAAGTGATTTTGCCGGTTTATTCACCTGCGAAATTTATTCCTGTTAAAGGTAAAGGCAGTCGTGTCTGGGATCAGCAGGGCACCGAATACGTTGATTTCGCCGGTGGTATCGCGGTGACGGCGCTCGGGCATTGCCATCCGGCACTGGTAAAAGCGTTACACGAACAGGGCGAAACCCTGTGGCATGTCAGCAACGTGTTTACCAACGAACCCGCGCTGCGACTGGCTCAGAAGCTGATCGACGCGACCTTTGCAGACCGCGTATTTTTTGCCAACTCCGGCGCTGAAGCCAATGAAGCTGCTTTTAAACTGGCGCGTTATTACGCTTCCCATCGCCACAGCCCGTACAAAAGTAAGATCATTGCTTTCCATAACGCTTTCCATGGCCGCACATTGTTTACCGTTTCTGTCGGCGGTCAGCCAAAATATTCCGACGGCTTCGGCCCGAAACCGGCTGACATTGTCCACGTGCCGTTTAACGATCTGGACGCGGTAAAAGCGGTCATCGACGATCACACCTGTGCGATCGTTGTCGAACCCGTTCAGGGTGAAGGCGGAGTCACTCCGGCCACTAAAGAGTTCCTGCAAGGGCTGCGCGAGCTTTGCGATAAACATAATGCGCTGCTGGTACTGGACGAAGTACAAAGCGGCATGGGGCGCAGCGGTAAGTTGTTCAGCTATATGCATTACGGCGTGACGCCGGATATCCTGACCACCGCCAAAGCGCTGGGCGGCGGCTTCCCGGTTTCCGCCATGCTGGCAACCGAAGAAGTGGCCTCGGTGATGGAACCGGGCAAACACGGCACCACTTACGGCGGTAACCCGCTGGCCTGCGCCGTCGCTGAAGCCGCACTGGATATCATCAATACGCCAGACGTGCTGGCCGGTATCAACGAGCGTCGCGAGAAATTTATCAGCGCGCTGGAGGCCATCAATCAGAAATATCACATCTTCAGCGAGTTCCGCGGTCAGGGTTTGCTGATTGGCGCTGAGCTTTCCGACGCGTTTAAAAATCGTGCAGGCGAATTCCATGCCGCCGCCGCCGAATTCGGCCTGATGATGCTGGTCGCCGGACCGAACGTCATGCGGTTTGCGCCCTCGCTTGTTATCGACTTCGCGGATATTGAAGAGGGGATGGAAAGGTTTGAGAAAGCGGTGGGGAAAGTTTGTGGGGGGTGAGCCCCACGGCCCTATCTTTGCAACTGACTGAGTAAATTTCGGTTTTTCAATAACGGTTATCACAAGGCCTTGTGCGCCGAAACCGAGCAGAGGGGAAAGGCTTTTCCCCTCTGCACTCCCCTCGCTTTTTTACTGCGCGCTGCCGCAGGCATGACGGACATGTGCTGGTGCATTCGTGGGTGGCGCAAAATGTCATCGCTAAGCGATTCCCGAATTTCAGGCTTCGAGCCTCTGGTCTCGAACCGTTCATTCGGTGCCATTTTTGAGCACGCCAATCAACTTATCTAAAAGATAAAAAACAGTCTGCCGTTGAATTTGAGATCCTGCGGGCGATTCAGAAATCTTGCCGAACGGAGCGGCCTGAAGACCCAGGGCTTCAGGACCGGGAGAGGGAACCGCGCAGCGGCAAGATTTCCAGCCTGTCGCAGCGGTTGCTGAAACATAGCCAGCGAGCGGAGCGCGTGTTGAAAAAGCGAGGAGGAATCCAAAGGAGGAAAAGCACTTTCTTCCTTTGGGCGGTTTCGGCGCAGCGCGTTAAGTGATCCCCGTACTTGAGAAACCGAAATATTCTCCGATTAGCTTTAAAAAGCAGTCTGGCTGCAAGCCAGTAAAACGGGGATTTGAAAGGGGCATTCCCCTTCACGCCTTCCGCGTCAACCAGATCCCATGATGTGGCCTCTGCTTCCACGCCAGTGACGAAATAGTATGCATCACGCTGAGATGTGAAATCACACGCCGCAGGTGGCGTTCCATCTCGGTCAGGGGCATATCAGGATGCAGTTCCGGTGCATTGATCAGCGTGTTCTCATTGCCCGGCCCGTCATAAAGCAGTCGCTGCTGACAACTTTGCAACGCAATTTCACAGGTCTGTAAATACTCCGTCGCCAGTTTCTCCGGCAGCATGTAATGCTCGCGGGCGAGAATGGTCATTGCGTTGATGTGCTCGACAATGAACTGGCTGTGCGTCACCCACAGGCGCATATCCGCCAGATAATGCGAGTTAAAGCCGGGCTCCTGCATGGCCTGATTCAGTGACGTGAAAAGCTTGTTGTGCGCCTGATTGACCTGCATGCGGGTGTAGGCAAGCTTCGAGGTATCCGGATTTTCCTCAAGCAGTAAGCGGATAGCATCCTGAAAGGTTTCCAGCGCCTGGTGCGCATTCTGGCGCAGTAATCCGCTTTGCCATTGCGGCCACAGCCAGATGGTGCCGCCGAACGCCAGGGCGCAGCCGATCAGCGTATCCACCAGCCGCGGTACCAGAAAATGCACGCCGTTCATCGCCAGCAGTTGCAGGGTATATACCGCCGTCACGGTCATGCCGACCATCGCCAGCCCGTAGTTTTTACGCAGCACGGTATACGACACCAGCGTGACGATCAGCATACACATCAGCGTGATGCCTTCGGGTAATTCCAGCTTCAGCAATCCGGCGGCAATCAGCAATCCGGCCAGCGTGCCCAGCGCACGGTGCTGGATACGCACGCGCGTGGCGTTATAACCGTTCTGGCTGACCAGCATGATGGTCAGCAAAATCCAGTAGGGCTTGGGCAGATTAAAGAACAGCCCCAGGCTGCTGCCAATCGCCAGAATGATCCCCAGACGGGCGGCATTGCGCAGGGCGACAGATTTGAAGGAAAGATAGCTTTTCAGCGCAGGCCAGAAGGGTAAACGC
Source organism: Rahnella sp. ATs2 (assembly GCF_051851855.1). Classification (NCBI taxonomy): domain Bacteria; kingdom Pseudomonadati; phylum Pseudomonadota; class Gammaproteobacteria; order Enterobacterales; family Yersiniaceae; genus Rahnella; species Rahnella sp. ATs2. Next base: position 21,428 of record NZ_JBLYPL010000013.1, on the reverse strand, counting down.
GGCTGAGTGTTCATCAGGTCACGTTTGTACAACGGGCGCTGTGTCCGCAGCAGGCGTGCAATGCGGCTGAAGTGGTAGTAGCAAAACTGGCCGACCGGGTTCTCAGGATTGCGCGCGGCGATTTTCTCCAGCGCGGCCAGCTCGTTGGCCATCGTAAACCGCGCGGATAAACGGTGATAAAGAATGTCGTCGGCGATGACCCGCAGACGGGCGGAAATCACCTGCGCATTACGGCGGATAACCGCTTCGGCGTGGCTTTCTTCCACCAGCTTCTGCACTTCTTCCGGCTGATGCAGGCTCACCGTGATGTGCTCCTGCAAATCAAGCGCGACCTGAAAACGCTGAAACAGTCTTTTATGGTGATGATGATGGCCGTGTTGCGGCAGCATGTGCAGTTGCTGATAGAGCAGGGCAATCAGGTCGATGACCTGCTGCTGGCGCGTCAGCAACGGGGGTAACGCGGTTTCAGGATCGGTGTGTTGCGTCAGCAGGCTGTATTTAGCTTCGAAGTAATCCGCGAGTTGCAGATAGAGCTGGCTGAGCGTTTCGCGCATCGGCTGTTCTTCCGATATGCGAAACCACGCCCAGTTAAATAATCCGTACCAGGCCGTACCGGCGGCGAAAAGCACCGGCGCCTGCCATATCGGGCGAACGCCGACCATACTCAGTGTAAAGATGGTCGCCACCAGCGCGCCGGGCAACAGCCGCGCATGCAACGGGCTGATTTCGCCGGTCACGCCAAGCAGTAATGCCAGCGACAACATGATGAGCGGCAGGGGAATGTGCCAGCTTTCCAGCATCACTTGCAACAGAATGCTGCTCACGGCAAAGAGCGTTCCGCCAATTATCAGGCGTTTGAAAAAGCGTTTATGCGGAGTATCGAGGCCCGCGACGTTGCAGCAGGCAGGACAAAGAGAGAACAGCAGCCCCATTTGCAGATTGCCGAACAACCAGCAGATACCAACGGGCAGGCACAACACCAGCGTCTGGCGCAGCGCGTAGTTAACTTCCGGATGGTAAAACAGTCTTCGCCATAGCGTCATGGATAAAGCTTAGCCCATAAAAAAGGCGCGACAGTATTCTGCCGCGCCGATTTTTAAGGGATTAACGTGTGCCGTAAACGACAATCGTTTTACCGTGTGCCGAGATCAGACTTTGATCTTCAAGCATTTTGAGAATACGTCCGACTGTTTCACGTGAACAACCGACGATTTGGCCGATTTCCTGACGGGTGATCTTGATTTGCATCCCGTCCGGATGGGTCATCGCATCAGGCTGTTTAGCCAGATTAAGGAGAGTTTGAGCGATACGCCCTGTTACGTCGAGGAAGGCCAGGTTGCCGACTTTCTCTGACGTCACTTGCAGACGGTTTGCCATCTGCGCGGAAAGACGCATCAGAATATCCGGGTTAACCTGAATCAGCTGGCGGAATTTTTTATAAGAAATTTCAGCCACTTCACAGGCAGTTTTTGCACGAACCCACGCACTACGTTCCTGACCTTCTTCGAAGAGTCCCAGCTCGCCGATGAAGTCACCTTGGTTAAGGTAGGACAGTATCATTTCTTTGCCTTCTTCATCCTTGATAAGGACAGCAACTGACCCTTTCACGATGTAGTAAAGCGTTTCGGCTTTTTCACCCTGGTGAATCAGCGTACTTTTAGAAGGATACTTATGTATATGACAGTGAGACAGGAACCATTCAAGAGTCGGGTCTGTTTGTGGCTTGCCGAGAACCATTTGCTATTATCCTCTGTTGTTATCGCTGCCCAAAATCACAGGGCTCAGAGTTCCCTGTACGGCACTTCATAAAAAAAGCGCCCTTTCAGCATATAACTCCCCAGAAATGCTGCAAGCGGGTGTCGGAGTGAAACAGCCTGATTATTGCCGTTATCACCGTGGGTTCTGTTCTTAAACCGCGAAAACCGTCACCGCAATTCACTGGAAAGTATGTTTCGGCTTTGTTTGTAGCACAGGTTTGCAATGCTGTCTTCTGTTGTCTCGCTTCAGCATGATGGCGATCGGGTTACGTTGCCAGATTTTAGGTGAAAGGGTACTCTGGGAGCGGAATTCGACGAGTTTATTCACCGGGAGAATAGTTCATGCACGCACGCGTAAAATGGGTAGAAGGGCTGACGTTTTTAGGCGAGTCAGCGTCAGGCCACCAGATTTCTATGGATGGTAATGCGGGCGATAAAGCACCCAGCCCGATGGAAATGCTGCTGATGTCCGCAGGCGGTTGCAGCGCGATTGATGTGGTGTCTATTTTGCAAAAAGGCCGTAATGACGTGCGTGATTGTGAAGTCAAGCTGACCTCACAACGCCGCGAAGAAGCGCCGCGCCTGTTCACGCACATCAATCTGCATTTTATCGTCACCGGTAAAGATCTCACCGATAAGATTGTCGAACGTGCCGTTAGCCTGTCTGCGGAAAAGTACTGCTCTGTGTCCCTGATGCTCGGCAAAGCGGCGACCATCACGCACAGCTTTGAAGTGATCAGCGTCGAATAAGTTACGACCAGTCATACGCGTGGCACTGGCTGCGCAATAAATCCAAAAATCGCCGCGCGGCAAACGTCAGCGGCGATTTTTGCGAGTAAAGCACGCAATATTCCGCCTGCGGCAGGGTATCGATATTGAGCACACTCAGCCTGTCCTGCAATCCGAACGGCGCTTTCATCGCCCGCGCCACAATGGTCAGATAATCAGACTGCAACACCATATTTAGCCCGCACACCACCGAATCTGTATGCACCGGCATTTCCGCTGCCGGCTGATGAAATCCTCCCATCGATACCCTGATTTGCTGGTAATACCCCATATCCGTTTCGGGCAACAGCCAGCGCGCATCCTGTAATTCCTCCAGAGTTGTGGAGCCTGCCAGCGGATGTCCACGCCGGGCGATAACGCAGAAAGGTGCGCTGAACAGTGGCTCACGTACCAGATCTTCCAGCGGAAATCCCGGCCCGGCGGTACCGACCGCGAAATCCAGTTTCCCTTCGCGCAGTGCAGGTAATAACGTGGAAAGTTGCCCTTCTTTGATCAGCAGTTTGGACTGCGGAAACTGCGTCTTAAATTCTCCTGCCAGTCCGGGAAAAACCGTCAGCGCCAGCAGCGATGAAAATCCAATGGCGACGGAGCCCTGCGAATATTGTTCGATCTGGCGAATTTCATCGGCGGCGCGCTCAAGCTCTTCGAGGATAAATTGCATACGCTGTGCAAATGCCCGCCCCGTTTCGGTCAGCGTCATCCCCTGATTGCCACGCACGATCAGCTGCGTATCGAGCGTTTGTTCCAGTTCACGCAATGTTCTGCTGACCGCCGGTTGTGACTGATTCAACGCCCGCGCCGCGCCGCGAATACTGCCGCTGCGGATAACCTGCTGGAATACCTTCAGTTGCTGCAATTTCGGCAAATAGCGCATCACGATCCCTATCAGTAAAAAGCATCACCCGCCCAAAAATTGCATCTTATGGTCACGCTGTAAAGCTGATAGCGTCAGGATCGCGAAAAATAATATGTTGTTATTCAGTTGATTACGTGATGCATGTCGCATTTTACGATTCATCCGGCAGTGAGAAAATCTGACGTGGTGATAACAAAAAGGGATATCCGCTATGAAAAGTCGTTCCCTGATGATCTTCCTGCTATTTGTCGGTTATGCCGTGGTGTATATCGATAAAACAGTGATGGGCTTTGCGCTGCTGCCCATCGAGCGCGAATTTAATCTGCAACCTGAACAGCTGGGGTATATCACCGGCATTTTCTTCCTGGCCTATTCGCTGTTTCAGATCCCTGCGGGCTGGCTGAATGACCGGTTCGGCTACAAAAAAGTGCTCGGCATGTCGCTGTTCTTGCTGGGCGGCTTCGCGCTGTGTTTCGGAACGCTGGGCCTCAGCCTGGGATTACTGGTCACGTTCCGGTTTCTCTCCGGCGTCGGCCATTCCGGCTATCCTGCGTCCTGCGCCAAAGCCGTAGTGTCTAATTTCGCAGTTGAGAAGCGAACCTTTGCGCAGTCGATTTTGCTGTCTTCCGCCGGACTGGCGATGACTGCCGGACCGCTGATTGCGGTTTACAGCCTGGATCATCTTGGCTGGCGCGGATCGTTCTCCATTCTCGGATTGCTGGCTTTTGCCATCGCCGTAGCGATTGTGATTTTTGTGCCCAATCCGCCGGAAGCACAAGCCCGTACCGGCGCGAAAACTGGTTATCGGGAGTTGCTGAAAAACCCGATTGTCCTGCTGCTGTTTGTCTCAATTTTCTGCATCAACATTCCGTCTTACGGCCTGATGGCGTGGTTGCCAAAATATCTGGTCCAGCAGCGCGGTATGTCACTCGACGTGTCAGGCATGGTGGTCGCGACCGGCGGGCTGGGTATCTGGATTTCTTCACTGGCAACCGGCTGGCTGGTCGGACGCTATATGCAGGGCAAAGAGCCGAAAGTGATTTTCTGCTGCGCACTGCTCAGTGCGTTGTGTATCTGGCTGGTGTTTACGTCGGCATCGGCGGTTACCGCCGGGTTGTTCCTGTTCCTCGGCTACGTTTTCCTGATGGCGTCCTTTGTGACCGTCTTTACGCTGCCGATGAAACGCCTGCCTTCTGACGTCATGGGCGCGGCGATGGGGATCATTAATACCGGCGGGACTCTCGGCGGATTTGTGGCGCCGATTGCGATGGGATATCTCATCACCGCCAGCCACGGTTACCTTTCTACATTTGTATTTCTGGCGCTGGCGATGGGGGTGGCCGGTCTGGCTATCCTGCCGCTGGCAATAAAACCTCGTGCGCCAATGCGCGATGTGGCTTAACTGAGGAGAAGAGTGATGACTTTTAATTTCGAAGCAATGCTGGCTGAAGTCAAAGCGGACGTCCTGCGCTGGCGCAGACATATTCATGCCCATCCTGAACTCTCTTTTCAGGAGCATAAAACGGCGGCGTACATTACTCAGCAACTGGAAAGTTTCGGCGGTCTGACCCTGACACATCTGACGCCCAACAGCGTGATTGCCGATCTGAAAGGGGCGCATCCGGGGCCGGTATATGCGCTGCGGGCGGATATCGATGCCCTGCCGATTCAGGAGGAGAACGATGAACCTTTCTGCTCAACGGTCCCCGGCGTGATGCACGCCTGTGGTCATGATGCTCACACCGCAATGTTGCTGGGTGCGGCAAAAGTGCTGACCCAATGTCAGTCTGAGTTGCATGGTTCTGTGCGGTTTATCTTCCAGCATGCCGAAGAAGTGCCACCGGGCGGGGCGCAGGAACTGGTGGATTTAGGCGTGCTGGATGGCGTTGAGAAAATCTTTGGCCTGCACGTGATGCCTAATTCTCCGACCGGTGAAGTGGGGCTGAAAGAGGGGGTATTCTGTGCCTCAACGGATAATTTCGACATCACCATTACCGGCAAAGGCGGCCACGGTTCTATGCCGCATTTGTGTATCGATCCGGTGGTGATCGGCGCGGAAGTCGTCACCGCACTGCAAAACGTTGTGGCGCGCCGTATTGATCCGCTTCAGGTGCCGGTGCTGACTATCGCAACCTTCCAGACGGGCGAAAGTTATAACGTGATCCCGGAGCGGGTGAAGCTCGCCGGAACGCTGCGGACGCATCACAGCAACGTGCGCGAACAGGTGCCGCAGGTGATGGAGCAGATCATTTCCGGAATTACTGCAGCGCATGGCGCAACATACGAACTGCGCTGGACACGCGGCTATGTGAACGGTGACAACCATCCTGAGGCCTGTGCGATAGCGCGTCAGGTGATTGAAAAAACGCTGGGACCGCAGGCGCTGCGCGAAGTTACTCAGCCGCTGTTTGGCGGAGAGGATTTCTCTTCCTACCAGCAAAAAGTGCCGGGGTGTTTTCTGTTTATTGGCAGCGGGAATGAAAAAATTGGCGCGACTTACGGCGTACATAATCCGCGTTTTCGTCTCGATGAAGAGGCGTTACAGACTGGCGTCGCGCTGCATGTCGGGTTTATCCGTCAGTTGCTGATGAACGACGCCTGAGTCCGTTACTCGATCTTTTTCCCTTCCATCAGGCGCTGCACCAGCGGCGCCATAATCAGTTCCATCGCCAGCCCCATTTTTCCACCCGGCACCACCAGCGTTTTGATGTGCGAGATAAACGAACCCTGCAACATCGCCAGCAGATACGGGAAATCAATGTCATCCAGCCCCTGGAAGTGGATCACCACAAAGCTTTCATCCAGTGAAGGAATGGCTTTAGCGGCAAAAGGGTTGGAAGTATCGATTGTCGGTACGCGCTGGAAGTTGATGTGCGTGCGCGAGAACTGCGGCGTGATGTAACTGATGTAGTCATCCATCGAACGCACCACAGAATCCATCACTGCTTCGCGGGAATGTCCGCGCTCGCCGGTATCGCGCACCAGTTTCTGAATCCATTCAAGGTTAACGATGGGCACCACGCCGACCAGTAAATCAACCTGCGCGGCAACGTCAATTTTGTCTGCGACAACGCCGCCGTGCAGGCCTTCGTAGAACAAAATGTCAGTCGGTTCCGGCAGCGCCTGCCACGGCGTAAAGGTGCCCGGCACCTGATTGTAGGGAACCGCTTCGTCATAAGTATGCAGATACTTGCGCGAACGACCGGTACCGGTTTTACCGTATTCGATAAAACTTTTTTCCAGCAGACCAAAGTCGTTGGCTTCCGGTCCGAAATAGCTGATGTGACGCCCGAGGTCACGGGCTTTGCGGATTGCCGCATCCATTTCAGGGCGGGTGAAATGGTGAAAGCTGTCGCCTTCCAGCTCAGCCGCACGCAGGCCAAGCTGCTGAAATATTTTACGAAATGCCAGGCTGGTGGTGGTGGTGCCTGCTCCGCTGGAGCCGGTAACTGCTATAACAGGATGTTTTGCTGACATAGTCGGGCTTACTCCTTAAACGTCACGCCATATTGCCCTTCAGGTCATTCAGGGTAGGCGGAAACAAAGCGCATAATTAATCCCATTGTTACCATAATTATTCGCTGAGGGACAGGCTGTCCAAATCCATTTTATGATCGTGTTTACCAGTCCTGCGGGTTTTCTTCCTGTCCGGCGCGGAACTGACCGCGCGGCATAATGTTCAGCGTTTCATGCAGTTCTGACCAGACCAGCACGATCTCGCCACTTTTCAGCTGACGTTTTACGTCGTCGACTTTCTGTTCCAGAGATCGCTCCTGCTCGCCATAATCGGTGCCTTCGCGCAATACGAAGGATTCCACCACGCTGGTGAGCAGTTCGGCGTCCAGTTCCTGCCAGGGAATAATCACTTTGTTGGTTCCTTTGTCTTTGTTTCTAAAAACGGGGCGATCCAGGCCGGAATGCGCTGTTCCAGCCACATTTGCGGATGACGTAAGCTGCCGGAGACGAAACCGACATGTCCGCCATGTTCAGTTAACTGATATTCCACGCAAGCCGGCAAATCCTCTGCTTTCGGGATCACTTCCGGCGTCATAAATGGGTCGTCTTTGGCATGGATAATCAGCAGCGGCGTTCTGACCTGCGACAGCAACGGCAGACCGCTGCAACGGCGGTAATAATCCAGCGCGTCGGTAAACCCGTGCGCCTTTGAAGTGATAGCATCGTCAAATTCACGAATGCGGCGCATGGATTTCAGCTGCGCCAGCGTCACTGGCAACGTGCCCGGATATTTCGCCAGTTTGCGCGAAGCATTGCCTTTGAGCTGATCGAGAAGGTATCGCTGATAAATGCGCGATGAACCGCGCTCCAGCCGGTAAGCGCACGGCTCAAGCATCAGCGGCGCAGACACCACAACCGCCGCTCTAAGCGTACAGTTTTCACCTTCCTGCCCGAGATAACAGGCCAGCATATTACCCCCTAGCGAGACGCCTACCGCGCCGGTCGGCACTTCGCCATAGGTTTCATTGAGCCAGCGAATGAAAAAACGTGCATCTTCGGTTTCGCCGGAATGATAAATCCGCTGAAGTTTATTCGGTTCGCCGCTGCATCCGCGAAAATGCATCACGACGCCGAGCCAGCCTTTGTCTTTCCACGCCTGCAATAAGCCATGGGCGTAAGGGCTGTAGAAACTGCCTTCCAGTCCGTGAAACAAGATCATGCGCGGTTTATCACGCGCCTGTTCGGGGTCTTCGCTCCAGGCTAAATCGAGAAAATCTCCGTCCGGCGTATCGAGTCTTTGCCAGTGAGGTTTGAGTTTTGCATGACGGCGCACCAGCCGTGGTAACAACGTCTGGATGTGAGGATTACTGGCCCCGCGCAGGGGACGAAAGGATTCAACCATAAGATGAATAAATTTCTCTTAAGAGGCTCTTGTGCGATCAATATCACGCTGTTAGCTTCAATGCTATCGCACATCTTTCGGGTCGGAGTACCCAAATTAAATGGAACTTGGTTTATTTTTTTCGATGCTCGGATTTTTATGGGTCGCTGCAATCACCCCAGGCCCGAACAATATGTTGTTAACAACATCTGGCGCTAACTTTGGTTTCTTCCGCTCAATCTGGCTGATGATCGGCATTATGCTCGGCATGCAAAGTATTTTGCTGCTGGTGGCCTTCGGCGTTGGCGGCCTGATCACGGTTTATCCCGCGTTACACCTTTTCCTCAAAATTGCCGGCAGCCTGTATCTGCTGTGGCTGGCGTGGAAAATTGCGACGTCGGCCTATGAAAAACTGGAAACTGGCGCACCGCCACCGAAACCCATCCGCATGTATCAGGGCTGGTTGCTGCAATTCCTCAACCCGAAAGCGTGGCTGATGGGGCTGGGCGCAGTGGCGAGTTTCAGTCTGGCGGGGGCGGCTTACAATCATTCGATTGCCGGTATCAGCCTCGGCATGTTCCTGGTGAATCTGGTTTCCGGGATTATCTGGCTTGGGTTCGGTACCGTCATTGGCCGTCTGCTGCGCAGCAAGCGTGCGTGGCACACCTTCAATATCGCGATGGGGATTCTGACCGCCGCCTGTGTGTTGCTGATCTGGCACTGATTTGCAGACAAAAGAAAGGCGCCGTCGTGGCGCCTTTCTCATTTCTTACCGAACGATCAACTAGTCGAGATCAAACGCCTTCGACATGTCTTCCAGCTGTTCCTGTGCATCGAGCCAGGTCATTTCCGTTTCTTCCAGCGCGCCTTTGACTTTGGTCTGCTGTTGCAGACATTCAGTCAGTTCGGCTTTACGGCTGTTGTCGTAAATCGCGGAATCAGCCAGACGCTCTTCGATAGCCGCCAGCTCGGTACTCAGTTTTTCCATCTGGGTTTCGAGTTTGGTGATTTGCTTACGCAGCGGCTGAGTCTGATTACGGAAATCGGCTTCGCGACGTTTCTGGTCTTTACGCGACTGCGCGCTGTTAACGCCGCCGTCTTTGGCCGGTGCATCCTGCTGGCTTTCCTGACGCTGAATGTCCATCAGCCATTGCTGGTAATCTTCCAGATCGCCGTCGAACTGTTCCACTTTGCCGCCGTGAACCAGATACAAATCGTCGGTGGTAGAACGCAGTAAGTGACGGTCATGCGAGACGACAACCATCGCGCCTTCGAAGTCGATCAGGGCTTCGGTCAGCGCCTGACGCATATCGAGATCCAGGTGGTTGGTCGGTTCATCGAGCAGCAGCAGGTTAGGGCGTTGCCAGACAATCAGGGCCAGCACCAGACGCGCTTTTTCGCCCCCGGAGAAACGCCCGGTCGGATCCGTCACTTTATCGCTGTGGAAACCAAATCCGCCGAGATAATCGCGCAGTTGCTGTTCGGTTTCTTTGTTCGCCAGACGCACCAGATGTTGCAACGGTGAATCTTCAGCGCGCAAAAACTCCAGCTGATGCTGGGCGAAGTAACCAAGCTTAACGCCTTTCGCCAGGCCAATATCGCCCTGAAGCGGTGGCATGGTGCCTGCGAGCAGTTTGATCAGCGTGGATTTACCGGCACCGTTACGGCCCAGTAAGCCGATACGTGATCCCGGCACAAGATTCAGTTTGATCGACTCCAGAATGGTGGTGTCACCATAACCGGCGCTGACTTTTTCCATGCGCAGCAGCGGATCGGGCAAACTTTCCGGCGATCGGAAGCTAAAATGAAAAGGATTGTCGACGTGTGCCGGCGCAATCAGCTCCATACGCTCCAGCATTTTGATACGGCTTTGCGCCTGCTTGGCCTTGGTCGCCTGTGCACGGAACCGGTCGATGTAGCTTTGCAGATGCGCCACTTTTTCCTGCTGACTTTCAAACAATGCCTGCTGTTGCGACAGTTTGGTCGCACGCTGGCGCTCGAAGGACGAGTAGTTGCCGGTGTATTCGTTCAGCGACTGCTGTTCGATATGCAGTATTTTATCGACGATCGGGTCGAGGAAATCCCGGTCATGGGAAATCAGCACCAGCGTGCCGGTGTAGCTTTTCAGCCATTTTTCCAGCCAGATCACCGCGTCTAAATCCAGGTGGTTGGTCGGTTCGTCGAGCAGCAGTAAATCAGAACGGCAAATCAGCGCCTGCGCCAGGTTGAGGCGCATACGCCAGCCACCGGAGAAGGATTTCACCGGCTGCTGTAACTGATTCTGGGTAAAGCCCAACCCGCTGAGCAGGCTGGCCGCGCGAGCAGGAATGGTCCAGGCGTTAATGGCGTCGAGCTTACCGTGCAGCGTGGCGATGGCATGGCCGTCATCCCGCTCGTTGGCTTGTTGTAATTGTGCTTCCAGCTGGCGGAACTCGCGGTCGCCGTCGATAACATACTCTATCGCCGGTTCGTCCAGCGCAGGCGTTTCCTGATTCACCCAGGCCAGCGCCCAGTTAGACGGAAACGTCAGGTTGCCAGCATCGGCGCTCATTTCACCTTTTAACAGGGAAATCAGGGTGGATTTACCGCAGCCATTTTTGCCCACCAGCCCGACTTTCTGGCCGGGATTGATGGTCGCAGACGCGTTGTCCAGCAGCACATTGGTGCCGCGTCGGATTTGTAAGGAGGAGAAAACAATCATAAAGCGCCGTGTTGAGAGTATGTTAAATTGTCATGATAATGATCTAAACAAGACGTATCGCGTCCCATTTTGTCTTTGCGAAGCATGGTAACGGAAAAACCGCACCCTGACGACGCTTTGGAGGTATTGATGTCGCAGCCACCAAAGGTTTTGCTGCTGTATGCCCATCCGGAATCACCCGATTCGGTCGCCAACCGCATTTTACTGCAACAAGCTCAACAGCTTGAACATGTCACCGTGCATGATTTGTACGCCCACTATCCTGATTTTTTTATTGATATTCATCGTGAGCAGCAACTGCTGCGCGATCATAAGGTGATTGTTTTTCAGCATCCTCTTTATACCTACAGCTGTCCGGCGTTGTTGAAAGAGTGGATGGATCGCGTGCTGGCGCGTGGTTTTGCCAGCGGGGCAGGCGGTAATGCGCTTAACGGCAAGTACTGGCGTTCGGTGGTCACCACGGGTGAACCGGAAGGTGCGTACCGGGCGGGCGGTTATAACCGTTATCCGATGTCCGACATTATGCGGCCATTCGAGCTGACGTCTGCTATGTGCCATATGCACTGGATGACGCCCATCATCATTTACTGGGCGCGCCGTCAGAAACCGGATGTGCTGCAAAGCCATGCCGAAGCTTACGGCGAATGGCTGAAATCGCCGTTACCGCAGGGGGGAATTGCCTGATGGATGTTTCGAATATTCCCATGGCGATCCTGCTGTTTTTGTTCGCTGCCGTAGTGGCGGTGCCGGTGGCACAGCGTTTAGGCATTGGCGCAGTGCTGGGTTATTTGCTGGCCGGTATTGCCATCGGTCCGTGGGGCTTGGGCTTTATCCGCGACGTGGATGAAATTCTGCACTTCTCCGAACTGGGCGTGGTTTTCCTGATGTTTATCATCGGGCTGGAACTGAACCCCGGAAAACTGTGGGCGCTGCGGCGGCAAATCTTTGGTGTCGGCGCCGGGCAGGTGATCCTGACTGCGCTGGTGCTCGGCGGTTTGTTGTATCTGACGAAGTTTTCCTGGCAAGCCGCGGTGATTGGCGGTATCGGGCTGGCGATGTCATCCACGGCGATGGCATTGCAACTGATGCGCGACAAAGGCATGACGCGTAACGAAGGCGGTCAGCTGGGTTTCGCCGTGTTGCTGTTCCAGGATATCGCGGTGATCCCGGCGCTGGCGCTGATCCCGATTCTGGCGGGCGGTTCGGAAGGCAGCAATAACTGGGAGATGATCGGCCTGAAAGTGCTGGCCTTTGGCGGCATGCTGATTGGCGGACGCTATCTGCTGCGGCCGATTTTCCGGCTGATTGTGGCTTCCGGCGTGCGTGAAGTGTTTACCGCCGCCGCACTGCTGGTGGTGCTTGGTTCGGCGCTGTTTATGGATACGCTGGGCTTTTCGATGGCGCTCGGAACGTTTATCGCCGGGATTTTACTGGCTGAAAGCGAATATCAGCACGAACTGGAAATCGCTATCGAGCCGTTTAAGGGGTTACTGCTCGGGCTGTTCTTTATTTCTGTCGGCATGGCGCTGAATCTGGGCGTGCTGTATACCCATATTTTGCTGGTGCTGGTAGGCGTGATGATTCTGGTGACGGTCAAAGGCGCGGTGCTGTACGGGCTTTCCCGCATATTTGGTCTGCGGACATCGGTACGCTTGCAGTTTTCTGCTGTGCTCAGTCAGGGGGGGGAATTTGCTTTCGTGCTGTTTTCGGCGGCTGGTGCGCAGAAAGTGATTTCCTCGTCGCAGCTTTCGCTGTTGCTGGTCGTGGTGACGATATCAATGATGACCACGCCGTTGCTGATGCAGTGGGTCGACCGCATCCTGGTACGACGCTACAACGACGGCGAAGAAAGTGACGAAAAGCATTTTGTGCAGGATGACGAACCGCAGGTGATTATTGTCGGGTTCGGACGTTTCGGACAGGTGATCGGACGTTTGCTGATGGCCAATAAAATGCGCATCACGGTGCTTGAGCGTGATATCAGCGCCGTCGGGCTGATGCGGACTTACGGTTATAAAGTGTATTACGGCGATGCGACCGAACTGGAACTGCTCAGGGCTTCGGGTGCTGAAAAGGCCAAATCGATTGTGATTACGTGTGATGAGCCTGCGGACACCATGACCATCGTGCATTTGTGTCAGCAGCATTTTCCTCATCTGAATATTCTGGCACGCGCCCGTGGCCGTGTTGAAGCGCATGAACTGTTGCAGGCCGGTGTGGCGAATTTTTCCCGCGAGACGTTTTCCAGTGCGCTGGAATTAGGCAAAAAGGCGCTGGTCACGCTGGGTATGCATCCGCACAGTGCGTACCGTGCCCAACAACATTTCCGTCGTCTTGATATGCGGATGCTACGTGAACTGGTGCCGCAAAACCGCGGCGATGTGGCGCAGATTTCCCGTGTGAAAGAAGCGCGGCGCGAACTGGAGGATATCTTCCAGAGCGAAATGCACAACGAACGTCGTCAGCTTGATGGCTGGGACGATGACGAATAGTCCGGCTGGCGAAAAAATAATGTTGCCGTCTGAATGAAAAATGACCGGACGCAATGTCGCAGATTTCAGGAGAAGTAACATGGCTACAACCCGTAAACGGTTTATCGCTGGTGCGGTATGTCCGAAATGTAAGGCGATGGATACGCTGGCTTTATGGCAGGAAGATCAGGTCGAAGTGGTGGAGTGTGTGAAGTGCGGGCACCATCAGCGTCAGACGGATGCACAGGTCAGCAAGAGGCTACGGCCGGAAGAGCAGGTGATTGGTATTTTCGATCCGAAGTAGCGTTCTTGCTCGTGTTTTTTTATGCTGGTAGTACAGAGACGCGGATTTCCGCTACACTCTTCGCCAAATTTATCCGGTCGCACTTTTCAGGATGATCTCATCGAAAAGTGGCCGTCACTGAATTAGCCTTAAGCGAAGTTGCGTGTGTTATGAAACGCCCGCAGACAACAAATTGAGTTTCCAACGGTAGGAGTTATCATGAAAGTAGCAAAAGACCTGGTCATCAGCGTGGCATATCAGGTACGTACAGAAGACGGTGTGTTGGTTGATGAATCTCCGGTGAGCGCGCCGTTGGATTATCTGCACGGCCATGGTTCCCTGATCTCCGGTCTGGAAACTGCGCTGGAAGGTCATGCCATTGGTGACGTTTTTGATGTGCATGTTGGCGCCAACGACGCTTACGGCAACTACGACGAAAACCTGGTTCAGCGCGTGCCTAAAGACGTGTTCATGGGTGTTGATGAGCTGGAAGTCGGTATGCGTTTCCTGGCTGACACCGATCAGGGTCCGGTTCCTGTAGAAATCACTGAAGTTGACGGCGACCACGTTGTTGTCGACGGCAACCACATGCTGGCAGGTCAGGATCTGAACTTCCACGTCGAAGTGGTGGCAATCCGTGAAGCAACTGAAGAAGAACTGGCTCACGGCCACGTTCACGGCGAACACGGCCACGATCATGGTCACGACCATGAACACGGCGAAGGCTGCTGCGGTGGTCACGGCCACGACCATGATCACGACCACGGTCATGATCACGGTAAAAAAGGCGGCTGTGGCGGTAACGGTGGCTGCGGTTGCCACTAATCACTCTGTTTGCTGAGTGATAAAAACGAAAGGCGCCGGAAGGGCGCCTTTTTGTTGCGTCAGAAACAGTATCAATAATGCGGCGGAGGCGTTTCTTCCGACTGATCGGCAATCATTGATGGCTGGCTGGCGCGGAGTTTATCTGTCAGAAGGCGCAGGTGATCGTGCAATCTGCTCATTTCCAGCTGATGCTGTGTGACGATCAAGTTCAGCTCTTCGATAGTAATTTCCTGAAAAGCCAGCTTGTTTTCCAGCATCTCCAGACGTTGTTCAACGGTGTTTGAGTCCATAATTATTACCTCATTTTGCGGCTCAAGTTGATCAGGTTGAGCACTGACCGGAACCCCATACTCTATTGTAGACCGGCGATTCTACCCGTAAACCTGCTTAATTACCTGACCTCTGCGGCGCTTTATCTTTGACTCCTCAGGAGCAGACGAAACTAATTGATGTAAAAAAGGTCTGAATATGACGCTAATGGCGTGTATAGAGATTGTTTTGTCGTGAGACGGACAGTTATAGTAACCGCCGAACTTTCGTAATTATTACCAGAGGTCATACGCTTCTGGTCCTGGAGAAATGGATGAAATCACTGTTTAAAGTAACTCTGCTGGCAACCACCATGGCGATCGCCCTGAATGCCACTCAGGTTATGGCTGCTGAAGCCACAGCACCGGCCGCTGCTGCACCCGCGCCAGCCGCTGCCCCTGCTGCAGCTGCTCCGGCAGCAACAGACACGACCAAGTTCAAAAGTGATGACGAGCAGGCTGCTTATGCTCTCGGCGCATCACTGGGTCGCTACATGGATAACTCCCTGAAAGAACAAGAAAAACTGGGTATCAAACTGGATAAAGACCAGCTGATCGCCGGTGTTCAGGATGCGTTCGCCAACAAAAGCAAACTGTCTGATCAGGAAATCGAGAAGACTCTGCAAACCTTCGAAGGCCGTGTGAAAGCATCTGCGCAGGCTAAGATGGAGCAAGACGCTAAAGCTAACGCTGACAAAGGCGACAAGTTCCGTGCTGATTTCGCCAAAGAAAAAGGCGTGAAGAAGACTGAATCAGGCCTGCTGTATCAGGTTGAAAAACCAGGTGCTGGCGCAGCGCCAAAAGACAGCGACACCGTTGTAGTGAACTACAAAGGGACTCTGACCGACGGTACTGAGTTTGATAACTCCTATACCCGTGGCGAGCCGCTGTCTTTCCGTCTTGATGGTGTTATCCCAGGCTGGACCGAAGGCCTGAAACACATTAAGAAAGGCGGCAAAATCAAGCTGGTCATTCCACCAGCGCTGGCTTACGGCAAAACTGGCGTCCCGGGGATCCCTGCTAACTCTACTCTGGTGTTCGATGTTGAACTGCTGGATGTGAAAGCGGCACCTAAGGCTGACCCTAAAGCAGCTGAAAAACCTGCTGAAGCTGAAGCAGCACCAAAAGCAAACTAAGTTGCTGTTGAGCTGTTGCAGAAAACCGTCGCTAAATGCGGCGGTTTTTTTTCGCCTTAAACTTTTCTAACAGGCCGCCCTTCATTTTATTGAGGTTACTCTATGATGATAACTTGACGCTTTTGTTTCCCCGGCATAACGTCACAGATCCATATAATCGCAAGGCCGTTTTTTCTGTGTCTTTGATACAGTAACGACCGTGGAATGATGAATAATGCGTCCTGACTCCCGTTGGAAGGCGCGATAGAGAGGGTGGTAGCTTCAATGTCTAATTCGCTTATAACTGGCGAAACCGGTGAACTGGATTTGCTGGACCAACGTCCGTTCAGCCAGGTCGATCATGAGATTTTGTCTTCATACGAGGCCGTGGTGGACGGGCTTGCGATGCTGATCGGTGAGCATTGCGAAATTGTTCTGCATTCACTGGAAGACCTGAAATGTTCAGCGGTCCGTATTGCAAATGGTGAGCATACCGGCCGTAAGATCGGCTCACCGATTACCGATTTAGCCCTGCGCATGTTGCATGACATGACCGGTGCGGACAGCAATGTGTCCAAAGCCTACTTCACCCGTGCGAAAAGTGGTGTGCTGATGAAGTCAGTCACCATCGCTATTCGCAACCGTGAGCAACGCGTCATTGGTCTGCTGTGCATCAACATGAATCTCGACGTACCTTTCTCGCAAATTATTCAGACCTTTATGCCGCCTGAAACTCAGGAAGTGGCCTCTTCCGTAAACTTCGCCTCATCTGTGGATGACCTGGTAGCGCAAACGCTGGAATTCACCATCGAAGAAGTGAACGCTGACCGCACTGTTTCTAATAACGCGAAGAACCGACAGGTTGTGCTGAATCTTTATGAAAAGGGTATTTTTGATATCAAAGATGCCATCAATCAGGTGGCTGACCGCCTGAATATTTCAAAGCATACCGTTTACCTGTATATCCGCCAGTTTAAAAGCGGGGATCTGGTGGGGAATGAGCGTTGAAACTGCGTTATTGCCTCCTGGTAACCGGCCCTGCTTACGGAACACAACAAGCCAGTGCGGCTTATCAGTTCGCACTGGCATTGATTGGCAGTGGCCATCAGCTGGACAGCGTGTTTTTTTATCGTGAGGGCGTCCTCAACGGTAATATGCTTTCTGCACCTGCTTCGGATGAATTTGATCTGGTCAGATCCTGGCAACGTATGGCTGCAGACCATCAGGTTGCTCTCAATGTTTGCGTGGCAGCGGCTTTACGTCGCGGTGTCATTGATGAAACGGAAGCCCACAATCAGGGCCACGGCCAGACGAATTTACAAGCCGGCTTTGCCCTGACCGGATTGGGCAGCCTCGCTGAAGCGTCGCTGACCTGCGATCGCATGGTGCAGTTCTGATGGGTTATGGCAGGGACAGGCAATGAAGAAGATAGCGTTTGTGTTCACTCAGGGACCGCACGGCACATCAGCGGGAAGAGAAGGCCTTGATGCGCTGCTGGCTACGTCAGCTCTGACCGAAGATATCGGCGTGTTTTTTATGGCTGACGGTGTTTTTCAGCTCATGCCGGCACAACAACCCGAAAAAATTCTCGCCCGTAATTATATTGCCACATTCGGTGTGTTATCACTTTACGACGTCGATCAGTGCTTTGTCTGTGAAGACTCGCTGAAGTCACGCGGTTTATCTGCGGGGCATGAATGGGTGCTGGATGTGGAGCCGTTGTCTGCGACTGAAATTCGCGGGCGACTGGCCAGTTTTGATGTGGTGATGACGTTTTGAATCAGGAAATTCCATGCTTTTTACTCTAGCCCGTTCCCCGCAACAATGTGATTTCTCATTGATTGTTAAGCTGGTTGCTCAGGAAGATGCACTTTTGCTGATGCAGGATGGCGTACTGGCTGCGCTTGATGGCAGCGAGGCGTGTAATCTGCTCAGCCAGCATGTTCAATCGATTTATGTTCTCAGCGAGGATCTGGCGGCCAGAGGATTGGTTGGTCAAATTTCGCACAAAATCACATTGATCGACTATACTGGATTCGTCGCGCTGACTGAGAAACACACCCAGCAAACAGCATGGTGATTTACTGATGTGCTGTATATTTCTTGACACCCTCTTAGGTCAGCCCTAAAATTCTGCGTCCCCATATTAGCTAATGCTTTTTATGGGGCGATTTATCACGCGTTTACAAAGTAGTTTATGAACCAAAATCCAGGAGCTTTTTAATGGCAACAATTAATCAGCTGGTACGCAAACCACGCTCTACGAAGGTTGTTAAAAGCAACGTTCCAGCGCTGGAAGCTTGCCCGCAGAAACGTGGCGTATGTACTCGTGTATATACTACCACCCCTAAAAAACCAAACTCCGCATTGCGTAAAGTATGCCGTGTGCGTTTGACTAACGGTTTTGAAGTTACCTCCTACATCGGCGGTGAAGGTCATAACCTGCAGGAACACTCCGTGATCCTGATACGTGGCGGTCGTGTAAAAGACTTGCCAGGTGTGCGTTATCACACCGTCCGTGGCGCGCTGGACTGTTCAGGCGTTAAGGATCGTAAGCAATCTCGTTCTAAATACGGCGTTAAAAAGCCGAAGTCTTAATGGTTCTCCGTTAAGTAAGGCCAAACATTTTCACTTTACTGTCAAAATAAACTCTTAGAGTTTTGGACAATCCTGAATTAACAACGGAGTATTTCCATGCCACGTCGTCGCGTCATTGGTCAACGTAAAATCCTGCCAGATCCTAAGTTCGGATCCGAACTGCTGGCAAAATTCGTCAACATTCTGATGGTAGATGGTAAAAAATCTACTGCAGAAGCAATCGTCTACACTGCTCTTGAGACCCTGGCTCAACGTAGCGGTAAAGGCCACCTGGAAGCTTTCGAAGTCGCTCTGGACAACGTTCGTCCGACTGTCGAAGTTAAGTCCCGCCGCGTAGGTGGTTCTACTTATCAGGTTCCAGTTGAAGTCCGTCCGGTTCGTCGTAATGCTCTGGCAATGCGTTGGATCGTTGAAGCTGCTCGTAAACGCGGTGATAAATCCATGGCTCTCCGCCTGGCGAACGAACTTTCTGATGCTGCAGAGAACAAAGGTACTGCAGTTAAGAAACGTGAAGACGTTCACCGTATGGCTGAAGCCAACAAGGCGTTCGCGCACTACCGCTGGTAATCACTTCGCAGTAGTTATGCTAACCAAGCGGGCGCTTCAAGAAGCCAACCCGCTTGGGTTAACTGAACTTGAACGTCCTAGTTATAGAGGAATCAAATGGCTCGTAAAACACCCATTGAGCGCTACCGTAACATTGGTATCAGTGCTCACATCGACGCCGGTAAGACAACCACTACCGAACGTGTTCTGTTCTACACCGGTGTAAACCACAAAATCGGTGAAGTGCATGATGGCGCAGCCACCATGGACTGGATGGAGCAGGAGCAGGAACGTGGTATTACCATCACGTCCGCTGCGACCACCTGTTTCTGGTCAGGTATGGCTAAGCAGTTCGAACCACACCACATCAACATCATCGACACCCCAGGGCACGTTGACTTCACCATCGAAGTTGAACGTTCCATGCGTGTTCTTGATGGCGCGGTAATGGTTTACTGTGCTGTTGGTGGTGTTCAGCCACAGTCTGAGACCGTATGGCGTCAGGCAAACAAATATAAAGTTCCTCGTATCGCGTTCGTTAACAAAATGGACCGTATGGGTGCTAACTTCCTGAAAGTTGTTGATCAGATTGAAAAACGTCTGGGCGCAACTCCGGTGCCACTGCAACTGGCAATCGGCGCGGAAGAGAAATTCACCGGTGTTGTTGACCTGGTGAAGATGAAAGCTATCAACTGGAACGAAGCTGATCAGGGCGTTACCTTCGAATACGAAGAAATCCCTGCAAACATGCAAGAACTGGCTGAAGAATGGCGTCAGAAACTGGTTGAGGCCGCTGCTGAAGGCTCTGATGAGCTGATGGAGAAATTCTTTGGTGGCGAAGAGCTGACTGAAGAAGAGATCAAAACTTCTCTGCGTAAGCGCGTTCTGAACAACGAAATCATCCTGGTTACCTGTGGTTCTGCGTTTAAAAACAAAGGCGTACAGGCAATGCTGGATGCTGTTGTTGAGTATCTGCCAGCACCAACTGACGTTGAAGCTATCAACGGTCTGTTGGATGACGGTAAAGACACTCCGGCAGTTCGCCATTCTGACGATTCAGAGCCGTTCTCTGCTCTGGCGTTCAAAATCGCTACTGACCCATTCGTGGGTAACTTGACGTTCTTCCGTGTTTATTCCGGTCTCGTCAATTCAGGTGACACTGTATTTAACCCAGTGAAATCTCAGCGTGAACGTCTGGGTCGTATCGTTCAGATGCACGCTAACAAGCGTGAAGAAATTAAAGAAGTTCGTGCAGGCGATATCGCTGCAGCGATCGGTCTGAAAGACGTGACTACAGGTGATACCCTGTGTGATCCAGATAACGTGATTATCCTGGAACGCATGGAATTCCCTGAGCCGGTAATCTCCGTTGCGGTAGAACCAAAAACCAAAGCTGACCAGGAAAAAATGGGTCTGGCTCTGGGTCGTCTGGCGAAAGAAGACCCATCATTCCGCGTTTGGACTGATGAAGAGTCTGGTCAGACAATCATCGCAGGTATGGGTGAGCTTCACCTGGATATCCTGGTTGACCGTATGCGTCGTGAATTTAACGTTGAAGCTAACGTCGGTAAGCCGCAGGTTGCATACCGTGAAGCTATCCGCGCTAAAGTTACCGATGTTGAAGGTAAACACGCTAAGCAGTCTGGTGGTCGCGGTCAGTATGGTCACGTTGTGATCGACATGTACCCATTAGAACCTGGCACAAATCCGAAAGGATATGAGTTTGTCAACGAAATCAAAGGTGGTGTAATTCCTGGTGAATTCATCGGCGCGATTGACAAAGGCATCCAGGAACAGCTGAAGTCTGGTCCACTGGCCGGTTATCCGGTAGTAGATCTGGGCGTGCGTCTGCACTTCGGTTCTTACCATGACGTCGACTCCTCTGAGCTGGCGTTTAAACTGGCCGCTTCTATCGCCTTCAAAGATGGCTTTAAGAAAGCGAAACCAGTTCTGCTTGAGCCGATCATGAAGGTTGAAGTAGAGACTCCGGAAGAGAACACTGGTGACGTCATCGGTGACCTTAGCCGTCGTCGTGGTATGCTGAAAGGCCAAGAATCTAACGCTACTGGCGTTGTGATTCATGCTGAAGTTCCGCTTTCCGAAATGTTCGGTTATGCAACTCAGCTGCGTTCACTGACCAAAGGCCGTGCATCTTACTCCATGGAATTCCTGAAGTATGATGATGCGCCAAATAACGTGGCCCTGGCCGTTATTGAAGCTCGTGGCAAATAAGCCACAGTTTTAAACACAATGATCCCGTGCTCTCTCTATGAAGGGAGAGCACAAGAGTAAGGAATATAGCCGTGTCTAAAGAAAAATTTGAACGTAACAAACCGCACGTC